>NZ_JTHF01000199.1 GCF_001043895.1 Methylobacterium indicum
GTCGTGCCGCCCCCGAGTTCCAGCCCGGACGCGATCCCGGTCGGACACCGCCTGACGCCCGACGCGCCGCCCGTCGTGCTGCCGCTGCGGCTTTTGCCGCGCCACACCGCGATCATCGCCGGTTCGGGCTCGGGCAAGACCGTGCTGCTGCGCCGCCTCGTCGAGGAGGCGGCGCTCGCCGGCATCCCGGCGATCGTCGTCGATCCCAACAACGACCTCTCGCGCCTCGGCGATGCCTGGCCGGAGCGGCCGGACCGGTTCGCCCCGGAGGACGACCGCAAGGCCGCGCTCTATGCCGGGCAGGCCGAGGTGGTGGTGTGGACGCCGGGCGTGCATGCCGGCAACCCGCTCTTTCTCTCGGTGATGCCGGACCTCGCCGCGAGCGAGGACCGCGACGAGCGCGCGCAGGCGATCGAGATGGCGACCGAGACGCTCGGGCCGCTTGCGGGCGCGGGAAAAACCCTCCAGCGCGGGGTGCTGGCCGACGCCTTGCGGGGGTTCGCGGCCCGGGGCGGCGGTACGCTGTCGGCCTTCACCGACCTGCTGGCCGACCTGCCCGACGGCACCAGCCAGATCGGCAACGCGACGAAGCTCGCCGCCGACATGGCGAACCAGCTGCTCGCCGCGGTCGCCACCAACCCGCTCTTGCGGGTGGAGGGCGCGGTGCTCGATCCCGCGCGCCTGTTCCACGGCCCCGATCCGGCCCGCACCCGGATCTCCGTCGTCAACCTGTCGGGCCTCGCCTCGGAGGCGGCGCGGGAGGATTTCGTCAACCGGCTCCAGATGGCGCTGTTTAGCTGGATCAAGGCGAACCCCTCGCCCCGGGGCCGGCTCTACGTGCTGGACGAGGCGCAGACCTTCCTGCCCTCGGGCCGGACGCCGCCGAGCCTCGGCAGCGGCATCAAGCTTGTGGCGCAGGGCCGCAAGTACGGGCTCGGGATGATCGTGGCGACGCAGGTGCCGAAAGGCATCCACAACCAGGTCGTGTCGAACTGCACCACCCATTTCTTCGGCCGCCAGAGCGCCCCTGCCACCATCGCGGCGGCCCAGGAGATCATGGCGGCGAACGGCGGCGCGGCTCCCGATATCGGCCGGCTCGGGGCGGGAGAATTCTACTTCGCCACGGAGGGCTCGGGGAAGCCGGCGAAGCTGCGCACGCCGCTCTGCCTGAGCCACCATCCGGCCAACCCGCCGACGCCCGAGCAGGTGATCGACCGCGCCCGGCTGTCCGCGGCTCGGGTGGAAGGCGGGACCCGAGCCTGAACCCTCCCGCGCGGCTCGAACCCGCGCCCGCGACCGGCCTTGACACCACGTGGGGCTGCCGACCCTATGGCCGTTGGAATTGTGTTTCTCCCCGGCCGGGGTGATCTCAAGCGGTCGTGCGCGTATGGATGCTGGCGATCTCAGATCGTGTTCCGACACGTTCTTGCGCATGATCGAGGAATACGGGTTCGCGGGGAACTGGCACTGGTCGTTCGCGTCGGATGAGCAGCGCTGGTCGCCCGGATTCTTTCGGCTCCTGGGTCTGGACCCGTTCACCACGGCATCCCGCTACGACCTTCTGATCGACCTCCTGCACCCGGACGACCGAGCGCGGCTGGCGAGCCCCGGCCAGATTCGCCAGGGCGACGTCGTGCCGATGGCGCTCGTCCGGGTGATCCGGCCGAGCGGAGAGCTGCGCGTCCTGTCGATCCTGTCCGAGTTGCGCGTCTCGCCGGAGGGCCGGCCGCTCTCGGTCGGCGGCGTCGCCCTCGATGTCAGCGACAGGGAGCGCCTCCGGCACCTGCAGGAGGCCGAACAGCGTCGGCGCCGGGCCCTCTACCTGACCTCCTATACGGCGACCTACTCGCTCGGTCCCGACCTCGTTCACCGGTTCCCGGCCGAGGTGGCGCAGGTGCACGGCCTGTCCCTGGAGGAGATCGAGACCGACCCGTTCCTGATGGTCGTGCCCGAGGCGCGCACGGCCCTGCGCGACCGCGGCTGGGCCATGTACGACGACCATCAGCGCTTCCAGGCCATCTCTCACGAACGCCTGGCCAACGGCGAGCTATGGCGGTTCCGCCTCGTCGGCGCGCCGGCCTGGAACGCGGCGGGCGACTATCTCGGCTGGACCGGCATGAAGTACCCGGTCCACGAATCCGGCGCGCCCGTGCACGGCATCCTGGCGCCCAAGGATGCCGCCCTGCGATTCGGCCTCGAGCAGGCCGTGCGCGGTCGCCATCTGCGGGCGGCCCGCGGCCTCCTGGACTGGTCGATGGCGACTCTCGCCGAGGCCGGGGGATTGTCGCTCTCGACGGTGCGCCGTCTCGAGGACGATGCCGAGGGCCGGAGCTCGCGGTCCCGCCACAAGGCCGTCGACGCCCTGCGCCGAGCCGGGATCCGGTTCATCGCGATGGATGACGGCACCATCGCGGTGGTCAAGACATAGGGCATTTTCCGGAGGATTGGATGTCGGTATTTATTTAAAATGATAGAAAGTAGAAATATGACACGAGATATTTAGCGATGAATGGCATATGAAATCGGTGTTCACCGTTCCCAACAGCTCATTCTTGATTTCGGTCCGTTTCTTTTCTCCGATGAGTGGAGTGTAAGCGAGACTAAATCCAGGAAATGGGTTAGCTAGAGCTGGATATGGCTTCTCACATCCTGCTGGGTCGCATCCCACGAATTTGACATCCTCGACGTCATTCCGGGGCCGCGACAGCGGAACCCGGGATCCAGAACCGAGGATGATTGAGGAAACGGCGAATCGCGTTCCCCCTGATCCTTTCTCACGTGCGGGTCTGGGCGTACCTTCGGCACCCCGGGGTTCCGCTGCGCAGCCGTGGAGCGACGCACTAGATTTAAGATCTGCAAGTCGAATCAAATATTTCATTAATTATACTATATACGTAATAATCATTGCTAAATCGATCGCCATATGATTTTGATGTCAGAATGCCGTTCATCGACAATCCGATCGAACGCCATGCCGGCGACACGCTTCGGAGCGTTCTGCGTTTGCGTAGAACGATGCAGGACCGCAGCATCGCCCGGAGCCGTTCGTCTCCGGCTCTTGTCGAATCCGTCGCGTTGTCGCGGGCGGATTGTCGGGCGCCTGGCATTGGTCCTGCGCGTCGGGCCAGCAGCGCTGGTCGCCGGGATTCCCGCGGCTCCTCGGCCTCGCGCCGCGTTCCGTTACGCCGAGCTACGCCCTCTTCGTCGACCTCGTGGACCCGGGGGATCGGGGGCCGATCGCGAGTCCGAGCGACGCGTTGCGAGGCCACGTGCTGCCGCGGGCCCTCCTCCGGATGATCCGGCCGAGTGGCGAGTTGCGCAGTCTCTCGGACCTGTCCGAACTCCGGCTCTTACCGGACGGACGTCCTCTCGCCCCGAGCGGCGTCGCCCTCGACGTGAACGGCTGAGATGGATGCATCGTTGGGAGCAGCGAAAGCGGCAAGCTCTGCACCGGGCGACGTATGCGACCTCCTGCACGGTCGGGGTGGATGGCTTCGGCGATTTTTTCGTCCGAGATGGCGCTGGTCCCTGGATTGGACCTGCACGAGAGTCGCGCCGATCCGTTCACGATGGTCGTGCCGGAGGAGCGAGGGGCATTCCGCGACCGGGCGAAGGGCGTCCGCACCCGGGAGACCTGCTTCCAGGGGACGGCCGGCGAACGGCCCGCCGACGGGGAGATCCGCCGCTTCCGGATCGGTGGCGTCCCGCTCCGGGACCCGGCCGGGCACCATCTCGGCCGGACCGGAATGAACTGCCCGATCGACGCCTCGAACGGGTTTCCGGCCGAGGTCAGCCCCCTCTCGATGGTGAGGTCCGGCACGCCCTGGAGCAGGGGGAAGCCCGTCACCTGAGAAAGCGGACCGCGGCCTGCTCGACGGGTCGATGGCGCAACTCGCCGCCGCCAGCGGCCCGTCGCTCTCGACGGTACGCGCGATCGCTGAACGGAGCCGAGGCGCAAGGCCGGCTCCCGCATCGAGACTCTGGCCGCCCTGCGGACGGCCGGGATCCGCTTCGTCGCGAGCGACGACGGTCGGGTCGCGGTGACGAAGGGCTGACGGGTATCCCGACGCCCCGGCGGCACTCAGCATCGGCGCGAGGACGCGCGACCCGCGAACGGGCCGGCCCCTCAGGGGAGCCGGCCCGGATGTCGGATCGAGGCTCAGCGAGCCCGGTTGGCCGGGCTCGTGGCCGCAGCGTTGCCGCCGCTGTGGCTCGGCAGGTCGTCGGCGCGGGCGGCGCCGGGGGCCATCGTGCCGGGCGCCATCGTACCCGGGGCGGCCGGCGCCACGGTGCCGGTGGTCAGGTCGCGCTCGGGCATGCCCTTCTCGGCGTTGCTCTTCACGCTGGCGGGATTGTTCAGGTTGTTCTCCGACGAGCCAGGAACGCCGGTTTGCGCCGAAGCGGCACCGGTGAGCGCGACGGTCGTGGCGAGGGCGAGGAGGGTGGTCCGCATGGTCGGTATCCTTTTCCGAGGTCTCGTGAGGCGGCAACGCACGGGGCACCGGCCAAGGTCCCTCGGTTTCGCAAGGTCCCCCGTATCCCGAAGTCCCCGTTTTCCACCGACGCGTCGGCTTGCCGGCCCCGCTGCTTGTTCCTATTTTGTTCTCATCAGCCTGTGTCGGCGCCGCCGACACCGCCGGACGAGGAGGACAAGATGGCGACGACCCACGAACGCGACGAGGATGCCGCCGAGACCGCCCGCATCGAGCAGGCAGCCTGGACCGCCGCGATGATCGAGGCGGAGCGGGAGCGCGCCCTCGATGCCTGCCTCGCTCGCGAGGCCGGCTTCTGACGGAGCGCCGTTGCCGCGCGGGGGCGACTCCTTCGCCCTGCTCAGGGCGAAGGCAGATGCCGCCCTGATTTTCTGCAGCATTGGCTCTTGCCTCCGGGCTCAGGCACAGTATCGTTCGCCTACGAACGAGTTTGTATCCCGCCTGCGCAAAGTCGCGGCAGGATCCGCCGGAGGTTCGCCCCGATGTCGACCCGCGACGAGACGTTCCGCCCTCTGTCCCGCCGCACCCTGCTCGGCGGGCTCGCCGCGGCACCGCTCGGCCTCGCCGCCTCCCGGGCGGTCGCGCAAGGGCAACCAGGCTCCGGGCCGATCCGCATCGGCGAATTGAACTCCTACGGCCGCATGGCCGCCTTCGCGGTCCCCTACCGCAACGCCATGCAGCTCGCGCAGGATGCCGTCAACAAGGCGGGCGGCATCAAGGCGCTCGGCGGCCGACCGATCGAGATCGTGTTTCGCGACGACGGCTCGACCCCCGGCGATGCGACCCGGGTCGCCGAGGAATTGCTGACCCGCGAGAATGTCGCCTTCCTGTGCGGCACCTTCCTGTCCAACGTCGGGCTCGCGGTGGCGGATTTCGCCAACCAGCGCAAGGCGCTCTTCCTCGCCACCGAGCCTCTGACCGACGCGCTCACCATGGGCAGCGGCAATCGCTACACCTTCCGGGTGCGGCCCAACACCTACATGCAGACCCGCATGCTGGTGGAGGCGGTCAAGGGCCGGGGCATCAAGCGCTGGGCGATCGTGGCGCCGAACTACGAGTACGGCCAGTCCGCCGCCGCCAACTTCAAGAAGCTGATGGCCGCCGCCGTGCCGGGCTTCGAGGTGGTGGGCGAGCAGTTCCCGGCGCTCGGCAAGGTCGATGCCGGCGCCACCGTCGGCGCCCTGTCGCAGATGAAGGCCGACGGGCTGTTCAACGTGCTGTTCGGGGCCGACCTCACCGCCTTCGTGCGCGAGGGCAACACCCGCGGGCTGTTCGAGAAGCGCACGGTGGCGAGCCTGCTCACCGGCGAGCCGGAATACATGATCCCGCTCGGCGACGAGACGCCGGAGGGCTGGGTGACCACCGGCTATCCGTGGGAGACCATCGACACCAACGGCCACAAGGAATTCGTCGCCGCCTACCGGGCCCGGTTCAACGACACGCCGCGGCTGGGCTCGCTCTTGGGCTATGTCGTCGTCGGCATGATCCGCGACATGCTGGAGAAGGCCGGCTCGACCGAGACCGAGGCGATGATCGCGGCGCTGGAAGGCCTGACCTCCCAGACCATCGCCGGCCCGGTGACGATGCGGGCCCTCGACCATCAATCGACACTGGGCGCCTGGATCGGCGAGACGGCGCTGAACGGCCGCCAGGGCACGATGAAGAACGTGCGCTACGCCGACGGGGCGAACTACCTGTTCCCCGAGGCCGAGGTGAAGGCGGCCCGCAAGGCCTGACCCCCCGACAACGCGCGGGAGCGTAAGGCCATGGACCCGTCCTTCCTCGTCATCCAGGCGCTCTCGGGCTTTGCCAGCGCCTCGTCGCTGTTCATCATCGCCTCCGGGCTGACGATCGTGTTCGGCGTCACCCGGATCGTGAACTTCGCCCACGGCTCGTTCTACATGCTGGGGGCCTACATCGCGGTCACGATCGTGCCGCGGCTCCTCGACCTGTCGTATTCGCCGGCCGCGTTCTTCCTCGGGGTGCTGCTCTCGGCCCTCCTCGTCGGGCTGATCGGCGTCGCGGTCGAGGTCCTGCTGCTCCGCCGCATCTACCGGGTGCCGGAACTCTTCCAGCTGCTCGCCACCTTCGGCATCGTGCTGATCGTCGAGGATCTGGTGTTGAAGGTCTGGGGCCCGGTCGACATCGCCGGCCCCCGGGCGCCCTCGCTCCGCCACGGCGTTGAGATCCTGGGGCAACGCTTCCCCGCCTACGAGCTGGTGCTGATCGCGGTCGGTCCCCTGGTGCTGGGGCTCCTCTGGCTCCTCATGCACCGCACCCGCTTCGGGGTGCTGATCCGGGCCGCGACCCAGGACCGCGAGATGGTCGGCGCGCTCGGCGTCAACCAGGCCCGTCTCTTCACCCTGACGCTGTTTCTCGGCGCCAGCCTCGCGGGGCTCGGCGGCGCGCTCCAGATCCCGCGCATCCCGGCGAACGCCCATATGGACCTCTCGGTCATCACCGACGCCTTCGTGGTCACGGTGATCGGCGGGATGGGCTCGGTGCCGGGCGCCTTCGTGGCGGCGCTGATCATCGGCCAGCTCCAGGCCTTCGGCATCCTGATCTTCCCGAAGGTGACCCTGGTCCTCGTCTTCGCCCTGATGGCGGTGGTGCTGGTGGTCAAGCCCTGGGGCCTGTTCGGCCGTCCGGAGGCGGCGTCCGGCCGGGTGATGCCGCCCGAGGGAATTCCCGCCTTGCGCCGCTTCCGCCCGGCCGAAACCGCGCTGGCATGCCTCGCCATCCTCGCCCTGCTGGCCGTTCCGCTCGTCGGCGACGCCTACAAGGTGAAGGTCGCGACCGAGATCCTGATCTTCGCGCTCGCCGCCTTCTCGCTGCAATTCCTGGTCGGGGTCGGCGGGCTGGTGTCGTTCGGGCACGCGGCCTATTTCGGGATCGGCGCCTACGCGGCCGGGCTCCTCGTCACCGGGCCGTTCAAGGCGCCGATGGAGCTGGCCCTCGTCGCCGCGCCGTTTGCCGCCGGCCTCGGCGCGGCCCTGTTCGGCTTCTTCATCGTGCGGCTGTCGGGCATCTACCTCGCCATGCTGACGCTCGCCTTCGGGCAGATCGTCTACGCCATCTGCTTCCAGTGGGTCGAGGTGACGGGGGGCGACAACGGCGTCGTCGGGGTCTGGCCGTCCTCCTGGGCGTCGGGCCGCAGCACCTACTTCTACCTCGTCGCCGCCCTGTCGCTCACCGCGATCGTCCTCTTGCGCCGGGTGATCTACGCGCCCTTCGGCTACACCTTGCGGGCGGCCCGCGATTCCGCCACCCGGGCCGAGGCGATCGGGCTCGACGTGCGCACCCATCGCTGGCTCGCCTTCACGCTCGCCGGCGCCGCGGCCGGGCTCGCGGGCGGGCTCTACGCCTTCATGAAGGGCTCGATCGACCCGACGCTCACCGGCATCCCCCTCTCGATCGACTTCCTGGTGATGGTGCTGGTCGGCGGCATCCAGACCGTGATGGGCCCGCTCGTCGGCGCCGCCTTCTTCCACGCGCTGAAGGACGCGGTGATGCCGCTGACCGAGTTCTGGCGCCTGCTCCTCGGCATCGCGATCATCGCCACCGTGCTGGCCTTCCCGCGCGGGCTCGCCGGGGCCGCCGAGGCGCTGCGGGGACGGCGCGCCGCGACGCCGAAAACCGTGGAGGCCTCGGCATGACGCTCCTCGTCGTCGAGGGCCTGACGAAGCGCTTCGGCGGCGTCGCCGCCGCCAAGGACGTGTCGTTCACGCTTCAAGCCGGCGAGATGCTGGCGATCATCGGCCCGAACGGCGCGGGCAAGTCGACCACCTTCAACATGGTGGGCGGGCAGCTCAGGCCCGATTCCGGCACCATCGCCCTCGACGGCGCCTCGATCGCCGGCCTGCCGGCCCGCGCGATCTGGAAGGCGGGGGTCGGGCGCACCTTCCAGGTCGCCCAGACCTTCGTGTCGATGACGGTGGCCGAGAACGTCCAGATGGCGCTTCTCTCGCATCACGGCCGCTCTCGCGGCCTCTTTCGGGACGCCAGCGCCCTCTACCGCGACGAGGCGTTGTCCCTGCTCGCCGGGGTCGGGATGCGGACGGACGCCGAGCGCCCGGTCTCGGAACTGGCCTATGGCGACGTGAAGCGGGTCGAACTCGCGGTGGCCCTCGCCTCCCGGCCCAAGCTGCTGCTGATGGACGAGCCCACCGCCGGCATGGCGCCGCGGGAACGATCGAGCCTCATGGCGCTGACCGCCGAGGTGGCGCGGACCAACCGCATCGGCGTCCTCTACACCGAGCACGACATGGAGGCGGTCTTCGCCCATGCCGACCGGGTGCTGGTGCTGGTGCGCGGCGAGATCATCGCCGCCGGCACGCCGGAGGAGATCCGCGCCAACCCGCGGGTCAAGCAGGTCTATCTCGGCGAGGCCGGCACCGAGGCGGCGATGCGCGCGCGCCGGAAGGCGGTGGCATGAACGCGCTTCTCGACGTTTCCGGCCTCACGGCCTCCTACGGCCGGGCCCAGGTGCTGTTCGGCGTGACGCTGCGCCTGCGCCCAGGCGAGGTCGTGGCCCTGATGGGCCGCAACGGCGCCGGCAAGTCGACGACGCTCAAGGCGATCATGGGCGTGCTGCCGCCGACCGGCGGCACGGTGTGGTTCGAGGGCCGGGCGGTCACCGGCTGGGAGCCGTTTCGCGTCGCCCGCCTCGGCCTCGGCTACGTGCCGGAGGAGCGGCGCATCTTCACCGACCTCACGGTGATGGAGAACCTGGAGGTCGGCCGGAAGGTGCCGGCCGACGGCCGCGCGGCCTGGACGCCCGAGAAGCTCTTCTCGATCTTCCCCAACCTCGCCGAGATGCGGGGCCGCCGCGCCGCCGCGATGTCGGGCGGCGAGCAGCAGATGCTCACCATCGCCCGCACCCTGATGGGCAACCCCCACGCGGTGCTGCTCGACGAACCGTCGGAGGGCCTGGCCCCGGTCATCGTCGAGCAGATGGCCGATGCGGTGCTGAGGATGAAGCGCGAGGGCATCGCGGTGCTGCTGTCGGAGCAGAACCTGAGCTTCGCCGGTGCGGTCTCGGACCGGGCCTACGTGATCGAGAAGGGCGCGATCCATTTCGAGGGGACGATGGCGGCGCTCGAGGCGGACGAGGCGGTGCGGGAGGCGTACCTGACGGTGTGAGGAGCGAGAAGCCCGAGTATGGCGCGGGTTTTCCCCTCCCCCTTGTGGGGAGGGGCCAGGGGTGGGGGTGGTGCCGAATGGACCTCAGCGGTGCCTTCTACACCACCCCCACCTCCAGCTCCTCCCTACAGGGGGGAGGAGAGGCGTTCTGATTTCAAAGCGTAGAGCGTCGAAACGGCGCCAGCCCCCCATCGGCCCCCAACGAAACCGTTCGTAGACGAATGATCGAGGTGTGACGTGAGACGCGTGGCAGGCATCGATGTCGGCGGCACCTTCACCGACCTTCTCCTGACGGAGGCGGATTCCTCGGGCGTGCGCGTGCGCCTCGCCAAGGTGCCGACGACGGTCCGCAACCAGGCCGAGGGCGTGCTGGCGGCGATCCGGGCCGCCGAGGTGGCGCCCGCCGCTCTCGATCTCGTCATCCACGGCACCACCGCCACCACCAACGCGGTGCTGGAGCGCAAGACCGCCAAGGTCGGGCTCATCACCACCGAAGGCTTTCGCGACGTGCTCGAACTCGGGCGTCGCACCCGGCCCAAGCCCTACGGGCTGTTCGGCACCTTCGAGCCGCTGATCCCGCGCGAGTGGCGCCGCGAGGTCCCCGAACGCGTGATGGCCGACGGCGCGGTGCGCACGCCCCTCGACGAGGCGGCGGTGGCGCAAGCCGTGCGCGATCTGCTGGCGGAGGGCTGCGAGGCCCTGGTGATCCATTTCCTGCACGCCTATGCCAACCCGGAGCACGAGCTGCGCGCCGGCGCCATCGCCCGCGAGATCTGGCCGAATTCCTACGTCACCCTCGGCCACGCCCTCCTGTCCGAGTTCCGCGAATACGAGCGCGGCACCACCGCCTCGGTCAACGCCGCGGTGCAGCCGATCCTCGACCGCTACATCCGCCGCCTTCAGGACGAGCTGCGGGCGCAAGGCTTCGCCCGCGACCTGCTGGTGATGAACGGCAATGGCGGCACCGTGCCGGCGGGGCTGGTGGTCGAGGCGGCGGCCAAGACCGTGATGTCGGGTCCGGCCTCGGGCGTGATGGCCGCCGCCGCGACCCTGGCCCAGTCGGGGCTCACCAACGCCGTCACGTACGACATGGGCGGCACCTCGACCGACGTGGCGCTGATCGCCGGCGGCGTACCGGAGGTCTCGGCCGAACTGACCATCGATTACGGGCTGCCGATCCACCTGCCGATGGTCGACGTGCACACGGTCGGGGCCGGCGGCGGCTCGATCGCCTCCGTCAACCGGGCCGGGATGCTCCAGGTCGGCCCCGAGAGCGCCGGCTCCGAGCCGGGTCCGATCGGCTACGGCCGCGGCGGCACGCGGCCGACCATTACCGACGCCAACCTGGTGCTCGGCCGCCTCGATCCGGCAAGGCTCACCGCCGTGCGGGCCGGCGTGTCGATCGAGGCGATCCGGGAGGCTTTCGCCCGCGACCTCGCCGGACCGCTCGGGATGAGCGTCGAGGAGGCGGCGGAAGCGGTGATCCGCCTCGGCAACGTCCACATGACCGGGGCCATCCGCATGGTGTCGCTGTCGCGCGGCTACGATCCGCGCAACTTCGTGCTCTTCGCCTTCGGCGGCGCCGGGCCGCTCCACGCCGTGGCGCTCGCCCGCGAGCTCGGCATCCCGGAGGTGCTGGTGCCGGCCCGCCCCGGCCTCACCAACGCGCTCGGCTGCCTCGTTGCGGATCTGCGCCAGGACCGGGTGCGGACCCTCAACCGGCCCCTCGACGGGCTCGACATGGCGAATCTGCGCAGCATCCTGGAGGAGCAGGCGGCGGAGGCCCTGGCGATGGTCGCCGAGGAGCAGGCCGAGATCGAGGAGACAACGGTCACCTTCGGTGCCGACATGCAGTTCCGCGGCCAGACCCACCTGATCCGCGTCGCCCTGCCCTCCCCAGACATCGACCGCGCGACGCTGCAAGAGCTGTTCGAGGCGGCCTACTTCCGCCGCTTCCAGGTCCGGCTGCCGGAGATCCGGGCGGTGGTGGTCAACCTCGTCACCTCGGTGATCGGGCGGCGCAGGCCCTTCCCTCTCGCGGCGCTGATCGACGAGGCAGGCCGGACCGATCTGGCGGGCGCACGTCTCGGCACCCGCCCGGTCTATGCCGGCGGCGCCTGGCACGAGGCCGCGATCTACAGCCGCGAGGCCCTGCCGCTCGGCGCCGAGATCGCCGGGCCGGCCGTCATCCAGCAGATCGACGCCACCACCGTGATCGAGCCCGGCGCGACCGCGCGGGTCGACGCCATCGGCAACCTGAGGATCCGGGTATGACCCAGCTCGACGCCCTCACCCTCGCGGTGATCCAGGCCGGGTTGCAGCAGGTCTGCAACGAGATGGACATCGCCTTCTCGCGCTCGGCCTTCTCGCCGGTCATCGCCGAGGCCGACGACCGCTCGGACGGGATCTACGACCGCGACACCGGCGCGCTGATCTCGCAGGGCGAATACGGCCTGCCGGTCTTCGTCGGCACGATGCAGTACTCGACCGGCGAATTGATCCGGCTGATCCGCGAAGGCCGGGTCGGGGCGCCGGAGCCCGGCGACATCTACATCGTCAACGACCCCTATCTCGGCGGCACGCACCTGATGGACGTGCGGTTCGTCAAGCCCGTCTTCGTCGAGGGCAAACTCTTCTGCTGGTTGCAGAATACCGGCCATTGGCCCGATATCGGCGGCATGGTGCCGGGCGGGTTCTCGGCCCACGCCACGGAGGTCGAGCAGGAGGGCCTGCGCCTGCCGCCGGTCAAGCTGTTCAAGCGCGGCACGATGGACCAGGAGATCTTTTCGATCATCGCGTCCAACATCCGCGTCGCCGATCAGCGCATCGGCGACATCAAGGCGCAAGCCGCAGCGCTGATGGTCGGCGAGAGCCGGCTCTCCGACCTCCTGGCGAAGTACGGGCCCGAGACCCTGGACGCGGCAATCAGAGAGATCCGCGCCCGTTCGGCCGAGCGGATGCGGGCCGAGATCCGCCAGATCCCGGACGGCACCTATACCTCGGAGGCCTTCGTCGATTCCGACGGCGTGGTGAACGAACCGCTCCGCATCGCGCTTAACCTGACCAAGGCCGGCGACGGTCTGACCTTCGACTTCTCGGGCTCCTCGCCGCCCTGCCGCGGCCCGATGAACTCGGTGGTGGCGACGACCTATTCCTCGGTCTACCTCGCGGTGAAGCACGTCTTCCCGGACGTGCCGATCAATGCCGGCACCTTCGAGCCGCTGACGATCCATCGGCCCGAGGGCACCTTCCTCGATGCGCGCTATCCGAAACCCGTCTCGGGCTGCGCCGCGGAGGTGAGCCAGCGCATCGCGGAGGCGGTGTTCCTCGCCCTCGTCCAGGCGATCCCCGAGCGTGTCACGGCGGCGCCCGCCGGCACTTCCGGCAACTTCGCGCTGGGCGGCTTCGATCCGGCGAAGAATGCCTCTTACGTGATGTACCAGATCACCGGCGGCGGCTATGGCGGCAACGCCGCCCATGACGGGCTGTCCAACGGCTGCTCGACCATCGGCATCTCGAAGACCGCGCCGGTCGAGGTGATGGAGCAATACTACCCCGTCCTCTTCCGCCGCTTCGCGCTGCGCGAGGGCTCCGGGGGAGCCGGCGCCCATCGCGGCGGCTTCGGCGTGCATTACGAGGTGGAATTGCTGCGCGGCGAGGCCCGTGCCTCCTTCGTGATGGATCACGGCCGGTTCGGCCCGCCGGGCGTGCTCGGCGGCGGCGACGGGGCGCCCAACGTGGTGCGCATCCACCGCGACGGGGAGACGATCGTCCCGCTCCACCTCTCCAAGGACCAGAACATCGCCATCAAAGCCGGCGACCGGGTCGAGGTGATGACGCCGGGCGGCGGCGGCTACGGCAACCCTGAGACTCGCGACCCCGCCCTCGTCGCCCGCGACCTGCGCCGGGGCTATTACCGTGACGACGCGGCGAACGACCCGAGGGAGAGCCGATCATGAGCGCCGACAGCCTCTCCACGGAAGCCCGCTCCAAGAAATTCGGTGCGGCGGAGGCCGACGGCATCGTGCGCTGCGATGCCTGCCCGGTCCTGTGCCGCATCCGCCCCGGCCGCTCCGGCGCCTGCTCGCGCTACGCCAACGAGAACGGGCACCTCGTGCGCACCGATCCGGTCGTGCTGCTGCACGATGCGGCGGAATCAGGCCAGAAGCTGGTCCCGTTCGGCGCGGCGGAATGGGACGGTCGCGTGCTCGATCCCTCGCGCACCTTCGTCACCGGCATCGGCGCCGGGACCACCTACCCGGATTACAAGCCCGCCCCCTTCATCGTGGCGAGCGAGCATGACGGCGTCGAGACCGTCACGGTCGTGACCGAGGGCATCTTCAGCTATTGCGGCGTGAAGGTGAAGATCGACACCGACCGCCATCTCGGTCCCGAGCGCGCGGCGATCCGCGTCAATGGCGAGGAGGTCGGCCACGTCACCACCGCCGAATACGGCTCGCAGATGCTGTCGGTCGGCGGCGTGCGCCACCTCACCGGCGGCTCGAAGAAGGAAGGCAGCGTCACCTGCGACACGCTGCTCCGCCTCTGCTCCGGCGATGCGGTGACGATGACGATCGACGGCGGCCACGAGGTCGTGGTCCAGGCCGGCCACGCCCCGATCGTCGACGGCGTGCCGGAACAGCGCATGCGGGTCGGCTGCGGCTCGGCGACGGTCGGCATCTTCGCCCGGCAGTGGCTCGGCCACGCCGACGAGGTGATCGTCGTCGACGACCACATCACCGGCGTGCTGACCGAGCATCAGGCCGGCAAGGTGCTGGGGATGCGCCCGGCCGGCATCCGGGTGAAGGGCCGCCGCTCGACGCCGGGGCGCTACTTCCAGGTGGCGAATCCCGGCATCGGCTGGGGCGGGACCGACATCGCCGACCCGCTCGGGATCATCCAGGCGATCGACCCCGCCACCGCCTGGCCGGGCCTGCGGCTCCTGATGACCTCGACCACCGGCGAACACGCCCTCTGGCTCGTCCTCGACGACGATTTGAAGCCCGTCCCGGCCGAGATGCCGGCCCCCGTCCGCCAAGTGGTCGACCGGATCGGCGAGAATTGCGAGCCCTCGCTCTGCACGGTCCTGTTCATGGCCGGGGCCGGCGGTTCCTTGCGGGCCGGCGTCACCGAGAACCCGGTGCTGCTCACCCGCTCGGTCGCCGCCGGCGAAACGAGGGT
>NZ_JTHF01000002.1 GCF_001043895.1 Methylobacterium indicum
ACATACCGCGAAGCGGCTCAACCTGTTGCACAGTCGCAGACAATGAGACGCTTCGCGGCTTTTCGTGCTGGATTCCGGATCTCCTTCCGCTTCGCTTCAGTCGTCCGGAAAAAGGGGTTGGTTTGCAATGGGTCATGGAAGCCTGGCTGCACGGTTCCCGGCCAGTGTCGTGTACCGTGTGGCCTGCCAACGCAAGTCTGCTTAGCCATGATCTTGGGCAAGCCTCGCCCTGCGGACGATCACGGCCTCAGTTGATCGCGCAAAGTCCGGTGCAGCCCGGTTGCGAGAACGGCGCGAGGGCCGGGATGAGCCAGTCCCCCTCTTCTTCGGGCAGGGCTTGGATCGTTGCCGTCACCTGCGCGGCCATGGCCGTCCGATCCGCCTCGGATAGCGATCGGCTAATGATGCCGGCGGTTTCCACGATCGCAAGCGCTAGAATTCGGCGGTTGTCGGCGTGAAAGTTTTGAAGTCGCATTGTCGTCAGCACCTCCTGCAAGGTTTGAACCAAGCCGACCCGTATGTTCTGGATGCCCGCGCGGCGCACGGTGGTGTGGTCCTTATCCGGTAGCGACTCCCAGAACGGTACGATGGCTTCTGCCACCGCTGCCATCGCATGCATCAGGGCATCGACCCCACGCGCGAGTTCGTTCTGGTAGCGGATCGTGGTGACGGCGGTGTTCGGAACAGTGCCGGGCTTTGCGGTAAAGAGCAAATAGGTCTTGCTGATCTTATTCCATTGATCGACGATTCCAAGCAGGACAGGTACATCGGCGGCGACGTAGGGCGATGTGCCGAGGATGCGTTGCCGGTCCCACACGCGGGCCAGTACGCGCGCGCCTTCGGGATCCGCCCAGCGTGGCAGGTCACCGGCCTCGAGCGTGCGCTCTGCGAGCGTCTGAAACTCCGTGATAGCGGCGCTGAGTTCCTTGGCGCGCATCCGGGGGCGGGCTAGCCAGAACGGGCCGTCCGCCGATCCAAGCGGCCAGGATCAGGCTCATCAAGACCGCCCGGGTCGCCGTCGGGCGGACGGAGCATCGATCGTTGCGAACCAGCCGCGCGCCGCACCGAGGCCCACGGGTCGCGGTCCCGCAGCGGCCCTGTTGTTTCGCCTGGAGCATAGCGTCTCTCCCCTGCTCCGAGAGCGCGGCGAGCCGATCCGAATCCGATCGGTCACGCTCAAACCCCCGATATCCGCCTCGGGTCATCGTGCGCCCAGTCCGCTCCGGCGAGCCTATCGTGCTTCGACGGGAGACCCGGACTTGAGTCGCGACGCGTAGTGTTGTTGTATCTTCATATGGAATCGGTGTTCGATATTCATTCCCTTAGGGCATGAGAGGTGTGCCGCGCAAGGGAAGAACTGGTGTGCCACGGCCGCTGGAACGCCGCGAGATGCCGCCGAGAGCGCAGGGAAAGAACTTGTCCTGTCGTCCGACGATCGAGGACGAGCGGCCGGGGGCGGCCTGCTCCGGACTCATGCCCCGGTCGCAGCATATGATCCGTCCTCTCCCCGCCGGTCATCCCGCATCGGCATCGCCGTCGCTCGGATCGCGACGACCGGGGGCGGGATCGAAGGTTGGCCGCACGAGGAACGTCGACAATCGGGGGCACGACCGCGTGCCCATCGGCACACTCCGTGCGACCTACCGCCCCACTCCCGGCGGCATCTTCACGATCTTCCCGTCCGGCAAAATGATGTCCCCGGGGCTCTGTCCCGCCTCGCAGGGGCCGAGATAGGTGGCGTCGATCGCCATCTTGCGCCGGACCGGCTCCTTCATGCCGGGGATGCCGGTGAGCGTCGTATCCACGTCGAGATGGAGCTTGCTGGCGAAGTCGCCGGTGATCACGCTGGTGCCGGAGGCCGAGATCGCCCCCATCTTGCACTCGGTCTCGCCGGTATAGCCGGTGCTCGTCCTGGTGAAGACGCGCTTGGCGCATTGCCCGGCCCCGAGGGCGCCCTGCGCCAGCTGGTCGGTCTTGTCGTCAATGCACTGGCGCGCCGTCGTGCTGCCCTCGGCCGAGAGGGTCTTGCTCTCCCACAGGCCGGCCTTGCGCGTCGGCAGGGTGTCGGCGGCGGCCACCGTGCCTGCCGCGACGAGGGTGAGTCCGACGAGTCCGCCACCGATCAGACGCACGGGCATGGAGCCTCCCTGGGATCCGCACGGCACTCCAGGCCGCATCGGCGCGGAGGATTAGCCCAGACGGCCTAGGCGCTCAAGGCCGGGCCGGGTCGCGCCCGGCCAGGCCCCCTCGCCTCGCCCCCGATCACGCTCCCTGCGCCGCCGCGTCCCGCAGCCCCGAGAACCCGATCAGCTTGCGCGCCTCCTCGTCCCACAGGGCGAGCCCGAGGCAGCGCAGGCTGTCGCGGAGCGTCAGGCGGCCGACCTCGCCCAGCGTCGCGTGGCCGTCGAGGCATTCCTGCAGGCGGTAGTTCGGGATGCGGCTGTTGACGTGGTGGACGTGGTGCAGGCCGACATTGCCGGTGAACCATTGCAGCACCCGCGGCAGGACGTAGTAGGAGCTGCCGCCGAGCGCCGCGCGGTGGAAGTCCCAGGAGTCGGGCCCCTCCCAGACCGTCTCCTCGTACTGGTGCTGGACGTAGAACAGCCAGCCGCCGATCCAGGCGGCGACGCTGACGACCGGCAGCAGCACCCACAAAACCGGCCCGATCCCGCCGGTGGCAAGCGCCAGCAGCGCCACCAGTGCGGCGAGCGCGAGGTCGAGGGCGAGCACGTCCCGCCACGCGGTCCGCCACGGCAGGCCGACGCCGGAGGGAAACCGCTGCAGGACCAGGAAGTTGAGCGGCGAGCCGAGGACGATCAGGATGAACGGGTTGCGGTAGAGCCGGTAGCGCAGCCTCTGCCAGCGCGACAGGGCCAGGTATTCGCGCACGGTCAGCGTGTGGATGTCGCCGGTGCCGCGGCGGCTGAGGTCGCCGGTCGAAGCGTGGTGGAGGGCATGCGCCCGCTTCCAGCTGTCGTAGGGCGTCACCGTCAGGAGGCTCAAGCCCCGGCCGAGCCGGTCGTTGGCGGCGCGGGAGGGCAGGAACGAGCCGTGCCCGCAATCGTGCTGGATGATGAACAGCCGCACCAGGAGACCGCCGGCCGGCACGGCGAGCGGCAGCACCCAGGGCTCGAAGCCGTTCGCGGCCGCCCACAGCATCAGGGCGCAGAGGGCGAGGTAGGGCAGCAGGGTGTTGGCGACCTGCCGGAGCGCCAGCCGCGGAACGGGATCGCGGTAGGCCGCGCAGTGGCGGGCGACCTCGCGGGCGAGGGCCGCGACGTCGGGCCGAGAGGTCCCGGCCCCGGCCCGGCTGGACGCGGCGGGGTTCGATGCATGGTCGGTCACGGGGGCGGGACGATCCTGTCTGTCGGGCGGGCGGTCGCACGGGGCCGCGATCGGGGCCGGAGCGACGGGTGGGACGAAGGTGGGCGCAAGACCCGCCGGTGCCGGGCGACGAGCGTTGGGCGCGACGATGGGACGATCGACGGCTTGGGGGCCGAGTCGGGCCGACGCCCGAGCCGGTCCCATAGCATTGTTCGCGCCGGGCGGAAGCGAGACCCGCCCGACCGGCGCCGCGGCACGATCGCCCGTGCGGGGGCCGTGCCGCCCTTCCCCTGGCGCCGCTGTGCACTTCAGATCCGTCGCCCCGCCACGGGGGCATCGGCCGCCCCGTCCGGGTCGCGCTCGCCGGGGCGGGATCGGCGCGATGGCGGCGAGCGGCGGGTCAGGCGTCCAGGCGGTCCCGGGCCGGCATCGCCGCAGAAGACCCGGCCTGAATCGGCCCGACCTGGGCGACGCGCAGGCCCGCCGCCATCGCCTGGAGCCGGCTCTGCGGGTCCTCGGGCTGGATCACGCCCGCCGACATGACGAGCTTGGCGGCGTCGTCGACGCTGATCGACAATTCGATCACCTCGGCGCGGGGCAGGTAGAAGAAGAAGCCGGTGGTCGGGTTCGGGGCGCAGGGCAGGAACACGCCGACATGGTCGTACCCGGAGCCGAGGGCATTCTGCACGTCGGGCCCCGCCGGGGCCGACAGGAACACGATCGACCAGGTGCCCTTCACCGGGAACTCGACCAGGCCGACGGTGCGGAACGAGGTGCCGCTGGTGGAAAACAGCGTCTCGAAGACCTGGCGCAGGCCGCGATAGAGGCCCGAGATCACCGGCGTGCGGGCGAGCAGCACCTCGCCGAATTCCACCACGGAGCGCCCGACGAGGTTGGCGGTGAGCGCGCCGAGCGTGGTCAGCGCCACGAAGGCGATGACGAGGCCGAGGCCCGGCACGCTGAAGGGCAGGTAATGGTCCGGCAGGTAGGCCGAGGGCACCAGCGGCTTGACCCAGCCGTCGATCAGGCTGATGCACCACCAGGTGATGTAGATCGTGATCGCGAGCGGGCCGGCGACGATCACGCCGGTGAAGAAGTAGTTCCGCAGCCGTCCGCGGACGCTGACCCGCTTGCGGGCGAGCGCGGGATCCGGATCGGCGAGCGACGGCGACGGTTCCGACACGATGTGCGATTCTCGACCCGGGCGGGCGCCCCCTGCCCGCGAAGAGGTAGCGGTTTGCTGCGTTGCGCTCAAGGCGGGGAAGACCCTTTGTCGGATCCTGCCGGCCTGCGGGCCGTGCTCGACCGGGCGCTGGCCGAGCCCGCCGCGGGCTGGAGCCTCGGCGGCTACGGGGCGGGCGCCACCTTCCGGCGTGCTCCCGGCGAGCCCGCATTCCCGCCCTGCGGCGGACGGCCCGGCCTCGTCACGCCCCGCGGCGCCCTGGTGCTGGGGGAGGCCGACACCCTCGTGCCGGTCGCCTACGAGACCGCGCTCGGCGGCGGGTCCTGGAGCCAGGCCCTCGCCCTGTGCCGGCCGCTCCGCCTCCTGCCGCCCTGCCCTGCCCCGGCGGTGAGCGAGATCGGCCCCGACGGGGCGGCGGCGCGGGCCGAGGATCGCGACGCGGTACTGTTCTGCCTCGGCCTGACCCTGCGCCAGGCCCGGCTGCTCGCCCGGGTTCGGGGGAAGGCCGTCCCGCGGCTGCGCGCCGCCTGCGGCCGACCGGCCGATGCCGCCCTCTGGGCCGCCCTGCCGGGGTTCGGCGCCGTGCTGGTGGCGCAGAGCGGCCGCGACCGCATCGAGGTCGTGCTGCCGGACGCCCATCCGGGTCCGCGGGCGCTCTGGTTCGACAAGCTCCTGCGTCTCGGCCGGCTCCACGCCGCGACGGCGCCGATCCCGCCGGGCCTCGCGCCGGTGATCCACCTGCACCCGCCCCATCCGCTCGACGGGACTGGCTACGATCGCGCGCGCCACGCGGCGTTCGAGGCGCTGCTGGCGCGCTTCGGCGATCCGGATCTCGTGGCGCTCAAGCGGCGCATCCTGGCCGGCGAGGCCGTGGCGGAGCCGCGGACCCGGGCGGCCCGGGCGGCGGCGCGGGTGGCGCGGGCGCAACGCCGCCATCTCGCCCCTGCCTGACGTCACTCCCTCCCGGTCGCGGCAGGGTCGCGGCGGGCGTTCGATGCCCCAAGAAAAAAAAGGCCGCCCTTGCGAGGCGGCCCGAAGTCTAGGGAGGAAACGCCCAAAGAGGGCTGCAGGGCCGCGACGCCATCGCGACCGTGCACTGCACAAGATAGCGACGGGATCGCCCTTCGCAAGTGCGAAAACGCACGATGGTGGATTTTCCGCTAACCGATCGTGCCCGTACCAAACGGCGACACCCCCGCCGGGGCCGGCGGGGGTGTCGTTGGGAGTCATACGGCGTGGTGCGTCGCTGACGGTGCCCGTTGCGTCAGCGACGCTCGTTGCGTCAGCGACGCCCGTTGCGTCAGCGACGCCCGTTGCGTCAGCGACGCAGGATCTTGGTCACCAGGCGGCCGACGAGGTTGCCCGAATCGTTGTAGGCGACCCGGTCGTCGTAGGGGCTGCGTCCGTCCGGGCGGATGCGGGGATCGTCGTTGCCCAGGATCTTGGTGACGATTCGGCCGATCAGGCTCATCGTGTCCTCCGAGTGGTCTGACGTTGCGGTCTCGGGGCATCAACGGCCGAACAGCCTCGGCCGTTCCGAAGCCGGACGCGCTCGTGCCCTCCGTCACGCCCGCTCGGCCATCGCCTCGAACACCAGGGCGTGGCGGGCGGCCAGCGCCGCGACGTCGGTGGCGTAGCCGCCGCCGATCACCGCCGCGAGGGGGATGCCGCGCCGACGCACCTCGCCGACGACATAGGCTTCGCGCCGGCGCAGGCCGTCGTCGGTGAGCGCCAGCCGGCCGAGGCGGTCGTCGCGGTGGGGGTCGACGCCGGCATTGTAGAACACGAGGTCGGGCCGAAGATCGTCGAGGAGGCGCGGCACGTGGCGGGCGAGCGCCGCCAGGTAGTCGTCGTCGCCCATCCCGTCGGGCAGGCCGACATCCAGGTCCCCCGGCACCTTGTCGGTGGGGTAGTTCTTCTCGGCATGCATCGAGAAGGTGAACAGGTCGGGTTCGTGCGTCAGGCAGTCGGCGGTGCCGTCGCCCTGGTGCACGTCGAGGTCGAGGACGAGCGCCCGGCGGATCGTGCCCTCGCGCTTGAGCGCGAGCGCCGCCACCGCGACGTCGTTGAAGACGCAGAAGCCGCCGCCCGCCGCCCGCCTTCCGTGATGGCTGCCCCCCGCGGTGCTGCCGGCGAGCCCGCCCGCGAGGGCCAGCCGGGCGGCGAGCAGGGTGCCGCCCGCCGAGGCCAGCGAGCGGCGCGCCACCCCGTCGTCGACCGGCAGGCCGATCGCCCGCTCGATCGCCCGGGGCACGGTCGCGGTGATCACCTGCTCGACGTAGGTCGCGTCGTGGGCGAGCCGGATCAGCTCCGGGCCCGCGGGCTCGGGCGTCACGAAGCCCCCGGGCACGAGGCCGCGCTCGCGGAGAGTCTCGGCGAGGCGCCCGTACTTGCCCATCGGGAAGCGGTGCCCCTCCGGCAGCGGCGCCTCGTAGGCCGGATGGAACACGACGGGGAGCATGGCGGTCGGCCCTGTGGACAATGGGGATGGCACGGACCCGCTCAACGCGCCGGCCGGCCCGGGGGCGGGCGCGACCGCGCGCCGCGGGCACCGGCGATCCTGTCGTGCCCAGCGCGGGTTGGCGCAGGGCGCCGTGTCATCCGCCGCCACGGTTTCGAGGCCCGTCGCCTCCCCTTCGGCCCGCTTATGCTCTAGCTTGTCCCGGGATCATGCCCGGCGACGGACACGGTTTGGACACGAATTCCCCCGACCCTCGGATGTGGTCCTTGGGGCAGGGAGCCGTTGCGGAAGGCCGTATTGCGGAGGGAGTGACCTGCCGATCGTGGCATTCCACGGGCGGGTTTTCAATCGGGCGCGCCGCGGGCGTGAATGGGTTTTTTTTCGGCACCGTCCCGTCGGGCGGCGCCGGCAGCACGGCCGGGGGGCATGCGGAGTCGGGTCGAACGTCGTGGCGCTTCACAGGGGCGCCCGTCCAGGTGTCGTCGCGGAGTGGGTCGCGCCGGAGCGGCGGGGCTCGCTCTCGCCCTCGGCCTCGGGACGTCGGAGCCCGCCCGGGCCTTCGACCTGTTCGGGCTGTTCGGCGCCGAGGAGGCGCCGCCGGCCCCGAGCCCGGCCGCCCTGCCCTATGCCGTCCGCTTCCAGGGCGTCGAGGACGAGGACCTGCTCCAGGCGCTCAAGGACACGTCCGGCCTCTACCGCCTGCGCAACGACGCGCCGCCCGACGGCGAGGGCCTGCTGCACCGGGCCGAGGCCGACGCGCCGCGGATCGTCGCCGCGCTGTCGGGCTTCGGCTACTATGCCGGCACGGCGACCTTCCGCATCGAGGACGTGGTGCTGGGCGGCGATGCGGCCGCGCTCCGCGCCGTGCGGGCCGCCGAGGCCGCGCGCAACCGCAGCCTCGTCGCCGTGCGGATCGCCGTCGACCAGGGCCCGCTCTACCACCTGCGCCGGATCACGGTGCTCGATCCCTCGGGCGTGCCGTTCGGCCCCGAGGCGGTGCCGGAGCGCCTGACCCGCATCGACGGCGAGGTGCCGGCCCGCTCCGCCGCGGTGCTCGCCCGCGAGGCGGCCCTGGTCGACCAGTTCCGCCGCGAGGGGCACCCCTTCGCCAAGGTGGTGCGGCGCGAGCCGGTGGTCGACGACACCGCCCACGTCATGGACGTCACCTTCGTGATCGATCCGGGGCCGAAGGCGGCGCTCGGCACGGTGACGGTGCGGGGCACCAAGACCCTCGACCCGGCGGTGGTGCGCTCCTTCATCTATGCGGAGCCGGGCGATCCCTACTCGCCCCAGGCGCTCTCCGACATCCGCCGCTCGGTCTCGCGGATCGAGGCGCTGGGCGGCGTGCGGGTGCGCGAGGGCACGGCGCTCGATCCCGACGGCACGCTGCCGGTCTTCGTCGACGTGACGGAGCGGGCGCGCCACATCGTCGGCGTCTCGGCGCGCTACTCCACCGTCGACGGGCCGGGCGTGCGCGCCTACTGGGCCGACCGCAACCTGTTCGGCGGCGGCGAGACCCTGCGGATCGACGCCGACCTGTCCTATCTCGGCCTCGGCACCGACTATTACGCCCGGCGCCGCAAGCTCGCGGGCATCGAGACCAACGGGCTCGGCGGCCGGCTCGCCGCCACCTTCGTCAAGCCCGCCCTGTTCGGCACCCGCAACGACCTCCTGGCCAGCGCCTTCGTCGGCCGCGAGGTGCAGCAATCCTATCTCAGCGACGCGACCGGCGGCACGGTGGCGATCCGGCGCCGCTTCGCCGACGCCTTCTCGGCCCAGGTTGGGCTCGACGGCCGCTTCGGCTCGGACCGGGACGCGCTGGGCAAAGTCGATTATGGCCTCCTCGGGCTGAATGCCGGCGTCACCTACGATTCGACCGACAGCCTGCTCGACCCGACGAAGGGCTTTCGCGTCACCGCTTCGCTCACGCCCTATGCGGGCCTCGGCGGCAGCCCGGACCTGCTCCTCGCCAAGGCGCAGGGCTCGACCTACTATTCCTTCGACGACGAGGGCCGCTATATCCTCGCCGCGCGCCTCGGCTTCGGCTCGATCAGCGGCGCGAACCTCGCCGACGTGCCGGCCTCCCTGCGCTTCTTTGCCGGCGGCGGCGGCTCGATCCGCGGCTACTCGTACCGCACCGTCGGGCCGATCGGTCCCTACCAGCTGCCGATCGGCGGGCGCTCGCTGCTCGAAGGCTCGGTCGAGGGCCGGATCAAGATCACCGACACGATCGGCATCGTGCCCTTCGTCGATGCCGGCACGGCGTTCGCCGGCACCCTGCCGGATTTCGACGAGCGCATCCGCATCGCGGCGGGCCTGGGCCTTCGCTACTACACCGGCATCGGCCCGATCCGGGTCGATCTCGCGGTGCCGCTCAATCCCGACAAGCAGCTCAAGCAGCCGCCGGTCGCCCTCTACATCAGCCTCGGTCAGGCGTTCTGATGATGCAGCTGCGAGGACGTGCGCGGGACTTGTCCGCCTCCCCCCTTTCCCGGACGACTGAAGCGTCAGCGGAAGGAGATCCGGGATCCAGCATGAAAAGTCGCGAAGCGTCCGCCTGCCTGCAAGGATGCAGCATCAGGAGCCGCTTCGCGGCACATCTCCCCTGGTTCCCGGATCTCCTGTCGCTTCGCTCTCGTCGTCCGGGAAAGGGCGGGGCAGCATACCGCCTCCTCACCGCCGCCTTCGCCGTCGTTCTGCTGGGCCTCGCCTGGCTCGGCCACGCCGCCATCGGCGAGGCGGCCGAGGGCGAGACCACGATCCTCGGCGACCTCCTGTCCCGCGCCCTCTCGACCCCGACCTCGCGGGTCTCGATCGGTGCCGTCGACGGGGCGCTCTCCTCCGACGCCACCATCCGGGACGTCGCCATCGCCGACCGCGACGGCGTCTGGCTGCGCCTCGACAAGGCGCGGCTGATCTGGCGGCGCACGGCGCTGCTGTCGCGCCGCCTGGAGATCGACCGGCTCGAGATCGGCCGGATCGAGGTGCTGCGCCGGCCCGTGCCCTCGTCCCGCCCGCCCGCGCAGGACAAGGAGGCGCTGCTGCCCGACCTGCCGGTCAAGGTGGTGGTGAAGGCCTTCGCCCTCACCGACCTCGTCCTGGGCGAGCCGGTCCTCGGCGAGGCCGCCCGCATCGCCGGGGCCGGCCAGGCCACCCTCGGCGACCCGCGCGAGGGCCTCGATCTCGGCTTCGGCCTGCGCCGGCTCGACAAGCCCGGCACCCTCACCCTCAAGCTCGCCTACGTGCCGGACACCGCGCGCCTCGACCTCAAGGTCGCCCAGGACGAGCCGGCGGGCGGCCTCGCGGCGCGGCTGATGAACCTGCCCGGCCTGCCGCCGGTCACCCTCGACCTCGAAGGCTCCGGCCCCCTCGACGCCTGGAACGCCACCCTGGCCTTCAAGGCCGGCGACGGCATCGGCGCCGACGGCCGCGCCCGCATCGACCGGGCGGGTCCCGAGCGCCGCATGACCCTCGACCTCGCCTCGCGGGTCGAGGGGTTGATGCCCGGCCCGCTCGCGGCGGTCTTCTCCGGCACCACCCGGCTCGACGGGGCGCTGCGCTTCGCCGATGACGGGGCGGTGCGGGTCGACCGGTTCGACCTCACCTCGCGCACCGCCCGGCTGGCGCTGGCCGGCGCCGTCGACGCCGCCCGCACCGCCGACCTGACCCTCCAGGCCCGGGCGCTGCCGACCGAGGGCGGCGTCACCAAGGCCGGCGAGTCGACCCTCGAATCCCTGATGCTCGACGCGAGCCTCAAAGGGCCCCTCGATGCGCCCGCCCTGCGCGGCACCCTGAAGGCCGCCGGCCTCTCTGCCGCGGGCAGCCGCCTCGGCCGCGCCAGCGCCGACCTCACGGTCGCGCCCCTGCCCCGCACGCAGGAGGGCCAGTCGTTCCGGCTCGCCGCCGAGGCCGAGGTCGACGGCCTCCACCTCGCCGATCCCGCCTTGCGCCGCGCGGTCGGCCCCAAGGCGTCGTTCCGCCTCGTCGGCCGCCTCGACCCGAACGGCGTCGCCGATCTCGACGCGGTGACGATCGAGGCCCCGACCGCGCAGGCCCGCTATACCGGCCGGATCGGCCGCGACGTGGTGGCGGGCACGCTCACGGCGGAACTCCCCGACCTCGCGGCGTTCTCGCTGGCGGCCGGGCGGCCGCTGGGTGGCCGCGTCGCCGCCAAGGCGCTGCTCTCCGGCGATCCGGGGCGGGCCGGCGTCACCGCCGATGTCGAGGCGAGCACCGAGAAATTGTTTCTCGGCACCCCCGCCCTCGACCGGACCCTGGGCCGCGACCTGCGCTTTTCCGGCCGCCTGACGCGGCTGCCCGACGGCTACGCCGTCCAGGCCGCGCGGCTCACCGCGCAGGCCCTCACCGCGACGCTCGACGGCCGCGCCACCGAGGCCAAGGCCGACATGGCCGGCCGGATCGATCTGTCCGACCTCGCCACCCTCGACCCCGAGCTCGCCGGCAAGGCCGGGCTCGATGCCCGCCTCACCGGCTCGCTGGAGCACCCGGACCTCGCCCTGACGCTCGCGGCGCCGGAGGCCCGCGCCATGGGCCGGCCGGTCCGCGACCTCGCCGCCAGGGCGAGCGTGACCGACGCCACCGGCGCCCTCGACGGGACGGTCACCCTCGCCGGCCGGGTCGACGGCAAGCCGCTCACCGGCGATCTCCACCTCGCCCGACGCGGCGCCGACTGGCTGCTCGACCGGCTCAGCTTCGGACTCGGCTCGGTCGCGCTCACGGGCAACGCCGCCGTCGATCCGGCCTCGCGCCTCGCCGAGGGCGAGGTGGCGCTGAAGGCCGGCAATCTCGACGACCTCTCGGCCCTGGCGCTCACCCGCCTCTCCGGCCGCCTCGACGCCGCCATCACCCTGAGCCGCGCCGGCGGCCGCCAGGATGCCCGGATGCGGGCGACCGGCGAGGGCGTGCGCGCCGCCTCCCTGGCGCTCTCGCGCCTCGACGCGGACCTCGCCGGCACCGACCTGTGGGCGAGCCCGCGGGTCTCGGGCAGGCTCAACGCCGACCGGCTCGTCGCCGGCTCGGAGACGATCGAGGCGATCCGCCTCGACGCCAAGCCCGCCTCCGACGGCAGCGACCTCCTGCTCCAGGCCCGGGCCCGGGGCTTCGCCCTCGACGGCGCCGCCCGGCTTGTTCCGGCCGATCACCCGCGTCTCGACCTCGCGCGCCTCTCCGCCATCCGCGGGTCCGACCGGCTGGCGCTCGCCGGTCCGGCCCGGATCACCTTCGGCGACGACGGCGTGACCGTCTCCGGGCTCGCCCTCGCGGCCGGCGCCGGCCGGGCCAGCCTCGACGGGACGTTGGGCAAGCGCCTCGATCTGCGCCTCGGCCTCAAGGCCGTGCCGCTGTCGCTCGCCCGCATCGCCGCGCCGAGCCTCGCGCTCTCGGGCACCCTCGACGGCGAGGCCGCGCTCACCGGCCCGGCCGGGAGCCCGGAGGGGCGCTATGCCGTGAGCGTGTCGCGCCTCGTGACCCCCGAGACCCGCTCCGCCGGCCTGCCGCCGATCGACGCCCGAGCCGCGGGCCGGATCGAGGATGGCCGCGCCGGCCTCGACGGCACGGTGACGGCGGGCAAGGGCGTACAGCTCGCGCTCTCCGGCTCGGTGCCGGTCGAGCCCGGCGGTTCCCTCGCCCTGCGCATCCGCGGCGCCCTCGACGCGGCTTTGGCCAACACCCTGCTGGCGACGGGCGGCCAGCGGGTGACCGGCCGGGTCGCCCTCGATGCCGGCGTCGCCGGCACGCTCCAGGCCCCGCGGATCGACGGCTCGGCGGTTCTCACCGGCGGCAGCTTCACCGATCCGCTGAACGGCGTGCGCCTCACCGACATCCAGGGCCGGGTCGCCGGCCGCGGCGATAGCCTGGTGATCGAGCGCCTGACCGCGGCGACGCGCAACGGCGGCACGCTCCAGGTCCAGGGCCGCGTCGCGGTCGAGCCGGCCGCCGGCTTCCCCGGCAACCTGACCATCCGGGCCGACCGGGCCGAGCTGGTCGCGAGCCCGCTGATGACCCTCGTCTCCGGCCTCAACCTGTCGCTCACCGGGCCGCTCGCCCGCACCCCGCGGGTGAGCGGCCAGGTCGACGTCGTCTCCCTCGACGTCTCGGTGCCCGACCGCCTGCCCGCGACGGTGCAGCCCCTCCCCGGCATCCGCCACGTCAACACCCCGCCGCAGATGCGCGCCCGCCTCGACGCGCGGGCCAAGCGCGCCGCGGCGGCGCGGCGCGGCCGCAAGGCGCCGCCCTTCCTCGCCGCCCTCGACCTGACGCTGAACGCGCCCGGCCGCATCACCGTGCGGGGCCGCGGCATCGACGCGGAGCTCGGCGGCTCCCTGCGCCTCACCGGCACCTCGGCGGCGCCGGTGGCGAACGGCGCCTTCGCGATGCGCCGCGGCCGGATCCAGATCGTCGGCCAGCGCCTCGACTTCACCCGCGGCCGCCTGACCTTCGCGGGCGACCTGACGGCGCCGGAGCTCGACTTCCAGGCCCAGTCCCAGGCCGGCGACGTCACCGCCAAGATCGCCGTCACCGGCCCGGCCAACCAGCCCGACTTCTCGCTGACCTCCGAGCCGCCCCTGCCGCAGGACGAGGTCCTGTCGCGCCTGCTGTTCAAGAAGGCGTCGGGCGGCCTCTCCCCGTTCCAGGCGCTGCAGCTCGCCCAGGCCGTCGCCCAGCTCTCCGGCGGCGCCGGCGGGCCCGACGTGTTCGAGAGCGCCCGCAAGGGCCTCGGCCTCGACAGCCTCGACATCCAGGCCGGAGCGAAGGGCGGCGCCGCGGTCGGCCTGTCGCGGTCGCTCGGCGACCGGGTGAGCGTCGGCGTGCGCGCCGGCGCCCGCCCGGAGGATACCGAGGCGACCATCACCTACGACGTGACCGGACGGATCAAGGTGAAGGGCGAGGCCGGCGCCGACGGACGCACGGCGGTGGGCGTGGGGGCGGAGTGGGAGTATTGAGGCGCGCTGCCGCGCAGCCGGCGTGACGCCTCACCGCGGCCGATCGGAACCCCCCGGCAGCGCGCCGCAGGCGCAGAGCCCGATCAGGCCCGCGGTGGCCGCGAAGGCGAAGGTAGGGGCGTATCCGGCGCCGCCCGGACTCGTCGGCGCCAGGACCCCGAGCGCCGCCACGCCGAGCGCGAACCCGCCCTGACGCGCCACCATCGTGAGGGCCGAGGCCATGCCGGCCGCCCCGGGGGGAGCCAGCGCCACGATGGCCCCCGTGAGCTGGGAATGGGCGAGCGCCGCCCCGGCGCCGATGGCCGTCATGCCGGCGAGGGCGCCGATTGGGGAGCCGGTGATCGCCGTACCGGTCAGGATCGCGTTCCCGATGGTGATCAATCCCAGCGCGCTCCCGAACGCGCGCCGCCAGCCGACCTGCCGGACCATGCGGCCGCCCAGCGGGGGCAGCACCAGCATCGGCAGCGTCGCCGCGAGCAGCGCAAGTCCGGCCTCCTGCGCGCCGATCCCGAAGGCCGCCATCAGGAAGGCCGGAAGGGAGACCAGGACCGCCCAGTAGCCGGCCGAGATCGCCAGCAGCAGGACGATGACGGCCTTCACGGCACGATCCGACGCGAGGGACGGATCGATCAGCGGATGCACCCGTCGGCGCTGCCGGCGCGCGAAGGCGATCGCGAGCGCGAGGCCGGCCGCGACGCCGGTCAGGCCCATCGACGGAGCGGCCTGGGCCTGCAGGACGCCCTCGACCGCGAGACCGAGCGCGCCGGTGAGAACCAGCAATCCAGCCCAGTCGACCGGGTGCCCCGCCTCCCTCCGGCCTTCGCCGACGAAGCGGGGCACGGCGCGCGCGATTAGTCCGCAGGGCAGGATGTTGGCGAGGAAGATCGCGGGCCAGCCGAGCCAGGCGGCGAGCAGGCCGCCCAGGGTCGGGCCGAGCGCCATCGCGACGCCCGACAGGATCCCGATGACGGCCAGGGCGCGGGCCCGCAGGACGGGATCCGGGAAGCTGCCGGCGATCGACGCGATGGCCCCGGTGATCAGGAAGGCCGCGCCGATACCCTGCGCGGCGCGGGCGACGCACAAAGCGGGCGCGGTCCCGGCGAGGGCGCAGGCGACGGACGCGGCGGCGAACAGCCCGTTCCCGAGCAGCAGGATGCGGCGCCGGCCGTGGCGATCCGCCAGGGCACCGGCGGCCAGCAGGGCGGCCGTGAAGGCGAGGCTGTAGGCATCGACGACCCAGGCGAGGCCCGGCATGCCGAGGCCGAGGTCGCGCCCGATCGCCGGCATGACGACGACGAGCGCCGTCACGTCGAACTGGGTCAGGAAGGCGCCCAGGCCGAGCACGCCCGCGGTGAGGCGGGCGCGCCGGTCCCAGGTGACGGAAGGATCGTCGGTGAGGATCATGGCCGCGATCAGCGCGACTCTGCGGGATCAAGGCAAATGAGAGTTGCGGCGGCGCCGATGAGCCCGTTTCATGGACGCGCAGTCATCGTCGGGGTGATGGGAGATGCCGATGCACCGATTGCCTCCCTTCCCCGGCCTCGTAGCGTTCGATGCCGTGCTGCGGCACGGGAGCGTGACGCGGGCCGCCGCCGAGCTCGGCCTGACCCAGAGCGCCGTCAGCCACCGGTTGCGGGCCTTGGAAGAGTATTTCGGCACCCCGCTGCTGGAGCGGCTGAACCCGGGCCTGCGGCCGACGCCGGCGGGCGAGCGCCTGGCGCGGGACGTCGCCCCACTGCTCGGGACGCTGGCGGGGCTGCGGGAGCGGGTCGCGGGCGAGCGGGCCTCGCGGCCGTTCCGGATCGGGGTCAGCAACGCCCTGCTCGCCTGGTGGCTCTCGCCGCGCCTACCCGATCTGGCCGCGGCCTTTCCGGCCGTCGCGATCGAGGTGACGACCCGGGAAAGCAGTCCCTGGGACGGCAAGCCGGGCACGGTGCCGGAGGAGACCGACCTGGCGCTGCTCTGGATCCCGTGCGAGGCGCAGGCGAGCCACCGGTGCGAGGTGGCCTTTCCGGCCGAGAGCGTCTTTCCGGTCGTCGCGCCCGTGCTGCGCCGTTCCCGTCAGGATGACGATTGGCGCCGGCTGCCGCGGCTCGGCAAGGGGCGGGCCGCCGACGGCATCGGCAACGAATGGTCCTGGGCGACGTGGCTCGGCGCTGACGGGGACAACCCGCCCGCGATGCGCTTTCGCGATATCGGCGCGGCCTTGCAGGCGGCGCAGGACGGCAACGGCATCGTCCTCGCGCGCTCGCTCCTCGTCGCCGATGCGCTCCGGCGCCGCCGTCTGACCCGGCTGGTGCGGGTGGCGGAGATGCGGCCCTCCTCGAAGATCCAGGTGGCGCGCTGGCGCGATCAGGCCGACACGGTCGCCCCCGCCATGGCGGCGTGGCTCGTCGCGGCGGCAGAGACGACCCTCGGACGGTGAGCGGTCACCCCGGCGGCGCCGCGAGATGGTGCCCCGTCTCCCGCTGAAACACCGCCCCGAGCCCCAGGCACAGGGCGTCGTCGTAGGGCTTGCCCACCACCTGCGCGGCGACCGGCAGCCCGTTCCGCCCGAAGCCGGTCGGCAGCATCAGGGCGGGCAGGCCCGTATAGTCGAACAGCATGGTGTTGCGCGGCAGCACCGCCTGGAGCGGGTGGGCCGCGCCGTTCACCGCCACCGTCAGGGTGTCGAGGGACGGCGCCTCGCCGCCGAGGCCCGGGGTCACCAGCACGTCGACATCGGCGAGCGCATCGAGCACCTGCGCCAGCACCACGGGCCGGCGGCGGAGCGCCCGCAGATAATCGGCGGCGGTGAAGAGCCGGCCCTGCTCCAGCCGGGCGCGGGTGCCGGGATCGAGGGCCGCGGCGCGGTCGAAATCGGGCTCCTGGAGCGCGGCGAGTTCCGCCATCACGATCGTGTAGCCGTCCTGGTGGGCGGTCGCGACAGGGCCGAGATCGACCGGCACGAGGCGGGCGCCGTGGCGCTCCAGCACCCGCAGCATCGCCTCCCAGGCGGCGAGCACCGCGTCGTCCTGCATCGCCGTGAACCAGCCCTCCGGCACGCCGACGCGCAGGCCCGGAAGGTCCCGGGCGCGGGTGGCGTCGTAGCGGCCGGCGGCATGCGGGTCGGCGCCGTCGGGGCCGGCGATCCAGGGCATCACCCGGGCGAGGTCCGCGGCCGAGCGGGCCATCGGGCCGACATGGTCGAGGGTCCAGGACAGGGGCGCGACGCCGGTGCGCGGCACCAGCCCGCGGGTGGGTTTGAGGCCGGTGATGCCGCACCAGGCCGCCGGCACCCGGATCGAGCCGCCCGTGTCGGTGCCGAGCGCCAGCGGCATCAGCCGGGCGGCGAGCGCGGCGCCGGAGCCGGTCGAGGAGCCGCCGGTCCAGCGCGTCCGGTCCCACGGATTGGCGACCGCGCCGTAGCGCGGGTTGTGGGCCGAGCCGCAGGCGAATTCGGTGGTGGCAAGCATCGCGAGGGGAATCGCGCCCGCCGCGCGCAGGCGGGCCACCACGGTCGCGTCGGCCGCCGCCACCCGGTCGCCGGTGAGGCGCGAGCCGCAGGTCACCGGCGCGCCGGCGCAGTCGATGATGTCCTTGATGCCGAACGGGATGCCGTCGAGGGGACGGGCCTCCCCGGCCCGGATCCGCCGGGCGCTCGCCTCGGCCGCGTCGCGCGCGCCCGGGACCGGGGCCAGCACCGCGTCGCGCCCGGAGGGGTGGCGGTCGATGCGCGCCTGAAGCGCCGCCAGGAGCGCCACCGGATCGGTCGTCCCCGCCGCGAAGGCGGCCTGGAGCGCGCCGATCCCGAGGCCGTGCAGCGGCCCGTCCTCCACCGCCGGCAGGGGCGGCATGACAGGTGCCCCCTCCCCGGTCGCCTCGGCGGCCTGCCGCAGGCGCCGCTCGGCATGGGCCGGTTCGGGGGCGTCCCGCTCCCAGGACGAGGGCAGGTCCCGGGCCGGGGCCGCCTCCCCGACCGTGCCGGCCAGGATGGTGCGGGCGATGAGCGCGTCGGAGACCGTCACGCGGCGACCTCCAAACGGTCCTGCCGGCAGGCCATCAGGGGCTGGATCTTTGTCCCGAAGGCGTCGAGGCCGTCGAGGAAATCGTCGAAGGTCAGCATGATGCCCTTCACCCCCGGCACTGTCGCCGCCTCGTCGAGCATCCGCGCCACGTTCGCATAGGAGCCGACCAGCGTGCCCATGTTGAAGTTCACCGCGCCCTCGGGGAGGTTCATCCAGGTCGCGGTCGAATCGGCGGAGGCGTTCTTGTCCTGGTTGCTCTGGTCGAGCATCCAGGCGAGCGCCTGGACGTCGGCGCCCTGGCGGTAGGCCATCCAGCGGGCTTCGGCCGCCGCGTCGGTCTCGTCGGCGATCACCATCATCAGGACGTAGGAGCCGACGTCGCGCCCGGTCCTGGCGGCGGCCTCGATCAGCCGGGCGCAGGTCGGCGCGCAGGCCGTTGGCGTGTTGAGGCCGGTGCCCAGCACGAAGTTGTAATCGGCGTATGTGGCGGCGAATTCCATGCCGCGCCCGCTCTGGCCGGCGGCGACGATCGGGATCGGGCTGGAGGGTGCGGGCTTCATCATGCAGCCCTCCATCCGGAAATGCGCGCCCTGGAAGTCCGAGGTGCCGGTCTCCCACAGCTCCTTCATCACCCGGACGTATTCGGTGGAATAATCGTAGCGGTAGCCGAAATAGTCGTCGCCGGGCCACAGGCCCATCTGGGCGTACTCGGCCTTCTGCCAGCCCGAGACGACGTTCACCCCGAACCGGCCGGGGGCGATCGAGTCGATCGTGGTCGCCATCCGGGCGACGAGGGCCGGCGGCAGGGTCAGCACCGCGGTCGAGGCGAAGAGCCTGATCCGCTCGGTCACCGCCGCGAGGCCCGCCATCAGCGTGAATGATTCGAGGTTGTAGTCCCAGAACTCGGTCTTGCCGCCGAAGCCGTGCAGCTTGATCATCGAGAGGGCGAAATCGAGCCCGTACCCTTCCGCCTTCTGCACGATCGCCTTGTTGAGGGCAAAGCTCGGCTTGTATTGCGGGGCCGCTTCCGAGATCAGCCAGCCGTTGTTGCCGATCGGGATGAACACGCCGACATCCATGCGCGAAGCTCCGGGTTCCGGTGGGCGGCGGAAACGCCGTCCGGAGGGGCTTTGCAGGATCGGGGCCGTTTCAGGTGACGATCACCGCCCCCGCCGCGCCGTCAGCACGGACGCCCCCAGCACCGCCAGGCTCACCGCCCCGATCAGCAGGGTCGAGATCGCGTTGATCTCCGGGGTCACGCCGAGGCGGACCTGGCTGTAGAGGCGCATCGGCAGGGTGGTGGCGCCCGGCCCCGAGACGAAGCTCGCGATCACGAGGTCGTCCATCGAGAGGGTGAAGGCGAGGAGGAAGCCGGCGATCACCGCGGGCGCGATCAGCGGCAGGGTCACGGTGCGGAAGACCGTGACGGGCGCGGCGCCGAGATCCGCGGCGGCGTCGAGGAGCGCGCGGTCGAGGAGGCGCAGGCGGGCCTGCACCACGACGGCAACGAAGCAGAGCGTGAAGGTCGCGTGCGCGATCACGATGGTCCAGAAGCCGCGCGGAATGCCGAGGCCCACGAACAGCAGCAGCAGGGACAGGCCGGTGATCACCTCCGGCATCACCATCGGGGCGTAGACGAGGCCGGTGAGCAGCGGCCGGCCGGGAAAGCGCCGGCGCCCGTCCAGCGCCAGCGCCGCCAGCGTGCCGAGCACGGCCGCGAGGCTCGCCGAGGCGAAGGCGACCTTCAGGGTGACGAGGGCGGAATCGACCAGCGGGCCGTTGTCGAGGAGGCCGGCGTACCAGCGGGTCGAGAACCCGGCCCAGACCGTGACGAGGCGCGAGGCGTTGAACGAGTAGACGACGAGGAGCAGGATCGGCCCGTACAGGAAGGCCAGCCCGAGGGCGAGCGCGGCCCAGGCGAGGGGATGGGCGCGCTGCATCTCAGGGGCGCTCCAGCCGGCGCGCCTCGGCCTCGCGAAACAGCACCACCGGGCCGGCGACGATCACGAGCAGCACCACCGCGACGCTTGAGGCGAGCGGCCAGTCGCGGTTGGAGAAGAACTCGCTCCACAGGACCCGCCCGAGCATCAGGGTGTCGGTGCCGCCGAGCAGGTCCGGGATGATGAACTCGCCGGTGATCGGGATGAAGCACAGGAGCGCCCCGGCGACGAGACCGGGCCACGACAGCGGCAGGGTCACGGTCCGGAAGGCGGCGAGCCGGCTCGCCCCGAGGTCGCGGGCGGCCTCGATGAGCCCGCGGTCGAGGCGCTCCAGCACCGCGTAGAGCGGCAGAACCATGAAGGGCAGGTAGGCGTAGACCATCCCGATCATCACCGCCGCCGGGGTGTTGAGGATCTCGACCGGCTGACGTACCAGCCCGAGCGCCATCAGCGCCTGGTTGAGGAGCCCATCGGATTTCAGGATCGCGATCCAGGCATAGACCCGGATCAGGAAGCTCGTCCAGAACGGGATCACCATCAGGGCGACGAGGAGAGGCTGCCAGGCCTTGGGCGCCCGCGCCATCGCGTAGGCGATCGGGTACCCGACGAGGACCAGCAGCAGGGTCGCGCAGAGCGCGACCGTCAGCGAGGTCAGCCCCGCGTCGAGGTAGAGCGGGTCGGCGAGGAGCGTGCGGTAGTTCTCGAAGTCGAGGGCGGCGAGCACGTCGGCCCAGCCGGCCAGGCCCGCATCCCAGTCGAGCACCGGCGTGTAGGGCGGCAGGGCGGTCGCCGGGTCCGACAGGCTGATCTTCAGCACCACCGCGAAGGGCAGGCCGAAGAAGGCGAGGAGCCACAGGAGCGGGACCGCCGGCAGCGCCAGCCGCCGCAGGGCGTCGCGCAGCCGCCCGGTCATGCGGGGACCTGAGGTGCGGCCGGCGCGCCCGGCAGCAGCGAGGCCGCCTCGGGCGCGAAGGCGAGATGCACCGGAGCCCCCGGGGCCGGGCCGGCGCCGGGCGCGGTCGCGGCCCGCAGCACCCGCCCGTCCGCCATCCCGACCCGGCAGACGATCCTGTCGCCGAGATAGGTCGCGTCGAGGAGCGTGCCGGCCAGGCCCTCCGTCGCGAGCGTCAGCCGCTCGGGCCGGAGCGCCAGGAGGCCGGGCGATCCGGCGTCACCGGCGCCGTGATGGTCGAAGGCGTGAAGCGTCCCGAGCGGCGTGTCGAGGCCGCGCAAGCGCCCGGCCCCGCCCTCCCCGAGCCGGCCCTCGATCAGGTTGACGTCGCCGAGGAGCCCCGCGACGTAGCGGGTGGCCGGACGCTCGTAGAGATCGGCCGCCGCGCCGACCTGGACCAGCCGGCCCGCCGCCATCACGCCGATGCGGTCGGCCAGCACCATCGCCTCGGCGGGATCGTGGGTGACGACCACGAAGGTGGTGCCGAGCCGGCGTTGCAGCGCCCGCAGCTCGGCTTGCGTCTCCTCCCGCAGGGCCCGGTCGAGGGCGCCGAGCGGCTCGTCGAGGAGCAGCACCCGGGGCCGCTTGGCCAGCGCCCGGGCGAGCGCGACCCGCTGGCGCTGGCCGCCGGAGAGCTGGTCGGGCCGGCGAGCGCCCAAATGGTCGAGCTGGACGAGGCGCAGCATCTCGGCGACCCGGGCGGCGACCTCGGGACGGCCCAGGCCCTCCCGCTCCAGCCCGTAGGCGACGTTCCCCGCCACGTCCCGGTGCGGGAACAGGGCGTAGGACTGGAACATCATGTTGACCGGTCGGCGGTGCGGCGGCACCCCGGCGAGGTCTCGTCCGTCGAGAAGGATTTTTCCGGAGCTCGGCGCCTCGAAGCCGGCCACCATGCGCAGCAGCGTGGACTTGCCGCAGCCGGAGGGCCCCAGCAGGCCGAAGACCTGGCCCGGCGCGAGGTCGAGGTCGACCCCGTCGACGGCGGGATGGGCACCGAAGCGCTTCGAGACTGCCTCGACGCGGAGGTGTCCGGAGGCGGGCGGAGTCGCGGGGGAATGAGGCGTCGTCACGTCGTCCGGGCGGCGCGGGCTGGCGGGAACCCGATCCTTATCGCGGGTCGGGCCCGCCTGGAAAGGACCGTCGGCCGCAGGTGGGCGGCCGGAGTCCCGCAGCGATGGGCCGGGCAGGCCCCGGTCCGCGGCCGAAACGGCGGCGGAATCAGAGATTTGGCGCCTCGCCCGACGGGGCGCGACGGAGCGATTGCCGGCCGGCGCGGCGCACCTGACGCAGATGTAACCCCCGCTCACCCGTCTCGGACCAAGGTCGAGGGCCGCGGAGACTTGTGGGAACCCGAGAAGGGGGTGTAGTTTTCTCGGCGACACGCGTTGATTCCGCCCGCCGCGTCCTTCGACCCGGGCGGCCTCCGCATCTCCTCCCGAGACGTGTCATAGACTTGGCGCCCCTGCCCCGATCCGGGCAGGGGCGCCTTTTCTCGTGCGCCGTCTCCCGCACCTAGAGCATTTTCCGACGAAGTGGATGCCGGTTCGTCGAAGAAAATGAGATGAAACAAAGGCTTAGGGCGATTCGCGATGGCAGTGCGATCGTGAAACGCTCTAATGCGCGTCCGCTCCCGCCCCGCCCGGGCGCGGCCGGCGGATCATCGGGGTGGCGCAGGCCATCAGCACGAACAGCACGGTCAGGATCAGAAACACGTCGGAGAAGCTCATCAGGAGCCCCTGCATCCGCACCGTGTTCATCATGGCCTTCAGCGCCATCGCGTCCGGGTTGCCGGCGAGCCCCGCAAAGCCCTTGGCCATGCTGTCGAGGCGCTCCAGCACCATCGGGTTGGTCCAGGTGAAGCGCTCGTGCAGGCGGGCGAGGTGCAGGTCCCAGCGATCGTTGAGCGCGGTGTTGATCAGCGCCAGCCCCACCGCGCCGCCGAGGTTGCGGGTGAGGTTGTAGAGGCCCGACGCGTTCTTCATCCGGGCCGGCGGCAGGGTGCCGAGCGCGATGTTGTTGATCGGGATCATGCACAGCATCAGCGAGCAGCCGCGCAAAACCTGCGGCCACAGCAGCTCGTAAAAATCCCAGTCCTTGGTGATGCCGGTGACGATCCAGGTACCGGCGGCAAACCCCGAGAAACCGATCGCCATCATGATCCGCGGATCGACCTTGGCCGAGAGGCGCCCGGCGATCGGTGCGGTGGCGAACATGCAGAGCCCCGAGACGAACATCGTCTCGCCGATCTGGAGCGCCGAGTAGCCGCGCACCCGGCCGAGATAGACCGGATAGAGGTAGGTCAGGCCGTAGAGGCCGATGCCCATGACGAAGCTGAACAGGCAGCCGCCGGCGAAGTTGCGGTCCGAGAAGGCGCGAAGATCCACGATCGGCTGCTCGGCGGTGAAGGCGCGCCAGAAGAACCCGATGCAGGCGACGCCGCAGACGAGTGCCGCGGCGAAGATCGCCTCCTCCTGGAACCAGTCGTGGGTCGGGCCCTCCTCCAGCACGTATTCGAGGCAGCCGAGGAACGCCGCCATCAGGCCGAGGCCGGCCCAGTCGAAGCGCTTGAGGAGGTCGAGGTTCGGCTTGTCGAAATCGACCAGCAGGTAGGTCGAGACCGTGACGAAGATGCCCGGCACGATGTTGACGAGGAAGAGCCAGTGCCAGTCGAACAGGTCGGTGAGGTAGCCGCCGACCGTCGGGCCGATGGTGGGGGCGAGCGTCGCGACGAGGCCGATCATCGGCGAGACGATGCTGCGCTTCGAGGCCGGGAAGATGGTGAAGGCCGAGGCGAACACCGTCGGGATCATGCCGCCGCCGATGAAGCCCTGGAGGGCGCGCCAGAGGATCATCTCGCCGATCGTCGACGAGGTGGCGCACATCAGGCTCATCAGGGTGAAGCCGCCGGCCGAGATCACGAACATCCAGCGGGTCGAGAGCACCCGCGACAGGGTGCCCGACAGCGGGATCGAGATCACTTCGGCGATGAGGTAGCTCGTCTGCACCCACGGGATCTCGTCGGCCGAGGCCGAGAGGCCGGCCTGGATCTCGGCGAGCGAGGCCGACACGATCTGGATGTCCAGGATCGCCATGAACATCCCGAACACCATGCAGACGAACGCCACCATGCGGCGGCGGTCGATCGGCGCGTCGGCGGGCGCGGGGGTCGCGGCCATGTCGGATAAGCCTGCTGGATTGTAGCGAGCAACGAGTCCGCTTGACTCGTCCTGACGATGTTAAGGCGCGTCTCCCCTCTCCCGTGTGGGAGAGGGGTCGGGGGATCGAAGATCCCGCGTGAGGGTGATACGGTCCTGAGTCGGGCTCGTAACGTTGTGCTCGCCGCGTGACGCTCAGTGTTTAATCCTGAAGCGTGTCACCCTGCGCGATCTTCGA
>NZ_JTHF01000020.1 GCF_001043895.1 Methylobacterium indicum
ATGGCCTTCCCGCTCTTCGTCCTGGCGATGGCGCTCGTCGCGGCGCTCGGCAACCGGGTCGAGAACATCGTCATCGCCACCGCGATCATCAACCTGCCGTTCTACATCCGCTTCGCCCGGGCCGAGGTGAACGTGCGGCGCGATGCCGGCTACGTCGAGGCGGCCCGGGCCGGGGGCGAGGGCCACCTCGCGGTGGTCCTGCGCTTCCTCCTGCCCAACGTGCTGCCCGCCATGGCGGTGCAGATCTCGCTCAATCTCGGCTGGGCGATCCTCAACGCCGCCGGCCTCTCCTTCATCGGCCTCGGGGTGCGCCCGCCGACGCCGGAATGGGGGATCCTCGTCGCGGAAGGGGCGCGCTTCATCACCACCGGCAAGTGGTGGCTCGTCGCCTTCCCGGGCCTCGCCCTGATGCTGGCGGTGCTCTGCTTCAACCTGCTCGGCGACGGCCTGCGGGACATCCTCGATCCCCGGATGCGGACCTGATGCAGCCCTCCCTTCTCTCGGTCGAGGACCTGAAGGTCACCTTCGCGACCCGTCGCGGCCCGGTCGAGGCCCTGCGCGGCGTCTCGCTGGCGGTCGCGGCCGGCGAGAGCCTCGGCCTCGTCGGCGAATCCGGATCGGGCAAGAGCACCACGTCGCGGATGATCTGCCGGCTCCTCGATGCCAGCGCCGGACAGATCCTGTTCGAGGGCGAATCGATCGGCACGATTCCGGCCCGCGACTTCCACCGTTCGGCGCATCGGCGCGCGATCCAGATCGTCTTTCAGGACCCGACCGACAGCCTCAACCCGCGCTTCTCCGCCTTCGACTGCATCGCCCATCCGGTGAAGCGCCTGACGCCCCTGCGGGGCGAGGCGTTGCGACTGCGGGTGATCGAGAGCGCCGAGCGGGCGGGCCTGCCCGCCGCCCTCCTCGACCGCTTCCCGCACCAGCTCTCGGGCGGCCAGAAGGCCCGCATCGGCATCGCCCGGGCCATCGCCGTGAAGCCCCGTCTCCTCGTCCTCGACGAGCCGACCGCGGCCCTCGACGTCTCGGTCCAGGCCGGGGTGCTGCGCCTCCTCGACGATTTGCGCCGCGAGGACGGCCTCGCCGTCCTGTTCGTGAGCCACGACCTCAACGTGGTGCGGATGATGTGCGAGCGCACCCTGGTGCTCCAGGGCGGGCGGGTGGTCGAGGAAGGCGTCAGCCGCGACCTCTTCCGGGCGCCGCGCACCGCCTACACACGGGAATTGCTGGCGGCGATCCCGCATTTCCGGCCAGGGCAGCCGCGGGGGCTCGCGGCGGAGCCGGCGGCGTGAGGCGTCCGCTCTCGGTCGTGTGCGTCCCTCCTCTCCCCGCGGGCGGGGAGAGGGCTGTGTTCCCGTTCAGGGAACGCAGCGAGGCGGCAGCCGGGGGTGAGGGGGTCTCGACGAGTGAGACTCCTCCGGCACCACCCCCTCACCCTCGCTCCGGCTTCGCCTGCGTTCGCTTCACCCCCGACAAGGGGGGTGAAGCCCTCTCCCCGCCCGCGGGGAGAGGAGATAGGCGGGCCTTCTTCAACCTGTTCTGATCTCTAAGGAATCCCCATGCGCGTGATCCGCACCGCCGCCGCCCAGCTCGGGCCGATCCAGAAGGCCGAGGACCGCGACGGCGTCGTCGCCCGCATGATCGCGCTGATGGACGAGGCGAAACGCCAGGACGCCGACCTGATCGTCTATCCGGAACTGGCGCTGACCACCTTCTTCCCGCGCTGGTACCATGCGGACCGCGCCGAGGCCGACCACTGGTTCGAGCGCGAGATGCCGGGCCCGGCCACCGCCCCGCTCTTCGACCGGGCGCGCCAGCACGGCATGGCGATGTCGTTCGGCTATGCCGAGCTGACGCCGGAGGGCCGGCACTTCAACACCTCAATCCTGGTCGACCGCGACGGCACCATCGTCGGCCAATACCGCAAGGTCCACCTGCCCGGCCACGTCGAGTTCGATCCCGAGCGCTCGCACCAGCACCTCGAGAAGCGCTACTTCGAGCCCGGCGACCTCGGCTTTCCAGTCTGGCGGATGCTCGGCGGAATCCTCGGCATGTGCATCTGCAACGACCGGCGCTGGCCCGAGACCTACCGGGTGATGGGATTGCAGGGCGTCGAGATGGTGGTGCTCGGCTTCAACACCCCGTCGGTCAACGGCCAGCGCGGCAGCGAGGGCCTGGAGGACAGGCTGTTCCACCACCGCCTGTCGGTCCAGGCCGGCGCCTACCAGAACGCCACCTGGGTGGTGGCGGTGGCCAAGGCCGGGGACGAGGACGGCCACCCGCTGATGGGCGGCACCCTGATCTGCGATCCGAACGGGAAGATCGTGGCCGAGCTTCCCGGCGAGGCCGACGGCGTGATCGTCGCCGCCTGCGACCTCGACGAGACCCGGTTCGGCAAGGAGACGATCTTCGATTTCGCCCGCCACCGCCGGCCCGAGCATTACGGCCGCATCACCGCCCAGACCGGCGCGGTGCTGCCCGAGTGAATGCCCGCGACGCGATGTCAGGCCACCGCCACGATGCCGATCGCCATCGCCACCGCGGCCTGGGTCGGGTCGATGACCGGGATGCCGAGTTCCTGCTCCAGGCCGCGGCGGTGCAAAGCCATGCCGGCGCAGCCCATGACGATGGCGCCCGCCCCGTCCCGGTCGCGCAGGTCGCGGCCGACGGCGATCATCCGGGCGAGCGTGTCGGGGCCGCTCGCGGTCTCGGCCACCGTCATCTCCAGCGCCCGCTCGCCGGCCAGGCGGTCGCTCACCCCCATCTGGCGCAGGGCGCGCAGGTGGCGCGGAATCGAGCGGCTCGCCACCGCGATCACGCCGAACCGGTCGGCCCGGGCGAGCGCGGTGAGCACCCCGCATTCGGCGATGCCGAGCACCGGCCGGTCGGTCGCCTCGCGGCAGACATGCAGGCCGGGGTCGGAGTAGCAGGCGATGACATACGCATCCGCCGCCTCGCGCCGCACGAGGTCGCGCAGGGGCAGCGCCACCTGCTCGACATCGGCCTGCGACTGGATGCCGAACGGCCCCTCGGCGAGCGTCCGGCACGCGATGGCGATGCCGGGCCGCGCGAGGGGCGCCAGCGCGCCATCGAGGCCGCGGGTGACGGCCTCGTTCGAGTTCGGGTTGATGACGAGGATGCGCCGGTCGGCACTCATGGTGGCCTCCTGAGGTGTCAGACCTTCAGCCTAGCAAGTTTCGGACGAGGAACATCCGTATGAGTGAGCCCGCCTTCGACACCGTGATCCGCGGCGGTACCGTCGCCACCGCGAGCGACGTCTTCTCCGCCGATCTCGGACTCCGCGACGGCCGGATCGCCGCGATCGGAATCGACCTCGCCCCGGGACGGCGGGAGATCGACGCAAGCGGCAAGCTGGTCCTGCCGGGCGGGATCGACAGCCACGCCCATATCGAGCAGCTCTCGGCCTCCGGGCTCATGAACGCCGATACCTGGGAGAGCGCCACCCGCTCGGCGGCGCTCGGCGGCACCACCAGCGTCATCGCCTTCGCGGCCCAGCATGTCGGGATGGATCTGGCGCAGGTCGTTGAGGACTACACCGCGCTGGCGCAACGCGGCGCGGTGATCGACTACGCCTTCCACCTGATCGTGGCCGACGCGACCGAGAAGGCCCTGAGCCAGGACGTGCCGGCTCTGGCGAAGGGCGGCCACCTCTCGCTCAAGGCGTTCATGACCTATGACCGCCTGCGCCTCGCCGACGAGGCCCTGCTCGACCTGATGGCAGCGGCCAAGGCGGTGGGTGCCCTGGTCTGCGTCCACGCCGAGAATCACGGCCTCATCGCCTTCGCCAGCCGGCAATTGCTGAAGGAGGGCAAGACGGCGCCGAAATACCACGCCGCCAGCCATCCGCGCCTGTCGGAATCCGAGGCGTTCGAGCGGGTGGTGCGCTTCTCGCAATATCTCGACCAGCCGGTGATGATCTTCCACGTCTCGACCGAGGAAGGCGCCGCGATCCTGCGCCGGGCCCGCGGCGAGGGGGCGAAGGTCTATGCCGAGACCTGCCCGCAATACCTCTTCCTCACCGAATCCGACCTCGACCGGCCGGGGCTGGAGGGGGCGAAATGGATGTGCTCGCCGCCGCTGCGCGAGGCCCGCGACCAGGAGGCCCTGTGGCGCGCCCTCGATCTCGGCGACCTCCAGACCGTCTCCTCGGACCACGCCCCATACCGCTACGACGAGACCGGCAAGCTCAAGGCGGGTCCGGGGGCGACCTTCAAGGAGATCGCCAACGGCATGCCGGGCCTCCAGATGCGCCTGCCGCTCCTGTTCGACGCCATGGTGTCGGGCGGGCGGCTGGGATTGAAGAAATTCGTCGAGATCACCGCGACGGCGCCGGCCCGGATCTACGGCCTGAACGCCAAGGGCTCGGTGGCGGTGGGGATGGATGCCGATCTCTGCCTGTGGGATCCCGACAGGCGCGTCACCCTCTCGGACGCCATGGTCGAGGACCGCACCGGCTTCACGCCCTATGCCGGCCGGACCGTCACCGGCTGGCCCGAGACGGTTCTGTGCCGCGGCCGGGTGATCGTCGCAGAGGGCGCGGTGACCGCGGAGGCGGGCAGCGGCGCGCCGATCCGGCGGGACTGACGATCTCTCCGGCGATCGGGCTCGCCCTCGGGGAGGTGCACGGCACCGCCCTGGGGGCTCGGCACCGAAGACACGGTAAGCGGAGATCGGCCGCCGGCCCGCCTTTTCCGTAGGGTTCGGTGATGCGCGCGGAGCGAATCGCCCTAGTTTGGCTCTCGATCGAGGAGCCACCCCGCTGTCAACGGCCAAGTCGACGACCACCCCGTCATCCACCGCTCCGGCCCCGCGCCGCGACTGGTTCTGGAACGCGCTCCAGGCCACCGAGCGGCTGCGCGCGCGGGCCTGGCTCGGCGAGTTCGTGGCTTTCGGCGCCACCGCGGCCGCGCTCGGGCTGCGGCTCGCGGTCGACGACGTGCTGCCCCCGGGCTTTCCCTACCTGACCTTCTTCCCGGCGGTCATCCTCACCACGTTCTTCTGCGGCCTGCGCCCCGGCATCACCTGCGCCGCCTTGAGCGGGCTGTCGGCCTGGTACTTCTTCCTGCCGCCGAGCGAGGGGTTCATCCTCACGGCGCAATCGGGGCTGGCGCTCGCCTTCTACGTCTTCATCGTCGCCGTCGACATCGTGCTGATCCACATCATGCACACGGCGAGCGTCCGGCTGCGCCGCGAGCGCGCCGTGACCGCCGGGCTCTACGAGCAGCAGCGCACCATGTTCCAGGAGCTGCAGCACCGGGTGGCGAACAACATGCAGTTCGTCGCCGCGCTCCTCACCCTGCAGAAGCGCCGGGTCGGCAACGACCCGCAGGCGGCGATCGCCGCCCTCGACGAGGCGCGGATCCGCCTCGAGACGATCTCCCGCATCCACCGCCGGCTCTACGACCCGAGCCGGATCAGCCTGCCGGTCGGCCAGTACCTGCAGGAGCTCTGCGCCGACCTCCTCGACGCGACGGGCGCCCGCAACATCGTCTGCCTGGTCGACGTGCCGCCGGTTCGCTTCGACCTGACCCGGCTCACCACCCTGTCGCTCCTGGTGGTCGAGGTGGTGACCAACGCCCTGAAGCACGCCTTCCCGGACGGCGCCCGCGGTACGATCACGATCCGGATCGAGGCGACGGGGCCGGATCGGATGGCGCTCACGATCGCGGATGACGGCCGGGGGATCCCGGCCGGGTTCGACCCGGAGGCGAGCCCCAGCCTGGGCTTGCGCATCGCGCAGGGGCTCGCCGCCCAGCTCGACGGGACCCTCGCCTATGCGGGCGGCCCCGGCACCGTGGTGCGGCTGGATTTCGCCGCGGTGGGCCCGACGGCGGAATAAGCGGTTCCGGACGCCGGGCCGCCGTTCGTCAGGACAGGCGCAGCAGGAGCGCCAGGGCGGAGACGATCAGCACCGCGAAGGTCGCCAGGATGCCACCGCCGCGGCAAGCATATTGGCGCGGCGAGTTCGCCGGCGCCGTCATGCCGAACGGATGCAGCACCCGGCCGACCAGCAGCACCAGGAGCAGGCCGTGAACCAGGGTCCGGCTGCCGCCATGGGCCTCGAACAGCCCCACGACGATCAGGATCAGCGGCACGTACTCGGCGAAGTTGGCCTGGGAGCGGGCGCGGTGCAGCAGCACGGCATCGCCGCCGTCGCCGTGCAGCACGTTGGCGGAGAGCCGCCGGGCCATCACCCAGATCGACAGCCCGGCAAAGAGCAGTGCCAGGACCGAGGCGTAGGCGGCGGTCAGGGACGGGAACACCATCGGGTCGATCTCCTCAAGCGCGGGTCGGCGCGTGGATGGGGCAGCCGTTATGCTCCGCCCGGAATCCGGCCGAGCGCGGATAGACGGCACGACGCGCCCGCATCACCGAGCCGAGCGGCCGATGCGCCGCCAGACCGTGCCACGGGCTGAAGGCGAGGCCGTCGTCGAGGCGGCGGACCTTGTCGTCGCTCCACGATTCCTGCGGCGCGACCGTGATCCGCGCGACCGGGACGTAGGGACTCTCCTCCTCCGACCAGGGCTTCGAGGCGTCCTCGACCGGCATCGTCGCGCGGTCGGTCAGCAGCTGGGCGCGCAGCTCCCACACGCCCTCGTGAGCACGGAAGTACTCCGAGACCGCCTCGCGCAGGCCGTTCGGCTTGCCGTTGACGTCGAGCGACGCGCCCGTGAGGGCGGTGAGCGCCGGGGCGACCGGAGCGACCGCGACCTTGGCGACGTAATCGCCCCAGCGCAGGGCCGCCTGGCTGTAGAAGGTCTCGCCGAGGATGTGCGTCTCGGGATGGCCGCCGAGGCTGATCAGCGTCGCGCTCTTGCCCCCCACCGCCTCGATCGCCCCTTCGAGCCCGCGCAGGGCGGCGGAAAACACCTTCTTGAACACCTGCGGCGTGTCGGTGGTGGCGGCCAGGAGTTTCAGGCTCTTCAGGAACGCCTTGGCATCGGGCGCGGTGAAGGCCGGGGCGTTTGCCAGGACGAAATCCTGGGTCTCCCCCTCGGCCTCGGGCAGCCGCTCGCCCGACACGCCGATCACCTTCACGGCGAGGCCCCGCGGGGTCGAGACGCTGTCGTCCAGGATGTCGCCCGGATTGGTCGAGAGCCGCAGCACGACGTCGTAGGAGCCGGGCGCGGCGAACAGGCCTTGCGCCAGCGTCGGAGGCAGATCGGGCCGTACGGTCAGCCGGCCGGTCAGGAGCCCGTGGCTCTTGGCGTGGACCCCGCGCACCGCATGGCCATAATCCTTCAGCGTGGTCTCCTGGATCTTCCGGAAGACCCGGATCATCTCCGCCTGCACCTCGTCTTCGTCGGGCTGAACGACCTCCAGAGAGGAATCGAAGCGAATCGGAGACGGCATCGTGACGGGTCCCGTTGAATGTCGAGGACGCCGGACGCGTCGCTGCGTCAGCGGAAACGATTCCCTCTCGTTCGTGTTCCAGCTGCCGACACGCTGCAGGCGGCATTCCCGAGCCTCCGGACTGCGACCGCCGCCGAAGAAGTGTTTTCCCGTAGGCCACTCATAAGTGATATCATCAGAATAAAATTCTCCTTTTATATCTTTAAATAGTAATATTTTTCTCTTTCACGCGAATACTTTGGAACCCGCGTTCATTGACGATCGCACCGGGTCCGGCTTGAATGCACGTCTCCGGGCTCGGACATCCGTCGCGTCGTCCGGTGCCGCGACGAGGAGCCACTGCCATGCCTGCCGCCGTGAAGGCCCGTACCCTGATCGACCGCAGCCGCATCCTCGCCTGGAACGCCCTGACGGTCGTCGTCTTCGTGGCCCTCACCGCCTACGTGGCGCGGGTGGACGCGTTCCTGCGGTAGCGCGCCTCGATCACTCTTCCCGTTCCCGCACCAGGCCGAGCGACTCCTCCAGCGTCCCGAGGAGCCGGTCGAAATCCCGCCGTTGCGCGTCGCTGAGCCCGGACAGGAGCTTGGCCTCGCGTGCGAGCAGGATCGGCACCAGCTCGGCGTAGGTCTGGCGTCCCTGCGGCGTGAGCTCCAGCATCATCTCGCGCCGGTCGTCGCCGCTCTCCTTCCGGGCGAGCAGGCCGAGCTCGATCAGGTGTCCGACGGCCCGGCTGATCCGCGACTTGTGCGTGCGGGTGCAGCGCACGACGTAGGCCGCGCTGCGCGGTTCCGCATGCTGTCCGAGCGTTGCCAGCACTCGCCATTCCGGGATGTCGATCCCGAACTGTGCGTAGTCGGCGGCCAGGGCATTGCTGAACTCGCTGGCGAGCCGGTTGAGCCGGAACGGCGAGAAGGCGAGCAGGTTCAGGCGGTCCATCGGGTTCGCGTTCGCCTCCACGGCGCTGAGAGGGCCTGCACCCTACATGAAGTTGCAAACGCAACACATTATCCGGTTCTCGGCCTCTCACCCCCACGATCGGTCCGATTCGGCGCGTGAATCCAGACCTTTCGCCGCCTCGGACAGCCGACCCGTGAATGGTGCGGCAGCGGGTCCAAAGGTCTCCTGGCGGGCCCGCCACAGAGCCATCACCATCGGCCAGGGTGAGAACCGCCCCACTCGCGCCTTGTTGGTCAGGTCGCGGAGATAGGCGCCCGGCGCCGCGATGGCGGGACCACGTTGGAGGATCGCTGCCACGACGGTGGCCGCTGCCTCTTCCCCCATGACCGTCACGGCCTCTGTCCAGACTGCCGGACTGATACCGAGGCTCGCCCGCGCCAGCAACGCCGCGCCAAGAAAGTCGCGCCAATGTCCGATCCCATGCCGGGCATACGCTCCGAGATCCGGGCAGGCCTCGAGGACGAGCCTCAACGGCAGCACCCGCGTCGGTGGCACCAGGGTGTCGGGTCCGGTCTCCCCGGGATCCGTCTCCTGTCCCCGCAAACCCCGTTCAAGATTCTGGAAAGACTCAGGTTTTGAACTCTGATGGTGGCAGCCGATCTGGGACTCACTGGCGCCCATTTTTCCGAATTCCAGCGATTCCGCCAGGCACTTATCCACCTCCGCCCGCAAATCCCGCAATCCGCCGGCGATCTCGGCCAGGAGCAGGTTGCCGGCCGAGCGCGGCGGCATCGCGCCGGCTCCCGTCAGATGGGCCTCGAACGCGTCCCACGCACCGTCCAGCCCCTCCGCACGGGCGAAGGCGACGATCTTGCCGATGTCCCGGCGCAGCAGCGAGATCTCTTCGCGCAGGAGCGCCCGCGCCTTGGCGGCAGCCCGGACCTCGCCGGCCAGCGCCTCGAACTCGGCGGCGCGGGCCACCAGGGGCGAGAGGTCGAAGCCGAAGGCCTGCTCGATCCGGCCGCCCTCGCCGCGCCTCGCGTAGCGCTTGCCGTTGGGGCTGTCGCGGCGGATCACCAGGCCCGCCTCGACGAGCTGCGTCAGCGCCCGACGCAGCGTCGTCGGCGACGGCCCGTGGGCGCGCACCGAGAGTTCCCGGTTGGAGGGAAACACCACGAGGTCGGTACCGGGAGTCAGGGCGGTCTCGGGATGGAAGCTGAGCAGCGCCGACAGGACCGCGAGCGCCCGGTCCCCGACGCCGAGACGCGCCTTGGCCTCGGTCAGGTTGCGGAAAGTGCGCCATTTGTGGCTGGCGGCCTCGTCCGGGCACGCTTTCGCCGCCGCCTGCGCCGCCATCATGGCGAGCGACAACGGCCGCCGCCCGAAGGGCGTCGTCGGTTGGGTCTGGGACATGGCTGTGCCTGTCGTCAGGCAACAGAAAAGGGTTCGCCGAATCGGCGCCACGCTTGACAGAATGTGCCGGATTTGATTCTCTCAGGCTGCCAGGCACTAAGAGAAGGGCTTCCGGGGCGTCGCTTCGGGGGCCTTTTTCTTTTGCCGGATCGATCCTTTCTGGGTTCGCGTGAGTGAAACCGCCCGGGGCGGGGTTAAACCGGGCCGGGTGGCCCGGATTTCACCGGAACGAGATCTTGGCGGACGAGGGAGCCCGGCTCACGCCGCCCTCCCCCAGGCCCTGGTGATCTCGCCGGCAATCTCGGCATTGACCGCATCCAGCGCCTCGACCGCCCGGTCGTAGGCCTGGCGGGTCGCGCCCTCCCGGCCGGCCTCGTAGAGGGTCCGGCCCGATGCGCCGGCCTGCGCGATCGCGCAGGCGAGCGGCACCGCATGGGTCATCACCTGCTCGCCGAAGAGCGCGCGCAAGAGCCCGACGATCTGGGTCTGCGGCCCGTCATTCGGCTCGTAGCGGGTGACGAGGTAGCGCAGGAAGTCGTGGCGCAGGTCGCCCCCGGCCTCGCGCACGGCGCCGAGCAGGTCGGCGGTCATCCGCAGCGAGCCGGACATGCCGGCGAGGTCGAGCATCTGCGGCTGCACCGTCACCAGGATGCCGGTCGCCGCGCAGAGCGCCCCGAGGGTCAGGACCCCGAGCTGCGGCGCGCAATCGACCACCACGACGTCGTAGCGCGCGGAGACCCCCGCCAGGGCCTCGGCGACGCGGCCGACCGCGCCCTCCGGCATCGCCGCCGAGAGCGGGCCCCCATGCTCGCAGGCCATCAGCTCGAGATGGCCGGGCACGAGGTCGATTCCCGGAAAATGGGTCGGGCGCACGATCTCGCCGAGCGGGCGCTCGGCCCCGTCGCGCCGCACCGCGCCGTACAGGGTCTGACTCACGCCGACATCGAGCTCCGGGCGGCATCCGAAGAGACCCGAGAGCGCCGCCTGCGGATCGAGATCGACGGCGAGCACCCGATAGCCCTGCAGCGCCAGATACTGCGCCAGATGCGCCGCCACCGTGGTCTTGCCCGAGCGGCCCTTGACGTTGGTCACCGCCAGGACCTGCAGGTGCTCCCCGGCCCGCCGGTGACGCAGGTAGCCCGGCCGCGTCCGAGCGAGATGCCGCCGCACGTCGTTGATCTGCGCCAGGGTGAACAGGCGCCGGCCCGCCGGGCCCTTCTCGGGCTCGAGTTCCTCGTCCGACAGGATCAGCTGGCGCAGATAGGCGTCGGTGATGCCGATGAGGCGCGCCGCCTCGCCGGTCGCGAAGCGGCGCAGCTCGCGCCGCGCCGCCGGGGGGCCGAGGCGCTCGCGCACCTCGTCGATCTGGCGCGACAGCGCGTCGGCATGGGCCGCGATCACGGCGTCGAACGACGCGGCGGAGGAGGACCTCCGCCCGGCGATTCGACTTTCGGCAGCCTTCGACATCTACGCTTTCCAGCCTCATCCGAGCTTGTGAGCGTAGTTTGGCCGGCTCGGCGGACGGAGAGTCAAGCGTTAAGCCCTGGGCTCTCCGATTCAGGAGTCGACAACCTTTTCTCCACAGGAGTCAGGCGCTTCGCGTCGATCGCGCTGGGACCGACGCACCGAATCGTGCGTTGGAGCCGAATCGGTTCGCCGCGATCGGGCGAGAGAGGCCGCCGGTCAGCGGCCGGCGCGCAGCCGGTCGAGGAGGCCGGAATCGGCGTAGCCGTCGGGCACGAGCCCGGCCTCGCCCTGCCAGGCCCGGATCGCCGCCCGGCTGCGCGGACCGATGCGCCCATCGATCCCGCCGACCGGGTGGCCCTTGGCCTCCAGCAGCGCCTGGATCTCCCGCCGCTCGTCCCGGGCGAGCGGCCGGTCGTCCCGGGGCCAGGGCCGCACGAAGCCCGGCTCGCCCCGCAGCCGGTCGGAGAGATGCGCCACCGCCAGCGCGTACGAGAAGGCGGCGTTGTAGCCGAGCAGCGCCGAAAAATTCGGGCGCAGCAGGAAGGCCGGGCCCTTCGCGCCGGCCGGCAGGACGAGGCGCGCGGTATCGCCGTCGGCCCCGATCGGCCGGCCCGCCGGCACGACTCCGAGGGCGCGCCACTCGGCGAGCGTCCGCCCCGTCGTCTCGTCGGCGAGGCGATAGTCGAAGCCCGCCGGCAGCAGCACCTCGCCGCCCCAGCCCTCCCCGGGCCGCCAGCCCAAGGTCCGCAGGTACTGCCCCGTCGAGGCGAGCGCATCCGGCGCCGAGGTCCAGATGTCGGCCCGCCCGTCCCCGTCGCCATCGACCGCGTGGCGCAGATAGGTCGTCGGCATGAACTGGGTGTGGCCCATCGCGCCGGCCCAGGAGCCGGTCAGGCGGTCCGGCGTGGTACGGTTCAGGTCGAGGATCCGCAGGGCCGCCACCAGCTCCTCGGTCCAGGTGCCGACCCGCGGCCCCCCGGCGCAGGCCAGGGTGGCGAGCGAGCGGACGACCGGCCGCACCTTGCGGGGATCGTCGAGCACGCTGCCGTAGCCCGATTCAATGCCCCAGATCGCCACCAGCACGTGCCGGTCGACGCCGGTCGACGTCTCGATCGCCGGCAGGCTCGCCTCCGAGGCGAGCTTCGCCCGGCCGTCGGTCGCCGCCTCGTCGCTCACGGCGGCGTCGAGATAGGCCCAGATCGGCTTCTCGAACTCGGCTTGCCGTCCCGTCGCCGCGACGACGTCCGGATCGGCGGTGAGCCCGGAGAGCTGCGCCTCCGCCAGGGCCGGCGTCACGCCTTGCTCCCGCGCCTTGGCGACGAGGCCGGGCAGGCACTCGGCCATCGCGGGCGGCGCCTCGGGTACCGGTTGCGCCAGGGCGGCCGTGCCGGCGAGCAAGCACAGGAGCGCGAACGGCATCCGCATCGAACAACCTCGTGGTCGGTGGTCGCCACAGATAGGGAGCGGAACCGACCGCCGTTAGGGTTCGGGCAGGGCGAAGACCGTCAGTTGCCCGCCCGCGGCGGTATATTGCGAGAGGGCGGCGTAGCCGCCGACCGCGCCCGAGCCCTCGGCCGGGTCGGTGAGCCCGGCGGCAAGCCCGATTCCGGCCCAGCCGCCGATGCCGGACAGCACAGCCACGTATTGCCGGCCGCCATGCATATACGTGGTGACGTTGCCGACGATGCCCGATGGCGTCTTGAAGCGGTAGAGTTCGCGGCCGGTCCCGGCGTCGACCGCCTTCAGGTAGCCTTCGAGGGTGCCGTAGAACACCACCCCGCCGGCGGTGGCGAGCGCGCCCGACCAGACCGAGAACGGCTCGGGAATCGACCACTTGATTCGGCCCGAAAGGTTGTCCCAGGCGATGAAGGCGCCGGTCCGGTCGGTGCCCGGCGGCGGGTGCAGCGCCAGCGTCGCCCCGACATAGGGCTGGCCCGGCGTGTAGGTGACGTGGAACGGCTCGTAATCCATGCACATGTGGTTGGTCGGCACGTAGAACAGGCCGGTTGCCGGCGAGTAGGCGGCCGGCTGCTGGTTCTTGGCGCCGAGCGCGCCCGGGCAGATGCCGGTGACGGTCTCGTCCTCGCCGGTCGTGCCCGGGGCGTAGCGCTCGTCCACCACCGGGCGGCCATAGGCCGGCGAGGCGGGGTCGAGCTCGATGCGCTTGGCCCAGTTCACGCTCGGATCGAACTTTTGGGCCACCAGCAGCGCGCCGGTCTCCCGGTCGAGGGTGTAGCCGAATCCGTTGCGGTCGAAATGGGTGAGGAGCCGGCGCTTGCGTCCCCCGACCTCCTGGTCGGTCAGGATCATCTCGTTGACGCCGTCATAGTCCCACTGGTCGTGGGGCGTCATCTGGTAGACCCAGCGTGCCACGCCGGTGGTCGCGTCGCGCGCGACGATCGCCATCGCCCAGCGGTTGTCGCCCGGGCGCTGGACCGGGTTCCAGGTCGAGGGATTGCCGGTGCCGTAATAGACGAGGTTGAGGTCTGGATCGTACGAGAACCAGCCCCAGGCGCAGCCGCCCCCGGTCTTCCACTGCTCGCCCTCCCAGCTTCTGAGCGAGGAATCGGGGCCGACCGGGCGCCCGAGCTCCGTCGTCTTCGCGGGATCGACCAGCATCTCGGCATCCGGCCCGGTGGCATAGGCGCGCCAGAGCTGCCGCCCCGTCGCCTGGTCGTAGGCGGTGACGTGGCAGCGCGCGCCGTACTCGCCGCCCGACAGGCCGACGATCACGGCGTCGCGCACCGGCATCACCGCCGCCGTATTGGTCTCGCCCCTGGCCGGGTCGCCGTTCCGCACCGACCACAGCACCCGGCCGGTCTCGGCCTCGAGCGCCACGACGGTGGTGTCGGCGAGCTGCAGGAAGATCCGCCCGTCCTTGTAGGCGAGGCCGCGATGGACCGTGTCGCAGCACATCACCGCCACCACCGCCGCATCCTGCCGCGGCGCGTAGCGCCACAGGATCTTGCCGTCCTGGTCGAGGTCGAGGGCCGTGACGGTGTTGGGGAACGGCGTGTGCACGTACATGATGTGGCCGACGACGAGCGGGGCGCCCTCGTGCCCGCGCAGCACGCCCGTCGAGTAGGTCCAGGCCACCTTCAGCCGCCCGACATTCTCGCGCGTGATCCGGTCGAGGCCCGAGTAGCGCGTGTTGGCGTAATCGACGGTTGGCAGCGCCACCCGGCCCCCCTCCCCGGCGAAAGCCGGGCCAAGGCCGAGCAGCAGGGTCGCCAGCGTCATCGATCTCATGCCCATCCTCCTCGGCCGACCGCTTCGGCGGCGCGGCGCCCGTCATAGGCCGCGCGCCCGCGGCCGGCCATGCGCCCGAAGGGCCGCGCCGACGCGGCGGCCGATCGATCCTTGAAGCCCGTGCCGCCTGTTCCATCACCGGCTTTAGTGGTTCCACCACCGAGCCAGGGCGGAGCGCCGGCAAACAGCGTCGGAGAACCCGTGTGCGGCGTGCCGCCCCGCCGGATTCCGGCGTGTTGACAGGTGAGCCGGCTCC
>NZ_JTHF01000200.1 GCF_001043895.1 Methylobacterium indicum
GGATCCAGGCCGCCTCGGCCGCGATCCCGGGGCCGAGGCGGCCTGGATCCCGGGCCCGGGCGAGGCCGGCGCCGCGGTGCTGCCGCTCGCCCGCGCCCGGCAGCTGCGCGGGGAGGGCGAGCGCCCGGTCGCCCTGCGGCCGGATGGCGGCCTCGTCCTGCGGCTCGCCGGCTGCCCGGACTGGGCGTTGCCCGACCGGCCGGACTTCGACGAGGACCCGTTCCGGGCCGCCCCCGTCCGCGCCGTGCCCTGGCGCCTCGCCTATCAGGCGCTGACCTGGCTCCTCGCCCTCGCCGAAGTGGCCCCGGGCCGGGCGCTCGGCCTCGCCCAGGCCTGGTCGCGGGCCAATCCCTGGGGCCAGCCGGCGGACCCCCTGAGCCTGCATCCGGGCGCGCTGCTGGCCCGGGCCGAGGTGTGGATCGGTCTCCTCGCCCTGCCGGGGGCCGGGGCGGCGGCGCCGGTCCTCACCGGCGAGGCGGTGCGCCACGGCTTCGCGCTCGCCGAAATGGTCGGGCAGAACACCTTCGGGCGCAGCCTGCACCAGTTCCAGGCGGCGGCCGCCCTGCTGGCGGTCGCCCGGGCGCTGCCGCGCCTGCCGCTCGCCGGCCACTGGGAGGCGCTCGCCCGCGAGAGCCTGCGCGACGGGGTGCCGGCCCTTTTGCCCGAGGACGGGCGCTTCCCCGAATCCTCGCTCCACCGCCGCCTCGACCTCGTCACCCTCGGCCACGCCCTGCGGGACGCCCTCGGGCCGGCCGCACCCGGCCCGCTCGTCGCCGCCCGCACCGAGGCGGCGCTGGCGGACCTCGCCGGGCTCCTCGACCCCGCTGGCCGGCTGCCGCCCTTCGGCGAGGTGTTTTCGGGAGCCGACGAGGCCTCCTGGATCGCCCGGCTGCGCGGCACCGGCGGGCTGGTGGCGCAGCGCCCGGCCGCCGCCGGACCCGCCACCGCCTCGACGATGCTCCTGCCCGACACGCTCTCGGCCCGCCACGAGGCCGCCGGCCGGGGCTGGTCGCACTTCGCCTGCACCTTCGCCGAGACCTCGCCCCAGGGCCACGCCGATTGCGGCTCCTACGTCTACGCCGCCGGATCGACCCGCTGGATCGTCGAGGCCGGCGGCTCCGAGCAGGTCGAGGCGGGAGCCTCGCGCCACTACCTGCTCTCGGCCCGCGCCCACAACGTCGTCGCGGTCGAGGGGCGCGAGCCGGTGGCCGGGTACGGCCTCCACCGCGGCAGCCTCGCCCTGCCGGGGGCGACCGCCCACGCGATCGAGACCACCGTCCACGGGCCGGGCTACCGCCACCTGCGGGTCTTCGTCCTGCCGCACGACCTGTCGGGCCTCGCGGTGATCGACCGCGTCACCGCCCTCGACGGCGGCGGCCTGACGATCCGGGCCTTCGCGCATCTCGCACCCGAGACGCTCGTCGCCGTCGAGGGACCGCGCCGGGTGCAGGCCCGCCAGGCCGGCCGGCGTCTCGGCCTGGTGCCGTTCGCCATCGCGGGCCGGGTGGCGGGGCTCGAGGCGGTGATCGCCCGCGGCGACCGGCCCGGCACGATGCAAGGCTTCGTCGTCGGCCAGCCCGGGACCCTCGCCCCCGCCTGCACCCTGGCCTACGCGGTGACGAGCCGCGGCACGGCCTGCGGCGGCCTGCTGATGGCGGTCGACGGCCCGGCCGAGGATTCGCTCGCCCGCATCCTGGCGCGGGACGAGCTGACGCGGTTCCTGATGCAGGCCTGAGGCCCCGGGCCCGGGCCACGCACGGTTGCGGGCGCCGCTTCATCCGCGGAAATATTTCCTTGTCCATGCGGGAACACCCGGCGGGGTATGCCAGTCGTCCCGGCGACGCTGGGTCATGCCGGGCGCGGGGGGAGGGGAGCGGCACCCCGGCCCCTGGCCCGCGCAGGCGGTCCGGCCCCCCTCTCGCCCGAGCCAATTCCCGATGCACGACCCGGACGCGCGGCCCTACCAGCCCATCGAGGCCTACGGGCTCGTCAGCAACTGCCACGGTTGCGCCCTCGTCGCCCGCGACGGCTCGATCGACTGGGCATGCCTCGAGCGCTTCGATGCGGCCCCGGTCTTCTCGCGCCTCCTCGATCGCAAGCGCGGCGGCTTCTTCGCGCTCTCCCCCGACATCCCGTTCGAGAGCGCCCGGCTCTACCTGCCCGGCACCAACATCCTGGAGACCACCTTCACCTGCGCCACGGGGGCGGCGACCGTCCACGACCTGATGCTGGCCCCCGAGACGGGGCGGACGCTGCCCTGCCTCGTGCGCCTCGTCTCCGGCGTCTCCGGCCGCGTGCCGATGCGGATGGTCTACCGGCCGCTCGCCGGCTTCGCCGAGCGCTTTCCGACGCTGGCACCGGTCTGGAACGGCGCCGGGGCGGAGGGCCTGCCGGACCTGATCACCGACCTGCCGCTCGCGATCGAGGGGTCCGACGCGGTGGCCCTGTTCACGATCGAGCACGGGGACGAGCAGGCCTTCGCGCTCTATCCCGGCGGCGCGGGCGACGTCGAGACGCTGCGCCCCCGCGCCCTGATGGAGACGGCGCGCCGGGCCTGGGCCGGCTGGTCGGCGGGTGCCGCCTATGACGGGCCGCTCAGCGACCAGCTCCTGCGCAGCGCGCTCACCCTCAAGGCCCTGACCTACGCGCCCTCCGGCGCCATCGTGGCGGCGGCCACCACATCGCTGCCCGAGGAGATCGGCGGCATCCGCAACTGGGACTACCGGTTCTGCTGGATCCGCGACGCCTGCCTGTCCTTCTACGTGCTCAAGAAGTTCGGCATGGTGGCGGAGGCCGAAGCGTTCTTCCGCTTCGTCGGCACGCTTGCCGAGCGCGACGAGGGCGGCCTGAAGCCGCTCTACGCCATCGCCGGGGAGACCGACCTCGCCGAGCACGAGGCCTCCCATTTCGAGGGCTGGCGCGGCAGCGCCCCGGTCCGCTACGGCAACGAGGCGGCCGAGCAGCACCAGAGCGACGCCTACGGCCAGGTGCTCGACCTCCTCCACCTCTACCGCAGCCTCGGCGGCACGATTCCCGAGGCGATGGAGCGCCAGGCGATCCGGCTCGCCGACTTCGCCGCTGCCCACTGGCACGAGACGGATGCCGGCCTGTGGGAGCCGAGGAAGCCCGAGGAGCACTACCTGCACGCCGCGATCATGAACTGGGTCGCGGTCGACCGCGCCATCCGGCTCTTCGGCGAACGGCCGCACTGGCGCGAGGCGCGGGACGCGATCGTCGCGCGGGTCAACGGCGAGGGGGTGCATCCCCGCGACGGCTACTACCCGCAATATATCGGCGCCGACGATCCCGACGCCGCGCTCCTGATCGCCCCGATGGTCGGCTTCCCGGTCGACGAGGCGGTCTTTTCCCGCACGGTCGAGGTGGTGATCGACCGCCTCGGCCACGGCCCGCTGGTCTACCGCTACCGCAACGACGACGGGCTGCCGGGCCACGAGGGCACCTTCCTGATCTGCGCCTTCTGGCTCGTCGACGCGCTGGCCTGGCTCGGCCGGACCGAGGAGGCGCAGACCCGCTTCGACGCCCTGCGGGCGCTCCAGAACGACCTCGGCCTCTACGCCGAGGAGGTGGCGGAGGACCGCACCTTCCTCGGCAACTTCCCGCAGGCCTTCAGCCACCTCGCCTTCATCCACAGCGCCCTCGTCCTCGACCTCGCCGCCCAGGGCGGCCGCGCGGCGGTGGCCGGCACCTACGCCGACCGCACCCTGCGCGAGACCCGCTGGCGCCGGGTGCCGTGGATCGTGCCGCCGGAGGGGGAAGGGGAGGGGCCGGACCAGCCCGCCCGGACGACGCCACCGCCCACGGTCGACGCGGCGGTCGACATCGCGGAGGGCGCGCGGCGACGGGCACAGGGTCCAGAATCTGACACCTGACCTTGATCACGAAATCGCGCGCCAAGTCGTTCCTCCGACGAATGGCGCCGCGATTAACCCGATCTTGAAGGTCAGCCCGGCATGTCTTGATCATTCGTCGACGAACGACATCGGGACTCGTCATGGGAAAGCGGCGCGGTCTCGCCGGCCTGCTCGTCGTCCTCGGCCTCGCCCTGCCGGCATCGGCGCGGGCGGAGGACAAGCCGCTCACCTGGTCGGTCTACGACGCGCCGCCCTTCACGATCATCGAGGGCGAGAACCGCGGTCGCGGCGTGTTCGACCAGATCCGTCGGCTCCTGGCCGCGCGCCTGACCGACTACGCCGTCACGAGCGTGACGGTCCCGTTCCCGCGCATCGTCGCCTCGCTCAAGCAGGGCGAGGAATGGTGCTTCGTCGGCGGGGTGAAGACGCCCGAGCGCGAAGCCTTCGCGGCGTTCTCGCGGCCGGTGGCGATGTTCTATCCCCTGCGCATCGTCGTCCGCGCCGAGGACCGCGCCCGCTTCGAGGCCCTCGGGCCGCTCTCCCTGAAAAATCTGCTGACGGCGCACCGCTCCTTGCGCACCAGCGTGCTGCGCGACCGCGCCATCGCCCCGACGGTGGACGGACTTTTCCGGCAATTCCCGCCGGGCCAGACCTACGCCCATTTCGTCGAGGCCTACCGCATGCTGCAGAGCGACCGGCTCGACTACCTCGTCGATTTCTCCAGCATCGCGGCCTACAATGCCCGCCAGATCGCCGAGCCGGGGGCCTTCGTGGGCCTGCCCTTCGCCGAGAGCCCGGAGCCGGTCTTCTCCCGGGTGATGTGTCCGGCCACGCCCTGGGGCCGGGAGGTGGTGGCCCGCATCGACGCCGTGCTGGCGACCGAGCGGCCGAGCCCGGACTACCGGCGGATCGTCGAGGCCTGGACGGCGGAGGAGGACCTGCCGCGCATCCGCGCCGTCTACGACGCCTTCCTGGCGAGCGAGTGAGCCGACCTTGCGGCACCGGCCGGATTGTCTACAACGCCACGCCGGCTCCGCCCCCGCATCCGCCGGCACTCATCAACCCCATCACGGAATCCATCATGGTGAAACGGTGCGGCTTCGCCGGTCTGGTGGTGGCGCTCGCCCTGACCGGGCCGGTGCGGGCCGAGGGCAAGCAGATCACCTGGTCGGTGTTCGGCGCGGCGCCCTACACGATCGTCGACGGCGAGAACCGCGACAACGGCATCTCCGACAGGATCCGCCGTCTCCTGACCAGCCGGCTGACCGATTACAGCCACTTCACCCTGATCGTGCCGTTCCCGCGCGTCCTGGCCTCGCTCAAGAGCGGCGAGGAATGGTGCTTCGTCGGCGGGGTGAAGACGCCCGAGCGCGAGAGCTTCGCGGCGTTCTCGCGGCCGGTGGCGATGTTCTATCCCCTGCGCATCGTCGTCCGCGCCGAGGACCGCGCCCGCTTCGAGGCCCTCGGGCCGCTCTCGCTGAAAAACCTGCTGACGGAGCACCGCTCCTTGCGCACCAGCGTGCTGCGCGACCGTGCCATCGCCCCGGCGGCCGACGCGCTGTTTCGCCAATATCCGCCGGGGCAGACCTATTCCGAGTTCGGCGAGGCGTTCAGGATGCTGCTGAACGGCCGGCTCGACTACCTCGTCGAGTTCTCCAGCATCGCGGCCTACCACGCCCGGGCTCTCGGGGCGCCGGATGCCTTCGTGGGCCTGCCCTTCGCGGAGGAGAACCGGCAACCGGTCTTTCCCCGGGTGATGTGCGCCGGCACGCCCTGGGGACGCGAGGTGGTGGCACGCATCGACGCGGTGCTGGCCGAGGAGCGGGCGAGCCCGGCCTACCGGGGCATCGTCGAGGCCTGGACGGCGGAAGTGGACCTGCCGCGCATCCGCGCCGTCTACGACGACTTCCTGGCCAGCGACTGATCCCGTCTCCGGACGAGCCCTTCCGCCGATTCGGTCGGCGCAGGCGCGGCGGCGTCGCCGCCTCCACGTCCCCGAGCATGGCACGCCGTCACGCCGCCAGCGCCGTCTCCTGCACGGCGAAGGGCTCGACCCAGACCTGGCGGCCGGCGAGGTCGTGCACGCTCACCCGCCATCCGGCCCCGTCATCGCCCGGACCGAGGCTGGCCAACGCCGCCGCGGCGACCTGACGGGCGCGGCGACCCAGGGCAGCCGGGCCGTGAACGAGGCTGCCCTCGGAGTCCAGGATGCATTCCGAGCCGTTGGTGCAGTGGAAGCGGTAGCGCGTCATGCCGTGCCTCTCTCGTTGCCCGCTCATCTGTGACCGTTAATGTTCACTATATGTTCCAATAACGCCAGTCGCCAAGGGGCATGACGCGGTGTCGCAGGACTATGCCGCGAAGCCCGGGGGACGGGGCTTCGCTCGAATCGTGGCCGGCGACCGCTCGCCGCCGCCGCGAAATCCTGCCAGATTCGTCGTCATCGCAAAGTCACCGCATCGCGCGCGATGATCCGGCGGGAGGCGCTGTTGTCCGCTCTGTTCGACCCCATCCTGAACTGGCGGCTCCTGCCGGGCTCGCACCCCTTTCCGGGGCCGGATGGCGGCACCTGCATCAACGAGGCGGCGCTCGTGGCCGCGGGGCTGCCCTACCGGGCGATCCGTTCCTCGGCGGATTGCCCGCCCTGCTTCTCGGTCCCGCTCGCGGCCTACGCGCTCGGTCTCAACGACGCGATGCCGGATGACGAGCGGCCGCGGCTCATGGTCTTCGTGCTGCGACTCGCCGGGTCGGCGGACGACGCGGCAATCGAGGACGCGCGCACCGCCCATCTGGTTCTGGAGGGCGTGCGCCGCCTGCTGCCGCCGGTGCTGGAGCGGGCGGGGCTGAGGCCCCACGCCGCCGCCTGCCGGTCCGCCGACGACCTGGGACGGGCCGTGACGGTCGCCCGCCACGCCGCCTGGGCGGCGGGCTCGCTGGCCGAGGCGGCGGGCCGCGAGGGCGCATGGGCACGCGGCGCGACGGCGGCCGCCGCCGCCCGTGCCGCCCGGTCCGCCACGGAGATCGACGCGCGCACGGCCGCCGATGCGGCGGAGGCGGCCGCGCTGTTCTGGCCCGGCGCCTGGGCCGAGGCGGTGGCGATCCTCGACGAAGCCGCACGCATCGGCCGGCAGGCGCCGGCGCTCGGTCTGGACGACGCGGCGATCCGCCTCGAGGCTGCGAAGGCGGCGCGGCATGGGCAGGCCCACGCTCCGGTATGACGCCGGGAAAAGTCCTGCCTTCGATAGGATACGAACCGGTACGGGCGTCGGGCTGGCTCTCGGATTTGGGCGCCCGACCGCGGCCGACCCGGCTCACGGCCGGCCGCACACCTTCCGTAGCGCCCAGGGGATGAAACCCGTTGCCGCGCCTGCGCTCGGCCGTCACTCTCCAGGGATCGCCGCGAGGCCGGCAGTACACCAGGCAATTCCAAGAGGCCCTGCGGCGCGGGAGGACACGCGCCATGAGCGAGACGATCGCCCTGTTCGGGGCCGGGGGGAAGATGGGCGGGCGGCTGGCCCGCAACCTGGTGAAGTCCGAGTTCCGAATCGCCCCCGTCGAGGTCGGCGAGGCCGGGCGCCAGCGGCTCAAGACCGAGCTCGGCCTCGATTGCGTCGAGGCGGACATCGCCCTCGACGGAGCCGACGTGGTGGTGCTCGCCGTGCCCGACACCCTGATCGGCCGCGTCTCCCACGCCATCGCGCCGAAGCTGAAGCCCGGCACGATGGTGGTGATTCTCGATGCGGCCGCGCCCTTCGCCGGCCACCTGCCCGAACGGCCGGACCCGACCTACTTCGTCACCCATCCGTGCCATCCGCCGATCTTCAACAACGAGAGTCGGCGGCCGGGATTCTCGCCGCATCGGCATATCGATCTGGATGCGGACGGCGCGTCGAACAGCTGTCCCGGACAGCGATGAGCGGGGATCGCATCACGGGCCCGTATGCGGACCAGGGCGCGAATGCGGGCGATCGGGCTCGTTCATGGGGGGAACGGGTACCCAACAACGAAAAACCCCGCCGGCGCGACGCCGAGCGGGGTTTTTCGTGTGGTGTTTGGTTGCGGGGACAGGATTTGAACCTGTGACCTTCAGGTTATGAGCCTGACGAGCTACCGGGCTGCTCCACCCCGCGCCAAGGCGCGATCTGCATCGTGAGTGAGGGATTGTAACGTGCTTGGCAGGTCTGGCGGTGACCGACTCTCCCGTGTCTTGAGACACAGTACCATAGGCGCTGGGGCGGTTAACGGCCGAGTTCGAGATGGGATCGGGTTCTGATCACCCCGCTCTGACCACCAGACCGGCCAAGCACGTTCGTTCGGCAAGCATGTCTTTCGCAGGCTGCAGCCTGTGGCTGCTCCGCGCGTCTTCAT
>NZ_JTHF01000201.1 GCF_001043895.1 Methylobacterium indicum
GGACACCGGTTCGGCGGCAAAAATCAGCGACAAAACAAGAACCCGAGCGTCTGTCCGGGATCATGTTGATTCCTGGCAGAGCTTTCCGAGCATGATGCGGACCGAGGCAAGGCGCAGGAAAGCCAGTGCCTTGCGGGTGCGGCACGCCCAATCCTTTGCCAGCCGTCGGCATCGCTCGAGCCAGCCGATCGTCCGCTCGACGATCCGACGCTTGGGCAGGACCTCGAACCCGACCGCCCGATCCGAACGTTTGACGATCTCCACCGTCACGGACCGGCACACCCGTTCCAAAGCCCCCCCGGCACGCCGGCCCCTGGCAACCACCCTCCGCTTACAGCTTCGGCAGGAACGGGCAGAGGCTCGCCCGGCTCGGACCAACTGCCCTCACATCGCTGCAACACCCAGTGCTATAGATCAAGAATCCTCGGCGTGTCGCAGGCGGGTTCGACGGAGGATCCGTTCAGAACGGGCTCACCGGAAAGAACCGCAGGTACAATTCAGCGTATTTGCCTTCGTCCCACAGGCGCTGGAGCGCGTCGTCGAGGGCGCGGGCCAGCGCCTCGTCCTCCTTGCGGGTGACGAAGCCGATACCCTCGCCGAAGTAGCGGTTCTCCAGGTAGTCGCCGCCCGAGAAGGCGCAGCAGCCGGCGGCATCGGTGCCGCCGATCCAGAGCGCCAGCGCCAGCCCGTCGCCGAACAGGTAGTCGATCTCGCCCCGGCGCAACGCCGCCTCGGCGGTGCCGAGGTCGGGATAGGTCTTCGGGGTGACGTGGAAGAAGGCGCGCAGATACGCCTCGTGGGCGGTACCGGAGATCACCCCGGTCGGGTGCTCGGCCAGCCCCTTCGGGTCCGGGGCCGGCAGCCCCTTGTCGCCGCGCACGGCGAAGCGGGCGGGCCAGCGGAAATACGGCCGGGTCGTTTGGTGGCCGGCGCGGAGCGAGGCGGTGAGCGGGATCGCGGCCGCCACCACGTCGCCCTGGTTGGCCTGGAGCGCGTCGAGCAGGGTGTCGAAGCGGCGCGCCTGCACGGTGCAGGTCAGGCCGAGCTTCTCGCAGGCGGCCCGGGCGAGCTCGACCGCGAAACCGGTCGGGTTGCCGTCGGGCCCGGCGAAGTGCAGCGGCGGGTACTCGTCGTCGGTGAGGAAACGGATCGGCCGGGTGGCCTGCGGCGGATCGGGCCGTTCCAGCCGGGCGCGGGGATTCCAGAAGTTCGGAATCGTCACCGGCTCGGCCGCCGCGGCCGGACCCGCGGCGAGCATCAGCAGGACCGCCGCTTGCAGCAGGGCTGCCATTTGGACGCGCCACTGACGCTGCGGCATACGCGCCACGATTGCGAAAAAACCGCCGGTCGGGCGGCGGGGCGCTGTTGCGGGAACGGGACGAGCCATAGGCTCCCGATACCACGAACCTCCGCCGGAGGGAGTCGGCAAGTTCGGAGCCCGCATGTTCGTCGAGGTCCGCTCTCCCCACGGCGCGACCGCCATCGTCCTGCCGGGCGAGCTGGCCTTCCTGCTCGGCCAGGGAGTCGACCTCGCGGTCGTCCGGGAGGCCGCCATCCTGGCGCGGCAGGAGGGGACGGAGCCCGCGGCGGCCCTGCTGCGCGCCGGCCTGATGAGCGAGGCCGCCTACTATGCCGCCCTCGCCCGCGCACTCGGGCGGCCGTTCCGCGACACCGGGCTCGCCCTGGACCCCGGGGCGCGATTCCCCGAGGACGTCCGCCAGGGTGCGACGCGCGGGGCCGGCGGGGAGTGGCTGCTCGCGCCGCCCCCCGGCGCGGTCGCCGCCCAGCTCGCCGCCGGCGCCCCGCCGAACGCGGTGTTCACGACGCCGGCGGCCCTCGCCGCCGCGGTGCTCGCCAGAGCCGGCCCCCGCGCGGCGGCCCGGGCCGCCGAGGCGCTGGAGGTCCGCGCCCCCGACTGGGCCTACCGCCCCGGCCTTCATCCGGGCCAGATCCTCGCCCTGATGCTCGCGGGGGCCGCGTCCCTGCTCCTCCTCGACGCCGCGCCCTGGATCCAGCTCGCCGTCCTGTCGCTCCTCAACCTGACTTTCCTGGCGGTGATCGTGTTTCGCCTCGCCGCCCCTCTCCTCGTGCCCGATCCGCCGCCGGATTTCGGCCAAGTGCCGGACGCGGAGCTTCCGGTCTACACCGTGCTGGTGGCGCTCTACCGCGAGGCCGAGGTGGTGCCGCGCCTGGTCGCGGCGCTGAAGCGCCTGGACTATCCGGCCTCCAAGCTGGACCTCAAATTCGTCATCGAGGCCGACGACACCGCCACCGCGGCGGCGCTCGCCGCGCAGTCGCTGCCGGCGCGGTTCGAGATCGTGACGGCACCGGCCGGCCTGCCCCGCACCAAGCCGCGGGCCCTCAACGTCGCCCTGCCGCTCGCCCGCGGCGAGCATCTCGTGGTCTACGACGCCGAGGACGTGCCCGATGCCGGCCAGCTCAAGGCGGCGGCCGCCCTGTTTCGCGCCGGTCCCGCCCGGCTCGCCTGCCTGCAGGGGCGGCTGGTGATCGACAACACCGCCGATTCCTGGCTCACGCGCTGCTTCACCCTCGAATATTCCGCACTGTTCGACGTGCTGCTGCCGCTCCTGAGCGCGTCACACCTGCCGGTGCCGCTCGGGGGCACGACGACGCATTTCCGCACGCGGGTGCTGCGCGAGGTCCACGGCTGGGACGCCTGGAACGTCACCGAGGATGCCGATCTCGGCATGCGGCTGGCGCTCGCCGGCTACCGGGTCGGCGACCTGCCGCTCGCGACCCTCGAGGAGGCGCCCGCCAACCTGTATCCCTGGCTGCGCCAGCGCGTCCGCTGGATGAAGGGCTTCGTCCAGACGGCGATCACCCACAGCCGGCACCCGGTCCGGGCGCTCCGGTGCCTCGGCCCCCTCGGCCTGCTCTGCGCGGTGGCGATGGTGCCCGGCACGGTGGTCTCGGCGCTCGCCTACCCGTTCGGGATCCTGCTGACATTCTGGTTCCTCGCCGCAGGTCCGCTGCCGGCTGCCCCCGACTTCCTCGCCAACCTCGTCACGGCGACGGGCGTCACGGTCTTCCTCGCCGGCCTCGGCGCGATGTGGCTGCCGGCGCTCGCCGGCTGCTTGCGGCGGGGCTGGTGGAGCCTCGCGCCCTGGGCGATCTCCCTGCCGGTCTACTACCTTCTCGTCAGCCTCGCCGCCTGGCTCGGCCTCGTCGAGCTGCTGCTCGCACCCTATCGCTGGAACAAGACCGCGCACGGACGCGCCGTCACCTCCCGCAGCGGGGCGATGCGGCGCGACGGACCTTAGAGCTGACGCGCCACCTCGGCGGCGGCGTCCGCGGCCGGACGCATCAGGTTGAGCGAGCCGGCGAAGTGGCCGCGTCCGTCCATGATGTAGACGAGCGCGGTATGCTCCATCGTGTAGTCGCCGTCCTTCAGCGGCACCTTGCGGCTATAGGCGCGGTAGGCCTTCACGGTAGCGGCGACCGCCTCGGGCGAGCCGGTCAGCCCGACGATGCGGGGATCGAAGCTCGACAGGTACTCCTTGAGCGCCGCGGGCGTGTCGCGCTCGGGATCGACGCTGACGAACAGCGCCTTCACGTCGCGGCCCTTGGGGCCGAGCGCCACCAGCACGTCGGAGATCTGCTGCAGGGTGGTCGGGCAGATGTCCGGGCAGTGGGTGAAGCCGAAGAACACCAGGTGCGGCGTGCCGGAAAAGTCGCGGTCGGTGACGGTGCGACCGTCCTGGTTCACCAGGGTGAACGGCCCGCCGACCGCGCTGGTGCCGGTGGCCGGGCGGCCGAGCATCAGGCTGGCGGCGAGCCCGAGCACCGCGAGGCCGAGGGCGAAGACGAGGAGCGGGATCGCGGCGCTGCGCATCCGGGGCGTGAGGGGCATCGGCGGTCTCTTCCTGGCTTGCCGAGAGCGGACGGCGCCGGTGGACCACCGCCGGACCGCGGCGGCAAGGGGGCACGGGGTCGCCCCGGGAGAAAGTCGGCACGGGGTCGCCCCCGGAAATGGCGGCACGAGCTTCGGCCGTGCGGCGTGACACGCAGCGGATGCCCGCGCGATGGGCGCAGCACTGCCCTGCGTATGGGCAGTCCTCCGCGGCCGGCCCCCATGTTGCGTTGCGGCGCGGCCTCTCCTATCGCTCGCGCTCCGCGGTGCCGCGTCTGACGTGGTGTCCGACCCCGTTTCCAAGACGACCTGCCAAGAAGACCGCCATGGCCGACAAACTCTCGCTGCCCAAGGACAAGATTCGCGTCCTGCTGCTCGAAGGCATCAACGACAGCGCGGTCGCGCTGCTCGAGGCCTCGGGCTACGTGACGGTGACGAGGCTGGCCAAGGCGCTCGATCCGGCCGACCTGCGCCAGGCGATCAAGGGCGTCCACATCGTCGGCATCCGCTCGCGCACCCAGCTCGACGAGGCTGCCTTCGAGGCCGCCGACCGGCTGATGGCGGTGGGCTGCTTCTCGGTCGGCACCAACCAGGTCGACCTCGAGGCGGCGCGCCGGCGCGGCATTCCGGTCTTCAACGCGCCGTTCTCCAACACCCGCTCGGTGGCCGAGCTCGTGATCGGCGAGATCGTGATGCTGCTCCGCCGCATCGTGCCGCGCTCGGTCTCGGCCCATGTCGGCGGCTGGGACAAGTCGGCCAACGGCTCGTTCGAGGTGCGCGGCAAGACGCTCGGGATCGTCGGCTACGGCAATATCGGCTCGCAGCTCTCGAACCTCGCCGAGGCGATGGGCATGCGGGTGATCTTCCACGATCTCACCGACCGCCTGCGCCACGGCAACACCGAGCCGGTCGACAGCCTGAACGCCCTGCTGTCGCAGAGCGACGTGGTCTCGCTGCACGTCCCCGAGACCGCCTCGACCCACAACATGATCGGCGAGGCCGAGATCCGGGCGATGAAGCCGGGCTCGTACCTGATCAACAATTCCCGCGGCACGGTGGTCGATCTCGACGCCCTAGCCTCGGCCCTCAAGGACGGCCACCTGCGCGGTGCGGCCGTCGACGTCTTCCCCGTGGAGCCGAAATCGAACCAGGACCGCTTCGTCTCGCCGCTCCAGGGCCTCGAGAACGTGATCCTGACCCCGCATATCGGCGGCTCGACCGAGGAGGCGCAGGAGCGCATCGGCGCCGAGGTGGCGCGCAAGCTCGTCGATTACTCGGATATCGGTTCGACGGTCGGCGCGGTGAACTTCCCGCAGGTGCAGCTGCCGGCCCGCCCGACGGGCCTGCGCTTCATCCACGTCCAGCGCAACCTGCCGGGCATGCTCGGACGCCTCAACGACACCTTCGCCCGCAAGCAGATCAACATCGCGGCGCAGTTCTACCAGACCGACGGCGAGGTCGGTTACGTCGTGGTCGAGACCGACGCCACCGACGTCGACCCGGAGGCCCTGCTCGAGGAGCTGCGCGCCATCGACGGAACGATCCGGGCCCGGCTGCTCTACGAGCGCCGCTGACCAGACAGCGGCGCCCGGCCGAAAGGCCGGGCGCCGCTCTCACGGAGACACCGTTCGCAACGCCCCGGCCCGCCGGGGCTTTTTTTAGTGTGCGGCCGAGGCCAGCGCCTCGGTCATCACCACCTCGCGCTCGCCGCGCCCGAGCGCATCGCCCACCATCACGATCGCCGGCCCTTCCAGCCCCGCCGCCTCGACCTTGTCGGCGAGATCCTGGGCCGTGGCCTGCACCACCGCTTGATCGGGCCGGGTGGCGTTGAACACGACGAGCGCGGGGGTCGCGGGCGGCAGGCCCTGGGCCACCGCCTGCGCGAGCAGCGCGCGCATCGTGCGCTTGGGCATGTAGATCACGGTGGTCACGGTGGGGTCGGCGAGCGCCGCCCAGTTGAGGTCGTCCGGCAGGGTGCCGCGGCGGTCGTGGCCGGTGACGTATTGCAGGCGCCGCGCGGCGTCGCGGTGGGTGAGCGAGATGCCGAGCGAGGCCGCCGCCCCTTGCGCCGCCGTGACGCCGGGCACCACCGTGACCGGGATGCCGGCCTCGCGGCAGGCATCGATCTCCTCGCCGGCCCGGCCGAAGACCAGGGGATCGCCGGACTTGAGCCGCACTACCCTTTTGCCGCCCTTGGCGAGCGACACCATCAGGGCGTTGATGTCGTCCTGGCGGCAGGACGGGCCGTGGCCGGTCTTGCCGACCAGCATCGTGCGGGCCTCGCGCCGGGCGTAATCCAGGATCTCCGGCGCAACGAGATCGTCGTACAGGATCACGTCGGCGCTGCGCAGCGCCCGCAGGGCCTTGAGGGTGAGGAGTTCGGCGTCGCCCGGGCCGGCACCGACCAGGACCACGCTGCCGCCGGTCGGCGCGGCGTCGCTCTCGGCGATCAGCGCGTCGAGGTCGGCGCGGACCGGCGCCCGCTCCGGGTTGGCGAAGGCGAGGTCGGTGAAGCGCTCCCAGAACGCCCGGCGCTCGCCGAACACATGGTAGCGGGCGCTCACCTCGGCGCGCCAGTCGCGGGCGGCGGCGACCCAGGTCTTGAAGCCCGCCGGCAGCATCGCCTCGATGCGGGCCCGCACGGTCTGTCCGAAGACCGGGACCGCGCCCTCGGTCGAGATGCCGACGACGAGGGGAGAGCGGTTGACGATGGCGCCGAACGACACGTCGCAGAGATGCGGCCGGTCGATGGCGTTGACGATCGCGCCCGCGGCGCGCGCCGCGCCGACGAAGCATTCGCACTCGCCCTCGTCCTCGAAGGCCGCGATGGCGAAGGCGGCGCCCGCGAGGTCGGCCGGCGACCACTCGCGCTCGTGCAGCACCACCGTGCCGGCGACGGCTTCCGCCGGGGCGCCGCGCATCTCATCGGTCGGCGCGGGGGCGAACACGTCGACATGCGCCCCGGCGGCGGCGAGCAGCTTCACCTTCCAGGCCGCACCGCCATTGGCGCCGGCCAGCACCGCGCGCTTGCCCGTCAGCGTCACGAAGACCGGCAGCACGGCCAGGGGCTCGAGGCCCGGGGAGCGGGTCTCGCGGGGAGCACGGGGGGTACGCATGGGAGGGTGGTCTTCTGTCACCAGTCTCGGGAAATCCGGTGTCATCAGATGCGCCTATGCGGACAGCGGTGCAAGTTCCGAGGCCAGCAGCTTGCGGATCTCCGGGATGCACGAGCCGCAATTGGTGCCGGCCTTGCACGCCGCCCCGACCGCCTCGACCCCGTGCGCCCCGCCCTTGATCGCCGCCCGGATCGTGTCGAGCCCGACGGTGTGGCAGGCGCAGACCAGCGGGCCGGTGCCGGCGCTCTCGGCCCGGCCCGAGATCAACGCCCGGCGCGCCGAGGGCTCCAGGAGTTCCTGGGTGCGGAAGAACGCCTTGGCGGCGTCCCAGGTCGGGCGCTCAACGGCCGGCGCCAGCGCCAGCACGCCGAGCAATCGCCCGTCCCGGAAGGCGGCGGCACGGTAGCGGCCGCGGGCCGGATCGGCGAACTCGCTGAACGTCGCGCCGGGGAAGAGGTCGCGCATCAGGGCGGCGGCCTCGGGTACGCCGTCCTGGGCGGCAAAGATCAGGCCGGTCGCGCCCTCCAGGCTCGCCCGCGCCCACCACCAGCCGTAGGGCGCCGCCACCATGTCACGGGTGATGAGGTAGCCGCGGGAGCGGTAGGGCTCGGGGGCGATCGAGGCCGGGGTCGCCTTGAGTTCGGGCTGGCCCGAGACCGGGTCCACCGCGCCTTGGGCCAGGGCACCGACACGGCCATCCGAGGTGTTGGCCTCGCTCCAGTGCATGGGCGCGAACAGCATTCCGGGTTGGGCGCCGGGCGTCACCATGACCTCCAGCACCGCCGCGCCGTGGGCGGTGCGGACCCGGGCGAGGTCGCCGTCGGTGAGACCAGCCGTTGCCGCGTCGTCGGGATGGATCTCGACGAAGGGCACGGCCCGGTGGGCCGAGAGGCGCGGGCTCTTTCCGGTGCGGGTGAGCGTGTGCCAGTGGTCGCGCACCCGCCCGGTATTGAGGCGCAAGGGCAGCGCGTCGCTGGTGGCTTGCGCCAGCGCCGGCTTCTGCACCGCGACGAAGCGGGCCTTGCGGTCCCGGGTGAAGAAGCCGCCCTGGGCGAAGAAGCGGGCCTGCGGCGCCTTGGCCTTGCGGGTCAGGGGCCATTGCACCGGCGCGGCGGCGTCGTAGGCGGCGTCCGTGATGTCGGCGAGCCCGCCGAGGTCGAAATCGCGGCTGCCGCGATTCTCGAACTCCGACAGGGCGGCGTGCTCGCGAAAGACCGCGGCCGCGCTGCTCCAGGCGAAGGCCTTGGCATGGCCGAGCCTCTTGCCGACCTGCGCCATGATCCACCAATCGGCCCGCGCCTCGCCGGGGGCCGCCAGGAAGGCGCGCTGGCGCGAGATGCGGCGCTCGGAATTGGTCACCGTACCGTCCTTCTCGCCCCAGGCGAGAGCCGGGAGGACGATGGCGTTCCGGGCCCGCACCGTATCGGTCTCCGCCACCACCTCGGAGACGACGTAGGTGTCGAGCTTTGCGAGCGCCGCCCGCACCCGGTCGGCCCGGGGCATCGAAACGGCGGGGTTGGTACCCATCACCCAGAGCGCCTTGATCTTGCCGCGCTCGATCGCCTCGAACAGCGCCACCGCCTTCATCCCCTCGCCCGTGATGATGGTCGGCGCGTTCCAGAACCGACGCACCAGATCCACCTCCTCCGGGGTGAAGTGCATATGGGCGGCCAGCATGTTGGCGAGCCCGCCGACCTCGCGTCCGCCCATGGCGTTGGGCTGGCCGGTGAGCGAGAACGGGCCCATGCCGGGCCGGCCGATGCGGCCGGTGGCGAGATGGCAGTTGATGATCGCGTTGGCCTTGTCGGTCCCTTGCGCCGACTGGTTCACCCCCTGGGAGGTGGCGGTCACCACCCGTGGCGTGCTGCGGAACAGCGTGAAGAAGGTCTCGACCTCGGCCTCGGTCAGGCCGGTGGCGGCGGCGGTCGCCGCGACGCTCGGGGCGATCTGGCGGGCGCGCTCGAGCGCCGGCTCGAAGCCGGCGGTGTGCTCGGCGATGTAGCGCGGATCGAGGGCGTCGTTGTCCGCGAGATGGACCAGGAGGCCGGAGAACAGGGCCGTGTCGGTGCCGGGCCGGATACCGAGGAAGAGGTCGGCCTCCTCGCCGGTCTGGGTGCAGCGGGGATCGATGGCGACGATCTTGGTGCCGCGCTTCTCCCTCGCGTCGAGCATGCGCCGAAAGAGGATCGGGTGGCACCAGGCGGTGTTCGAGCCGACGAGCACCAGCAGGTCGGCCTCGTCCAGGTCCTCGTAGCAGCCCGGCACGGTGTCGGAGCCGAAGGCGCGGCGGTGCGCCGCCACCGAGGACGACATGCAGAGCCGCGAATTGGTGTCGACGTGGGGCGTGCCGATGAAGCCCTTCGCCAGCTTGTTGGCGACGTAGTAATCCTCGGTGAGCAGCTGGCCCGAGAGGTAGAACGCCACCGAATCCGGTCCATGCGCCGCGATGGTGCGCTTGAACCCCTCGGCCACCGCGTCGAGCGCTTCGTCCCAGGTCGCCCGCCGCCCGGCAATCTCCGGGTGCAGCACCCGATCGTCGAGGGAGAGGGTTTCGCCCAACGCCGAGCCCTTCGAGCACAGCCGGCCGAAATTCGCCGGGTGCTGCGGATCGCCCGCGACGCTCGCGCCCCCCTGCCCGTCCGGCCGGGCGAGCACGCCGCAGCCGACGCCGCAATACGGGCAGGTGGTGCGGACGGGGGCGGCCTCGGGAGCGAGGGCCGGCACGTGCAGGTTCATCGCGGGAGCCTTTCGCCGGGCATGGGGTGGGGCCGGTGGG
>NZ_JTHF01000202.1 GCF_001043895.1 Methylobacterium indicum
TACATCGACAGGCCGAATCCCTTCGTCTGTACCAAGCCGGCCGCTGCCATCCTCAATGCCGTCAATGGCAACGCTGAACCATCCGAATGAGTCAGTGCACTATCTGCACCTCGGCGGTGCAGCTAGTGCACTGACTCATTCGGATGGTGCAGCGTTGCCATTGACGGCATTGAGGATGGCAGCGGCCGGCTTGGTCCAGACGAAGGGCTTCGGCCTGTCGTTGTACTCGGCAATGTAGCGGTTGATCGCAGCCTGAAGGTCGACGATCCCGCTGAAGCTGCCTCGCTTCAGCCTGCGCCGGGTCAGGGCCGAGAAGAAGCCCTCGACCGCGTTCATCCACGAAGCCGAAGTCGGGGTGAAGTGGAAGATCCAGCGTGGATGCCGGGCCAGCCAGGCCCGGACCTTCGGGTGCTTGTGAGTGGCATAGTTGTCCAGGATCACGTGGATCAATTTGCCGGCCGGCACCGCCGCCTCGATGGTGTTGAGGAAGCGTAGGAATTCGTCGTGGCGGTGACGCTGCATGCAGCGGCCGATCACGGTGCCCTCCAGCACGTTGAGCGCGGCGAACAGCGTCGTGGTGCCGTGACGGACGTAGTCGTGGGTCTGGGTCTCGGGACGACCTGGCGTGACGGGTCGGCTTGGGCGGGTGCGCTCCAGGGCCTGGATCTGGCTCTTCTCGTCGAGCGAGAGCACGACAGCGTGGCGCGGCGGATCCATGTAGAGGCCGACGATGTCCTCGACCTTCTCGGCGAAGGCCGGATCGTTCGAGCGTTTGAAGCTGCGCACCCGATGCGGCTGGAGGCGATGGGCATCCCAGATGCGCTGCACGGACCGCAGGGAGATCCCGACGGCCTGCGCCAGGGCGCGGCCGGTCCAGTGGGTGACCTCACCGGGCGGCTCGGAGCAGGTCAGCGCCAGCACCTCGGCAACGGTGTCGGTGGAGTGAGGCGGCTTGCCAGGCGGACGGGTCTTGTCGCGCAAGAGGCCCTCGACGCCTTCTTCGGCGTAGCGCTGTTGCCAGCGCCACACCGCGGGCCGGCTGACGCCGGCCTGCTGGGCGACATCGAGAACGGAGAGGCGTTCGGCCGAGAGCAGAACGATGCGGGCGCGCTGGATGTGCTTGAGGGGCCGCGCCCGATCGGCGACGATGGCGGACAGGCGTGCCAGGTCGGCGGCACTCGGGATCACGCAGACAGTCTGAGCCATACCTCAGACTCGCATGCCTCACGCGCCTTGTGAATCCTCTGAAT
>NZ_JTHF01000203.1 GCF_001043895.1 Methylobacterium indicum
GGTCGAAGGTCTGGGGTGCGGCCGGGCGGGCGATCGGGGAGAGGAGGGCGGTCACGGGCGGGCCTCGCGCAGGGAGGGGGAGCCGGCCGGCCGCAGGCGGCGGAGCGCCTCGGCGAGCTTGGGGTCGAACAGCGCGATGGCGCCGATGAGCACGACCGAGACGATCGCGTCGGAGTAGTAGTAGGGCACGGCGAGCAGGGTGAAGCCGTTGAGCATCGCCGACATCAAGAGCGTCCCGGCGAGCGTCGCCGGCACCGAGGCCGTGCCGAACAGGGCGGCACCAAGATAGACCGCCGCGTAGGCCGGCATCAGGAGCTGCGCACCCGCCGTCACGTTGGCCGCGCCCGACGAGGCGACGAGGAGCACGATGGCGAGGCACGACAGCAGACCCGACAGCGCGAAGGCGGCAAGGACGTAGAGCCGCACCCGGATGCCTGAGAAGACCGCCGAGGTGCGGTTCTCGCCGGTGGCGTAGAAGGCGTTGCCGAAGCGCGAGCCGTGCAGCACGAGCCCGGCGAGGAGCGCGGTTCCGAGCAGGATAGCGACCGGCGCATCGATCCCGAGGAACGACGCGTCGTTGAGATCGAGGATCCCCGAGGTGAAGAAGTGGCGCGAGATCGAGGTGCCGTTGGAGTAGAAGTAGGACAGGCCGACCGCCGCGCCGCCGGTCGCGATCGTCGCCACGATGTCGGGCAGCCTGAGATAGGCGACGGCGAGGCCGTTGACGAAGCCGCAAAGCAAGCCGACCGTCAGCGCTCCGGCAACGCCGAGGCCGAGGCCGTAGCGCCCGGCGATCAGCCAGCCGAGCGTCATCGCCCCGAGGGAGGCGACGCCGGGGAAGGACAGGTCGAACTGGCGCACCACGATCACGAAGGTGAGGCCGAGCGCCGCCAGCCCCTGCACCGCCATGTGGCGCAGGAGCCCGTGGAGGTTGTCGGCCGAGAGGTAGACCGGGTTGGCGAGCGTGAAAGCCGCGGCGATCACCCCCAGCAGGGCCAGGAAGGCGAGGCTGCGCGGGACGAGCGGGTTGAGGCGTCGGGTCATGCTGCGCGCGCTCCCAAGGTTCCGGATCCGGGGATGCCGGCTCCCATGATGCCGGCGGCGAGGAGTTGGTCGCGGCTCGGCGCGGTTCCCCCGGGCGCGATCGGGCGGCCCCTGTAGAGGGCGAGCACCCGGTCGGCGAGGCCGTGGACCTCGTCGCAATCCGACGAGACGACCACCACCGCGGCTCGGCGCGACAGGTCGCGCATCAGGGCGTAGAGGCGCGCCCGCGCGCCGATATCGACGCCCACCGTCGGTTCGGCGAAGATGTAGATGTCGGCCTCGCGGAAGAGTCCCTTGGCGATGACGATCTTCTGCTGGTTGCCGCCCGAGAAGGCGCTGACCGGACGGTCGAGCTCGAAGGGCTGGAGGCCGACCTCGCGCGACAGCGCCTCGGTGCGCCGCCGGTTCGCCCCGAGCCGCAGGAGCCCGCCGAGGAACGAGGCACGGCCGAGGGCCGCGACCGTGGTGTTGAACACGACGTTCCGGGTCATGGTCAGCCCTTCGGTGCGGCGGTCGCCGGGCACCAGGAAGATGCCGGCGGCGAGCCCGTCATGCGGCCCGCGGAACCGGCGCGCCTCGCCCTTCACCCGCAGTTCACCAGCATCGTGCCGGAGGGCGCCGAACAGCACCTTGGAGAGTTCGTCGACGCCCGAGCCGACGAGCCCGAAGATGCCGAGGATCTCGCCCCGGCGGACCGTGAGATCGATGCCGGAGAAATGCGCGCCGCAGCCGAGGCCGCGCGCTTCCAGAAGCACGTCGCCGTCGCGGCGGCCGTCGCGGGGCGGGAAGAGGTCGCCGGCCGCCTCGTCCAGCATCAGTTCGGGGATCGAGACTTCGCGCCGCCGCGCCTCGTCGAGCGTCATGGTGGCGACGTTGCGTCCGCCCCGGAACACCGTGAACCGGTCGGCGATCTCGTAGACCTCCTCGAGGCGGTGCGTGATGTAGATGATCGCGATGCCGCCCGCCTGGAGCCGGCGCATCATCTGGAATAGCGAGGCCTTCTCGCGCTCGGTCAGCGTCGAGGTCGGCTCGTCGAGGATCAGGACCTTGATGTGATCGTGGCGCAGGGCGTGCAGGATCGCCACGATCTCGCGGTCGACCGCCGGCATCTCGCCGACCCGGGCCTCGAGGTCGATCTCGATCGGGAAGCGCTGGAGCAGCCGCTCGGCCGCCGCCGCCATCGCGGCCCGGTTCATGCGCCGGAACAGCCCGGGCTTCTCGCCCTCGTGGCCGAGGAAGATGTTTTCGACGCCCGTGCAGTCGGGCACCAGCTCGGGATGCTGCTGCACGGTGGCGATGCCGGCGGCGATGGCCGCGCGGGGCGTGCCGAGCTCGACCTCGCGCCCGTCGATCGTGATCGTGCCCTCGTCCTTGGTGTAGACGCCCGACAGGATCTTGATGAGTGTCGACTTGCCGGCGCCGTTGATGCCGAGGAGCGCGTGGATCTCGCCCGGCTCGAGGTCGAACTCGACGCCGCCCAGGGCCTGGACCGGGCCGAATCGCTTGGCGATGCCGCGCATGGTCAGGATCTTCGACATAGCCATCCTCCCTTGGCCTCCCTCCCGTGGATTTTTTTGTTCGTCGACCGTGCGCGGGGCCAGACGCCCGCCCCGCGCACGGTCGCGTGCGATCAGAGCACGCGGGTCCAGCCGAGCCTCGCCGCCTCGCCGGGCTGGTCGTAATTGTCCGGGATCTCGATCCCCGCGAGGCTCTTCTGCGTCACCGCGTAGGAGGGGGTGATGACGAAGCGGGGCGCCTTGCGCCCGGCGATGACCTCGTGCGCGAAGAAGGCGTTCATGTACGCCATCTCGTAGAAGCTCTGCGCCAGCGTGAGGGCGAAGGGCGAGCCGGCCTGGATGTACTCGAAGGACTGGGCGCCGCCATCGATGCCGGTGATGAACACGTTGCGCTTGGCCGCCTTGATGGCGAGCATGCCCTCCGAGGCCGCGCCGTCCCAGGCGCACCAGATCGCGTCGAGCTGCGGATTGGCGGTCAGGATGGTGTCGACCACCTGGCGCGGGGTCGTCGTGCCGCCGAGCGCGAAGGCGATCTCGGACACGACCTGGATGCCGGGATAGCGCATGAACACGGACTTGGCGCCGAGCGTGCGCTGGTCCCAGGATTCGTTGGAGGGCAGCGAGACCATCGCCACCTTGCCCTTCCCCTGGAGCCGGTCGGCGATGTACTGCGCGCCGAACGAGCCGAGGCCGAAATTGTTCGACATCGCGGTGGAGGTCACCGTCGTGTTCGGCACGTAGCTGTCGCCGCAGAAGATCGGGATGCCGGACGCGACGGCGGCCTGGACGGCCGGGGCGATCGCGGCGGCGTCGGCCGGGGTGATGAAGATCGCGTCGGGCTTGGACGCCACGAAGGCGGCGATCTGGTCGGCCTGCTTCTTCACGTCGTAGTTGGCGTCGGCGATCGTCAGCGTGCCGCCCAGCCGCTTCACCGCGTCCTGGTAGCCGGCGACGATGTGGCGGCCCGATTCCCAGACCGTCCAGCCGAGGGAGGCGCAGAACCGCGCGTCCTTGGCGAAGGCGAAGTTCGGGCGTGCCAGGGCGGCGGCGACCGTCAGGGCGGCGGCGCCGCTCAAGAGGCTCCGGCGCGAGAGGCTCGGGCCGGCGGCGTCGCGCGCGGAGTCGTGGGCGTCGTTCATGTCGTTCCTCCCAGGTGTCTGGATGCGGGACGGGTGGTTCGCCGTCTCCGCTCGTGCCGCCTCAGGCCGATTGGCGGAGAAGCTCGTGGTATTCCTCGCGCGTGGGCACGCGCGGGTTGGTCGCGTGGCAATGGTCCTTCAGGGCCTCGCCCGAGACGCGCGCCATCATCGCCTCGGTCACGCCGAGCGAGCCCAAGCCGGACGGCAGGCCGATGTCACGCGTCAGCCCGGCGATGACCCGGTCCGGCTCGCCGCCGAGGATGTCGGCGAGGACCTGCCACTTCGCGCCGATCGCCTCGCGGTTGAAGCGCAGCACGGCCGGCATCAGCACCGCGTTCAGGGTGCCGTGGTGGAGGTTGAGCTCGCGCACCGCGCCGAGCGGATGCGTCAGGGCGTGGACGGCGCCGAGGCCCTTTTGGAACGCCATCGCGCCCTCGAGCGCGCACATCATCATCTCCCAGCGCGCCGACCGGTCGGAGCCGTCCTGCACCGCGCGCCGGATCGCCCCGATCCCGCGCTTCAGCCCATCCAGCGCGATGGCGTCGGCCGGCGGGTTCACCGAGGGCGCCATGTAGGTCTCGAGGCAGTGCGAGATCGCGTCCATGCCGGTCGCGGCGGTGAGGAACGGCGGCAGGCCGTGGGTCAGCTCCGGATCGCAGAGCGCGACCGAGGGCAGCATGTGCGGGCTGACGATGCCGAGCTTGCGCCCCTCGGCGGTGATGATCACCGCGGCGCGGCCGACCTCCGAGCCGGTGCCCGAGGTGGTGGGTACGGCGACCAGCGGGCAGATGCGCCCGTGGATCTTCTTCGCGCCTCCCTCGACCGCGGTGTACTGGGCGAGCGGCCCCTCGTGCCCGGAGAGCAGGCGCACCGCCTTGGCGAGGTCGAGCGACGAGCCGCCGCCGAGCCCAACGATGCCGTCGCACTCGCCCGCCCGGTACTCGGCGTAGGCCGCCTCGGCCGCCTCCTCGGTCGGGTTGGCGGGCGTGTCGGCGAAGAGGGCAGGGCGCTCGGGCAGAAGCGCCAGGACCCGCTCGACCAACCCGCTCGCCATCAGGCCGCGATCGGTCACCACGAGGGGACGGGCGACGCCGAGCTCGCCGAGGATCGCGGGCAGCTTGGCGATGGCACCCTCGTCGAACTCGATCCGGGTCAGGTAGGTGATGACGGGCATGGCGAACGCTCTTTGGTGGCCGTGTCGGACGATGTCTTGGGGGCGTGCGGGGTCGCTCACGGCGTGGGACTCCATGCCGTGCGAAAGACGCTCTGTAGTCGACGTGATGCCCACGCCGAATATGCGGGCCTGGATACTGGTCGCACGTGACGGCATGGGGCGATCGGCTGAAAAGCGCCCGCCCTTTCGTCACGGTCTTGCTGTGCAGGATGAAAAAAGCGGCTCGGGCTGACCTTCGCCAGCCTTCGTTCCTGAGCCGGCGGCCTCCCTCCGCCTTGGTCCAAACTCGTATCGAAATCAGGCTTGCGCCGTCAACCGATATATGAGTTAAAAGAGCCAGACCGGTTCCAGGTTGTCAATCCCGGATCGACCACATCGGAAAATTCAATGATTTCAGTAGCTAGCGCCAGCCGTGAGAGGCGCCCGCCATCCGACAAGGCGGTTCCGAAAGCCGAGCAGATATATGAGATGGTGCGCTACGCGATCATCCGGTTGAGCATGGTCCCGGGCTCGGTGATCTCGGAAAAGGAGCTCTGCCTGCAATACGGTGTGTCGCGCACGCCGGTACGCGAGGCACTCAAGCGGCTCTCCGACGAGGACCTGGTCGACGTGTTTCCCCATTCGGGGACCTACGTCTCGAAGATCTCGTTCGAGGTCGCGGAGGAAGGCTACGTGATCCGCCGCGCACTCGAGATCGAGAGCATCCGGCGCGCCGTGCAATACGTGACCGACGACGACATCGCCCGCCTCGATCAGTTGATCCGCGAGATGCGCGACATCCTGGAGCGGGATGCGCTGCACGAATACATCGAGGTCGACGACGCGTTCCATTCCGCGATCGCCGGTATCAGCCGCTATCCGCGCATGTGGAAGTTCATCAACCTCGTCAAGGCGCATCTCGACCGGATGCGCCAGCTCTCGGCCCCGGTGCCCGGCCACCTCGCCGAGGTGACCGAGCAGCACGCGGCGATCGTGCGCGCGCTGGAGCGCCGCAACGCCGACCAGGCCGAACTCGCCATGAAGATCCACCTCGAGGCGTCCTTCGCGGTGATGAGCGCGATGTACGAGGACGGCCAGTATTTCAGACGGAAGGAAACGTGATGCCGGAGATCTCCGCAGGCCTGTCGCCGCTGATCCGGATGCATCCCGACGACAACGTCGCGGTGGCGCGCGTGACGATGGATCCCGCCTCCCTGCCGCTCGCCGACGGCACGCCGCTGGGCGAGCGGATCGGCCAGGGCCACAAGGTCGCGCTGCGCGACATCGCCGAGGGCGAGCCCGTACTGAAATACGGGCAGACGATCGGCTTCGCGAGCCGGGCCATCAGGATCGGCAGCCACGTTCACACCCACAACCTCGCCATGGCCGAGCTCGACCTCGCCCATGAGTTCTGCGCCGGCGCCCGCGAGCCGGATTTCGTGCCTGAGGCCGAGCGCGCCACCTTCCTCGGCTACCGCCGCCCGGACGGGCGGGTCGGCACGCGCAACTACCTGGCGATCGTCTCGTCGGTGAACTGCTCGGCCACGGTCGCGCGCGCCGTCGCGGCGCATTTCGCCCCCGCGACCGGCCGGCTCGACGGCTTCTCCGGCGTCGACGGCATCATCGCCCTCACGCATGGCGGCGGCTGCGCCATCAACCCGCATGAGGAGGGCTACCTTTACCTGACGCGGGTGCTCGCCGGCTACGCCACCCATCCCAATGTCGGCGCCGTGCTGATGATCGGGCTCGGCTGCGAGACCAACCAGATCTCGCTCATCCTGAAGAAGCACCGCCTCGCGGAAGGGCCGCTGTTCCGCACGCTGTCGATCCAGGGCACCAGCGGCACGCGCTCCAGCGTCGCGGCCGGCATCCGGGCGGTCGAGGAGATGCTGCCGGCTTTGGACGCCGTGCGGCGCACGCCCGAGCCGGTCTCGCACCTTACCCTCGCCCTCGAATGCGGCGGCTCCGACGGGTATTCGGGCATCTCGGCCAACCCGGCCCTCGGCTACGCCTCCGACCTCCTGGTGCGTCACGGCGGCACGGCGGTGCTCGCCGAGACGCCGGAGATCTACGGCGCCGAGCATCTCCTGACCCGGCGGGCCGCGACGCCCGCGGTGGCGCAGAAGCTCCTCGACCGGATCGCGTGGTGGCGCGACTACGCCGAACGCGGCAAGGCCGAGCTCAACAACAACCCCTCGCACGGCAACAAGGCCGGCGGCCTCACCACCATCCTCGAGAAGTCCCTGGGCGCGGTGGCCAAGGGCGGCGCCTCGCGGCTCAACGCGGTCTACGAGTATGCCGAGCCGATCGATCGGACCGGCTTCGTCTTCATGGACACGCCCGGTTACGACCCCGTGGCGGTGACCGGCCAGGTGGCCGGCGGCTGCAACATCATCTGCTTCACGACCGGGCGCGGCTCGGTCTCGGGCTTCAAGCCGGCGCCGTCGCTCAAGCTCTCCAGCAATACGCCCCTGTTCGAGCGGATGCACGAGGACATGGACGTCGATTGCGGCACGGTGGTCACCGGCCTGGAGACCGTGGAGCAGGCAGGCGAGCGCATCTTCGCCGCCATTCTCGCCGCCGCCTCGGGCGAGCGGACGAAGAGCGAGACCTTCGATTACGGCGATAACGAATTCGTGCCCTGGCAGGTCGGGGCCGTGATGTAGTATCGACACAGGAAAAAATTCTTTGTATTGATCCACAAACCTTACGAAAACTTGAGCATATCCTGCGGCGCGATGCTTCTCGCATCACGCGCCGTCGGCACGAGCACGCCGGACGCGGCCAGCGCGCCACCAGTGCGCGCGGCCCACGGGAGGACAGCGATCATGACAGACCTGAAGAGCAGCTACGACATCGTCATCATCGGGGCCGGCGTGGGCGGCGGGGCGCTGGCCAACGCGCTCGCGGCACCCGGGCGCGAGATCCTGATGATCGAGCGCGGCCCGCGCCTGCGCCGCGAGCCCGACAACTGGAGCGTCGACGCCGTCTTCCACAAGCGCAAATACGCCGCCAAGGAGCAGTGGCGCGATCGCGACGGCCAGCTGTTCAGCCCCTCGACCTACTACTACGTCGGCGGCAACTCGAAGTTCTTCGGCGCTGCGACGGTGCGCTTCCGCAAGGAGGATTTCGAGGCGCTGCAGCACGAGGGCGGCGTCGCTCCGGCCTGGCCGGTATCCTACGACGAGTTCGAGCCCTACTACGCCCGCGCCGAGCGGCTGATGGGCACCCACGGCGAGGCCGGCCTCGACCCGATCGAGCCGCCGCGCTCGGGGCCGATGCCCTACCCGGCGATCGGTCACGAGCCCGAGATCGCCTGGTTCGAGACCAAGCTGCGCAAGAAGGGTCTGCGCCCGTTCCCCCTGCCGATCGCGATCGACTACCACGAGGGCGGCGCCTGCGCCCGCTGCCGGACCTGCGACGGCTTTGCCTGCAAGATCGGCGCGAAGGGTGACGCCGAGGTGCGCCTCGTCAACCCGGCGCTCGCCAAGGGCGGCGTGACGCTGATCACCGAGGCCTACGTCCACCGCCTCGTCACCGACGCCTCGGGCCGCCGGGTGACCGGGGTCGAACTCGACTACCAGGGCGAGCGGCGCACCGTCTCGGCCGAGATCTTCGTGTCCTCGGCCGGCGCGATCAACTCCTCCGCGCTCCTGCTGCGCTCCCGCAACGACAAGCACCCGCAGGGGCTCGGCAACAACACCTCCGACCAGCTCGGCCGCAACTATATGGCCCACAACAACACGGCGATGATGGCGATCTCGCCGTTCAAGAAGAACCGGGTCGTCTTCCAGAAGTCGATGGCGATCAACGATTTCTACCTCGCCAACAAGGAACGTCCCTATCCGCTCGGCAACGTGCAGGGCCTCGGCAAGCTGCAGGCCGGCATGCTGACGGCGAGCGTCAAATGGGCGCCCGAGCGGATGATGGCCCTGTTCGCCGAGCGCTCGGTCGATTGGTGGCTAATGTCGGAGGATCTGCCCGATCCGGAGAACCGCGTCGGCGTCGACAGCGACGGCACCATCCGGTTGTCCTACACGCCCAACAACCTCAAGGCGCATGGGGAACTGGTGAAGGTCTGGACCCGGATCATGCGCTCGCTGGGCTACCCGCTGATCGTCACGCAGCGGATGGACATCAAGGTCTCGATGCACCAGTGCGGCACCGCGCGGTTCGGCAACGACCCCGCAACCTCGGTCCTCGACACCAATTGCCGGGTCTGGGACGTCGATAACCTCTACGTCGTGGATGCGTCCTTCCTGCCCTCGTCGGCCGGGTTCAACCCGTCGCTGACGATCGTCGCCCAGGCCCAGCGCACCGCCGAGCACATCCTCAAGGAGCTCGGCGAGCCCCTGACGGTCCCGATGCCGTCGATCCGGACCCCCGAGCCGGTCCTCGTCTGATCCGAGCTTCGCAATTCAACGAAAAATGGGGAGGAACACCATGGCCACCAAGCGCGACTACGCACGCCTGTTCGATCTGACCGGCCGCAAGGCGATCGTGACGGGAGGGTCCCGCGGCATCGGGCGGGCACTCTCGGAGGCGCTCGCCGCCCACGGCGCCGACGTCGCGATCGTCGTGCGCTCGACGATCGAGCAGGCCGACGCCCTCGCGGCGGAACTCAACACGAATGGCGGCGACAGCTTCGCGATCCGGGCCGACGTCGCGAATCCCGCCGACGTCGAGCGCATGGCAGCCGCCGTCGAGGCCCGCTGGGGCCGGGCGGACATCCTCGTCAACAATGCCGGCATCGTCCTGCCGGGCAACGCCGAGGAGTATCCCCTCGACCAGTGGCGCCAGACCCTGAGCGTCAACCTCGACGGCGTGTTCCTGGTCAGCCAGGCGATCGGCCGGATGATGATCCGCCAGAAATCCGGCTCGATCATCAATATCGGCTCGATGTCGGGCCGGATCGTCAACTGGCCGTTCCGTCACGCCGCCTACAACGTCTCAAAGGCGGCGGTGCACATGCTGACCAAGTGCCTGGCGACCGAGTGGGCCGAGCACAACATCCGGGTGAACGCGCTGGCGCCCGGCTACATCATGACCGAGCTGACCGAAGAGGTGCTGCGCGATCACCCCGACGTCGTCTCGCAGCACTGGGCGAAGGGCGCGGTGCAGGACCGGATCGGCACCGTCGACGAGCTCGCGGGCGCGGTCGTCTACCTCGCCGGCGACGCCGCCTCGTTCACGACCGGTGAGATCCATACGGTCGATGGCGGCCTGACCCTGCGCTGACGCTTCCTCTCCTTCCAAGGATCCTATTATGACGCAACGCGGTTACGGCGGCCCGCTCCGCTACGTGCAAGGCCCTGGTGTCATCGCCGATCTCGGGCGCTACGTCGCGCCCCTCGGCGACCGGGCGCTGGTGGTGATCGATCCGTTCTTCTGGGACACCTTGCGCCCCGAGCTCATCGCCGCCTTCGAGGCGGCCCGGGTCGCGGCCACGTTCGTCCGCTTCGGCGGCGAATCCTCGGAGGAGGAGATCGCGCGCTGTGCCGCGGAGGGCCGGGCGGCCGAGGCCGGCACCGTCATCGGCATCGGCGGCGGCAAGGCCCTCGACACGGCGAAGATCGCCGCCTTCCGGATTGGCGCGCGCACCGTTACTGTGCCGACCATCGCCTCGACGGATTCGCCGACGAGCTCGCTCGGCGTCGTCTACACGCCCGACGGCGTCTACGACCACGTCGTGCGCTGCGGGCGCAACCCGGACGTGGTGCTGGTCGACAGCGCCCTGATCATCCGCGCGCCGGTCCGTTTCCTCGCCGCCGGCATGGGCGACGCGCTCTCGACCTTCTACGAGGCGCGCTCCAACATCGAGTCGCGCTCGCGCAACTACATCGGCGACGGCTACGCCGCGACGATCGGCGGCTACCAGATCGCCCGGGCCTGCCACGACACGCTGATGCGTGACGGCCGGGCGGCCCATGCGGCGGCGAAGCACGGGCGGGTGACGACGGCGGTCGAGAATATCATCGAGGCCAACACGCTGCTGTCGGGCCTGGGCTTCGAGAATTGCGGGGTCTCAGGCGCCCACGGCATCCACGACGCGCTGACGGTCCTGGAGCCGACCCACCACTTCCTGCACGGCGAGAAGGTGGCGTTCGGCATCCTGTGCCTGCTGGTGCTCGAGAACCGGCCCCCGGCCGAGTTCCGGGAAGCCGCGTCCTTCTGCCGGGACATCGGCCTGCCGACGACCCTCGCTGATCTCGGCTTGAGCGAGGTGACGGAGGCGGACATGGCGAAAGTGGGAGATGCCGCCATGTTGCCGACGAACGTGATCCGATCGGTGCCGGTGGAGCTTTCGGCGGGGATAATCGCCGACGCGATCTGGACGGCCAGCGCGCTCGCCGCGGAACTCTCTGCCTGAACGCTCCCCGCCGGTCGGGGCGCGCATCTGCGACGACGGCGGTACGCTGGTGTGGGGCATCGCCAGCCATGCGGCGCTGACGTTGCGACAGGCCGACGCGATACCTTAATGTGGCGTCGGCCTGTCTATGAACATGTCCAGCCTATGTGATTGCTCCGGTCCCGCTGTAGTTCCGGGGCGATCTCTCTACCGCCAGCCTCTATCGAAACAGAACTGCGACTTCGAGACTGACAAGAGACTACAGCGTGTTATGTACTTGCCATAAGCTTTTCGGCCTGCCTGAGCATGATGCAGACGAAGGCGAACATGTGTAGGCCGGCTAACGTGCTGGCGTAGCGCTCGTAATCCTTGACCAGCCGCCGACAGCGGGTGGCCCAGGCAAAGGAGCGCTCCACGACCCATCTTCGCGGCAGCAGGACGAAACCGCGCTTAGCCTCAGGTGCCTTCACTACCTCCAGGTCGATGCCGTGGGCGCTCGCGGCAGTTGCTGGCTTGGGCCTGGAATAGCCCTGATCGACAAAGGCCAACTCGATGCTGTCGCTCGTCTCCGCCTGAACTTCGGCTGCCAGTCGGCCAACCTCGGCCCGGTCGTCGGTACTGGCGGGGGTCACGTGCAGCGCCACGACGTGGCCGGGCGTGTCCACCGCCAGATGGACCTTCGCACCCCGCTTGCGCTTGGCTCCGTCGTAGGCCGCCCGCTCGCCGCTCTCGGGCGAGGAGCGCAGCGTCCGACTGTCGAGAATCACCGCGGACGGCTCTGAACCGCTCCGGGTTTGTCGGAGGCTGATTGTCTTGGGTCAGGCGGCCATGGCTTGGCCGCCGATGTGGGCATGATAGCGCGCTTCGGCCTCGGCGGGAGGGACATTGCCGATGGGCGCGAGGAGGCGACGGTGGTTGTACCAGTCGACCCACTCCAGGGTGGCGTACTCGACCGCCTCGAAGGAGCGCCATGGGCCGCTCCGGTGGATGACCTCCGCCTTGAACAGGCCGTTGATCGTTTCCGCCAAGGCGTTGTCGTAGCTGTCGCCGACGCTGCCGATTGACGGCTCGATGCCCGCACTGAGTCGCTCCGGATATTCCGGAGCTTCCCCTTCTGGATGGTGCGTCACAGCCCTGAGGCCTTGGTCAGGTTGACCCGGAAGCGCTCGCGCCGTCGCTGATACCGCCGCGTCATCTCGGCCGAGGCGTGACCGAGCTGACGCTGCACCAGAGCCTCCTCCACCTCGGCGGAACTCGCCAGGCCCGCCCGCAGCGAGTGACCCGCGAAGGCCAGCGCCCGCTCGCTCTCTGGCAGGTCGCCGCGCAGGCCCGCGGCCATCGCCGTGCGCTTGACCAATCTCACCACGTGCTTGTCGGATAGCCGGGCCGCCGACACGGCCCCTTTCGGACCGGAGATCGACCGGAACACCGGGCCGTGGGCGATCCGCCCCAGCCGCAGCCACGTCGCCAGCGCCGCAACCGGGCAACTGCGCTCCGACGAGCCGCGTCCAACCTCGACCGTGCGCCAGCCCGTCTTGCCGCGGACCGTCAGCAGCGCTCCCTCGGCCAGGATCTCGATCCAGCCCGCACCGTCGGTCGTCTGGCGCGGGCCGCAATCGAGGCCGACGATCTCCGAGCGGCGCAGGCCGCCCGCGAACCCGAGGAGCAGGATCGCCTTGTCGCGCAAGCCGCGCAGGTCGGCCTCGAGCGTCGCCACCATGGCGAGCAGGTCCTCGCCGAGCACCGCCTCCTTCTGGCGTGGCGGACGGGCGTGGCTGCGGCGGATTCCGGCCATGACGTCGGTGATGTGGCGGTCGTCGCGCCCGAGCGGCGTGCCGGCCGAGCGATAGCGGGTGGTGAGGGCGGCCAGCCGGCGCTCGAGGGTGGCGACGCTCACCTTTGGCAGGCCGTGGCCGTCGGCGGCGGCGGCGAGGAAGAGCCCGACGATGCGGGGGTCGGGGACGAGGGGGTCGAGGCCCTGGCGCAGGCACCAGCGCTCGAACAGGTACCAGTCCGAGGCGTAGGCGCGGCGGGTGTTGGGGCTGTCCTTGCGGGCGGCGTAAGCGCGGGCCGCCTCGGCGAGCGGCTGGAGCGCCGGAAGCGGCGATTCGGCGCGTTCGCTCGGCTCGTCCGCGCTCGACACCGCGGCCGACGTGGGAGGAAGGGCAAGCAAGCCAGCGGCCTCCTCCTCAAGTGCGAGCAGAGAGGTGTGCTGCGAGTGCGAGGGGAGGGGTTCGGACATGATTCCGGAACCATGGCTTGCCATGTCCGATAATGCAATCTTACCGGACATACCAAAAGGCACAACAGCTGCGGCGCTTTGAGAGCCTTGAGAGCTGACAAAGCGCCGTGCGGGAGTTACAGTCACGCATGGATCAGGCCGCCTCCGCCCCCGCCAGACCAGCTCGCCGCACGGCTAGGGCGCCCGCCGCTCCCGCAGATAACCCCTTGCTCTTGCAGCCCTTGCCGGCCTGGGTCCGGCGCGGCCGGGAGGAGGGCGGGGCGGCTCTCGCTGCCGGGGCTGCCTTCCTGGCTCTCGATCAGGCCCTACGCGCTGCACCGCCCTGGCTCGGCACCCTGCGCCTGCGCCAGGCCCTCGCGGCCGCCGCCGCGACCGGCCGCCTGCTCCGACTGCGCGAGGGTCTCGCCGAGCTTCGCGACGCCCACCACCTCACCCGACCCGCCGACGATCCGGGTCCTGCCGGCCACCTCCACCGCGCCTGGCGCTGCCTCGCCACGCAACCCACGCGGTTTGACGCATCCGGGCTCGCCCGTCTCGCCAACCTGGTGGCGCCCGCCGTCGCTCCCGACGATCTGCTGATGGCGGTCGGCGACCACGAGGCTGCCGACCCGGTGACCGCCGCCGCGACCGCTGCCGCACGTCTGCGCGCGGCGATAGCCGGTCCGGATGGCGAACTCCTCAGCCTGATGCTTGCCGACCTCGTCCTCGCCACCCGCTTCGGCTGGGCCAATCCGGTCCCGCTGCTCGCCACCGCCCTAGCGCACTCCGAGCTGCGCGCCCAGCTTGAGCGCCGCGAGCGCACGAGCGGCCCGGAATGGATCAGTGCCTGCCAGGCTGCCTACGCCATAGTGGCGGGCGAGACCTATGCCCGCGCGCTCGACCTCGCCCGGCGCGCGGAGTCACTGACCATCGCGATGCAGGCTGTTCGAACCAGGGGCGCCAGCCACGGCCTCGCCGTCGTGCTCGCCGACGACGTCGTCACGGCGACCCGACTCACCGGCCTCGGCTCGGAGCGGGCCGCCCGGCGCTTCCTCGACCGCCTGGTCGTTCTCGGGGGATTACGCGAGCACACCGGGCGCACGACGTTCCGCTTGTATGGGCTCTGACATGGCCCGCGCGCGGTCCAGCCCATTCGATCCCGCACTCGCCGGCCTGCCGCCGGAGGCGCGCTGGCGCGCCTGGATGGGCCACGTTGAGGCCGTGCTGTTCGCCTCGCCCATGCCGGTCCCGCGCGAAGCCCTCGCCCGGGTGGTCGGTCCGGAGTGCCGACTCGACGCGCTGATCGCCGACATTCGCGACGAGCTGCGGGCCCGGCCCTACGAGCTCGTCGCGGTCGCCAGCGGCTGGCAGTTGCGGACGCGGGCGGAGTTCGCGCCCGCCATTCGGGCTGCCGGCACCGTCTCGGAGGAGGCAAGTGGAGGGGCGCTGACGGCGGGCGACCAGCTGGCGCTGGCCGCCATCGCCTATCTTCAGCCGGTGACCCGAATGGCGCTCTCCCGGGTGCTCGGCAAGGAGGTGAGCCGGGACGTGATTGCGCGGCTCAAGCGGCTCGATCTCCTCGGAGCCGGCCCTCGCTCGCCGGAGCCGGGCGCGCCGCTGACGTATGTCACCACGCCGACGTTCCTCGCCCGGTTCGGTCTCGCTTCGCTTCGCGATCTGCCCGATATCGAGGCGCTTGAGGAGGCAGGGTTGCTCGACCTGGATGGGGCAGCCGAAGCGCCCTCCGATCCCTTCGATGCCCTGTTGTGGTTATCGGGCGAGGAGGCATTGTAACAAATCTGCCCCTCTCGAGGGAATTCCCGTGCCTTACGACCCGAGTTCCTGCTTCGTCAGGGCAGCGGCCGGTTCATGCACCGGCATCCCCCTGGATGGCGTGCTCGGATCCAAGTCAATCACAGCCCACCCAGCGTAATAAGCAAGTCGGTCAGATGTTGTTTATGATCAATAATGTCGGATCCGACCATGAATGGCAAATCAAAATGTCCGGCCCTTGCAGAAATTAGCTCAAAGGTGAGCGTATGCGCGCATCCATACTTTAGTATCGCCCGCAATCGAGATGAGCGATTTATTACGGCAGCCAAAATCTGACGTTTTATCGCCCCTTATTGACGTCCAACAGGCAAATTCGTGACCCATAATTTCTATTATTTGTTAGCCAATAGTAGTGGGATCCAGGTCGGCGCTAGCTAAGGCGTTGAGATCGAACCGTTCAATATTTTTTACAAAGCTTTCAGTGCCGTTTGGGTGCAAGGTCGTCCAATCCGTAACAATTTGGTATTTACACAAATCAATCCTTTCGACACGCCTAGCCATACGCCACCTATCGCCGTTGTCTCTAGCCGGACTTATACCGCCGCGCTTAGGTT
>NZ_JTHF01000204.1 GCF_001043895.1 Methylobacterium indicum
ACGGGATGCGCCAGCCCCAGGCGGTCATCGCCTTGTCGTCGAGGCCGAGCGTCACCAGCACCACGACGAGCGAGGCCAGGAGCTGGCCGCCGATCAGCGTGACGTACTGGAACGAGCCGTAGAAGCCGCGCTTCCCCTTCAGCGCCACCTCGCTCATGTAGGTCGCCGAGGTACCGTACTCGCCGCCGACCGACAGGCCCTGCGCCATGCGGGCGAAGAGCAGCAGGATCGGCGCGAAGATGCCGATCTGGGCGTAGGTCGGCAGGATCGCGATGACGAGCGAGCCGGCGCACATCATCATGACCGAGATCAGCATCGAGGTCTTGCGGCCGTAGCGGTCGGCGACGCGGCCGAACAGCCAGCCGCCGATCGGCCGCATCAGGAAGCCGATGGCGAACACCGCCGCGGTGTTGATGAGCTGCACCGTCGGGTCGGCGCCGGGGAAGAACACGTCCTTGAAGTAGATTGCCGTGAAGGCGTAGGCGTAGAAATCGTACCACTCGACGAGGTTGCCCGACGACGAGCCGATGATGGCCTTGATGCGGGCCTTGTTGTCGTAGGCCGCGATGGTCGGGTTCGGCGAGGCGAGGCTGTCGGCGGCGGGCCGGCTCTGGGCGCTGGATGTCATCGCGGGTTCGGTCTCCTCCCGGAGGTGGGATTCTGGCGGCGCGACGGGGCCGCGGGCCCGCGCGTCGTGCAACGCACTAGGAGAATGCCGGGCCGGGGTACAGCCCCGCAGCGCACCTATCCGATGTTTTCGGCACCCCCGGGCCGGATGCCCCAAGGATAAAGCCGCTCGATGCGGTCGCCGCTCGATGTTGCGGCCCACGGATCATGGCGGAACGGAATTGCCGGAAACCGAGGGGAATCAGTCGGACAGTTTTTCGCAATGCAGCATGCTTGCGAAAACTCTCACGGCGCTCCGGCGCAGCTTGGACGGCCGGCCGTGCTCGCGGTGCCGGTCTCGCCGGCGACGCGCTCGGCATGGGCCGCCGCGGCGGCATCGAGATGCGGGGCCAGCTGCGCCTGCGGCGGCGGGATCTCGTCGCCGACCTGGACCCAGCGGGCACCGGTCCATTCCTGTATGGTGGCCGGGCGGTGGCCGCTGTGGTCGGCGCAGGTGAGGCGCAGGCGCCGGGCGAAGCCGACGAGGCCGAGCTCCTTCCAGCGCACCGGATCGAGGTCGATCGTCTCGAGGCCGCGGCGCATCTCGGTGCCGTCTATCCGCTTGCGGCCGGAGAGGCGTTGGGCGTTGCGGATGCCCTCGGCCAGGATCACTCCCGCATAGACGCCGCGGTTGTAGAGCGGGCCGGGCGTCTCCTCCTTGGGCGTCTGCGACAGGCCGGCATCGACCACCAGGAGGTCGATCTGGTCGAAGGCCGGGAAGCTGTCGCCCGGCGCGTGCCAGGTGACGACGCGCAGGCCCTTGGCGGTGAGGTCGCGGGCGCCGGGGGCGGGGCGCAGCAGGTCGTCCTCGCCGGTCCAGCCGACCGTGACGACCCGGTTGAGCGGCAAGCCCGCCGCCGCGGCATCCCGCAGCGGCGTGCCGCCGAGGCCCGCCGTGGCGTCGAGGATCACGTAGTCGGGGTCGGCCGCCCGGGCGGCGCGCCACGGGTCGGTGCCGCCCGCCTCGGGGCTGTCGGGCAGCGCGTAGGCGCGGAAGGCGAGGCCGGCCTCCGCGGCGAGCGCCCGCATCACCGCCACCGGCTCGCGCCCGGCCGGGCTGTCCCGGTGCAGGTAGGCGAGGCTGCGGCCCTGCGGGCTGTCCTCGCTGCCGTCCTGGGCGAGGTGGGCCAGCGCGACGGCGAGGCCGTCCCACACCGTGGCGGGCGGCGCGAAGGCCCAGGGAAGCACGTCGCCGCGGGCCATCACGGCCGGGCCGTAGCCCGCGGCGACGAGGGGCATCCGGTCGGCGGCCAGCCGCGGCAGCAGCGCCAGGGCCGCGTCGGCGCTCGCCGGCACGAGGGCGATGCTGCCCCGCGCGGTCGCGGCCTCGTAGCAGGACAGCGCCCGCGCCGGCTCGCCCCCGGTCTCGCATTCCTCGACCGCGAGGGGGATGCCGCCGACCCCGCCGTCGCGCCGGCCGAGCATCGTGAGGTAATCGAACAATCCGTTGGCGAGGGGCGTGCCCGCGGCGGCGGCCGGGCCGGTGCGTTCGGTCAGCACGGTCAGCGGCAGGCCCTCGGCCGCGACGGCCCGGCCCGGCAGGGCGGCCAGCACGGCGAGGAGGACGGCGATGGCGGCGGGGCGGGGCGGCATGGCCGGGTCCTGGAATCGGGGCGCGCCCGACCCTACGCCCGGGGCCGGCCCGGCGATAGACCACCTGCGGGTGGCCCGCCCGACGGATCCGTCAGGCGTCGAGCACGCGGCCGGCCGGGAACAGCAGCTCGACGAGGGTGCCCTCGCCCTTGCGGCTGGTGATCCGCAGGGTGGCGCGGTTGGCCTCGACCAGGGCCTTGGTGAGCGGCAGGCCCAACCCCGTGCCGCCGCCGCGGCGGGTCTGGGCGGTGGCGACCTGGCGGAAGGGCTGGAGCGCGACCTCGACCTCCTCGGGGCTCATGCCGATCCCGGTGTCGCGCACGCGGAGCGCCACGCCGCCCCGGTCGGTCGTCGCCGTCGAGACGATGACCTGGCCGCCCGCATCGGTGAACTTGACTGCGTTCGAGATCACGTTGAGCACCGCCTGGCGCAGGGAGCGCTGGTCGGCCAGCACCGCCGGCAGGCCGGCGGCGAAGCTCGTGCGCATCACCACCCGCTGCCGGGCGGCCTGGGGCTGCATCAGGGCGACGGACGCCGCCACGAGATCGTTGAGGGGAAGCCCCGCGAAGGCGAGATCGAGATGCCCGGCCTCGATCTTGGCGAGGTCGAGGAGGTCGTTGACGAGGCTGACGACGTGCTCGCCCGAGGCGCGGATGTCGCGCAGGTAGTCCCGGTAGCGCTCGCTGCCGACGGGGCCGAACTGTTCCTCCAGCATCACCTCGGCAAAGCCGATGATGGCGTTGAGCGGCGTGCGGACCTCGTGGCTGATCGTGGCCAGGAAATCGGATTTCTGGGCGCTGGCGCGCTCGGCCTCGCGCCGGGCCCGGACCAGCTCGGCCTCGGTGCGCCGGAACGCCGAGACGTCGCGCAGCACGGCGGCGACGCGGCGCTGCGTCCCAGTCGCCACCGGCGCCAGGGTGAGGAGGACGGGCAGCGGGCCGTCGGGCCCCCGCGCCATCACCTCCTCGCCGGTGGTCGCGGTCTGGCCCGCGCTCGCCCGCAGGAGGGCGGCCTGGGCCGCCGGCCGGCACTCGGGCGCGAACAGGCCGAGCAGCGGCTCGCCCGCGACCTCGCGGGACTCGACGGCGAGCAGGTCGCGCGCGCCCCGGTTCATCCCGACGATGCGACCCTCGTCGTCGAGCACCACCACGCCGTCGGTCACCGCATCGAGGATCGCGGTGGTCTCGCGCAGATGCGCGTCGCGGTGGGCGAGATGGGCCTCCGCCGCCGCGAGGGACTGGGCCGGGTCCAGGTCGGGCAGCCGCCGGATGGTGAGGACGCTGGCGGGTGCCCCGTCCCACTCGACCACCGCGACGGCGACGCCGACCGGCACGCTGCCGCCGGCCCGGGTCGCGAGGACGGTCGGGGCGCCCTCGCCGGTACCGGGCGCCGCCGCCGACGGGTCGCGGCCGCGAAAGATCGCGGACGGGCCGCCGGCCGCCGCCAGGGCTTCGAGGCTGTCGTAATCCGCCAGCGCCAGGAGGTGGCGGTTGGCGAGCAGCACCTCGTCGCCGCGATGGACCAGGAGTCCGACCGGCAGCCGCTCGACGAGGCGCGCCAGCGCCGCCTCGGTGCCGCGCTCGGGCAGGCGGGCGAGGGCCTGAGCGCCGCGGAACGGCGTCACCGCTCCCCGGCCCGACAGCCCTTGCGGCGCCGGTCCGGCGCCGAGGCTGCCCTGGTCGCCGCCGAACCGGGCGCCGAGCGCCCGGGCGATCTCGCGGAACGCCGCGTGTTCGTTGAGGGTGAGGGCGGCGGCATGCGGCGCCTCCTCGTCCTCCGACGATGCTTCGCCCGTCGCAGCCTGCTCCGTCGCAGCCTGCCCTGGCGCCTGGGCCGGGTCCTCTCCCGCGGACGTCTCGTGCGGGGGATTCTCTCCCGCAGGATGCAGGGGCTCGGTGCCGTCCCGGCCGGGCATCTCCGCCGTCGGTGGGTCCTCGACGGGCACGGCCGCGGTGGAAGGGCGCGCGGCGTCCTCGTCCGAAGTGGCCTGCGCCGCCACCGCGTCGGACGCGCTTTCCTCCGGGAGCGGTGCCTGCGCCGGGCCGGCCTGCGGCAGGGTCGCATCCCCGGCGATGTCCTGGACGGTGCCCGCCGCGGGAATCTCGAGCGTCGGCGCCTCCGGAAGAAGCGCGGCCGGAGGCGTCGCGTCCCCCGCGCCGGGCTCGACCGGCGCATCCGTCGTCTCGCCGGAGAGCGCGACCGGGGCGCCCGGCCCGGGCGAGGCGGGGGCGGTCACGGCTGCCGCGGTCGCCGGCCGGACGGACGGCTTGCTGGCAAAACCCCAGCTCATCCCGAGCTGCGCGAACGGCACCGCCATCAGGCCGGCGAATTCCGCCATCGTGGCGCCGGCGATCGAGGCGAGGTCGGGCGCCTCGCCAGTGGCGTCGGGCACGGGATCGGGGGCCGCGACCGGGCGGGGCCGGGCCGGGCCGGGGAGCGGCGCATCCGCGGCCGGCACGTGGCGGCCGACGGCGATCACCGCGGCGGCGCGCTCGCGCAGGCTCGGGCGCGGCGGCTTCGGCGCCGCCGGCTCGGGCCGGTCGGCCGCCGGCACGATCCGCTCGGGATGGATGACGCCGAAGCCGCTGAAGCCCGCGAAGCTGCGGCCGGCGCCGAGCCGCGGCGCGCCCGACAGGTCGACCGCCACCGCCTGCCGGGTTCCGTCGAGGCGCCAGCGCACCGGCACGGCCCGGAAGGTGCGCGGCTGTGCGAGCGCGTCGGCGAGATCCGCCTCGGCCTCGACCGGCCCGGCGAGGAGCGTCTCCCAGCTCTGGCCGACCGGGGAGGCGCCGACGGTGTCGGACAGGTGCCCGGTCGCCTCGATCACGACGCCGCGGGCGTCGCTGCGCCACAGGAAGCGCAGGCCCGGACCGGATGCGGGCCGCGGCTGCACCGGGGCGGCGTCGGCCGCGGGCGCCGGCAGATCCGATGCCGGAGCCTCGGGCGGGGGAGCGGGCGCCAGGACCGGCGCCGCGGCGACCTCCCGGATCGGAGCGTCAGGCGCGGCGGGCTCCTGCGTCGCCGCCCGGCGTCCGCGCCGCGCCGGCAGCGGATCGACGATCGCGACGGCGAGGCCGGTGGTCCCGTCGGGCAGGGCGGCCGGCAGGCAGGCGCAGAGCAGGGGCGGGGCGAGGCGGCCGGCGGCGAGGCGCAGGCGCGCGAGCCGCGGCTGCGCCGGGCCGTCGGGCCGGTTCGCCACCCCGCGCAATTGCCGTGCGAGGTCGAGGGCCGGATCGATCCGGCCCTCCGCGTCGGCGATCGTCTCGCGCAGGGAGGCCGCCGCCGGGGAGGCGTGGAGCACCCGCTCGGCGCCCGGATCGAGCAGCAGGAAGGCGCGATCGGGGCCGGCGATTCGCTGACCGAAGGCCGGATCGGCCCGCAGGGCCTCGATCGTCGTCTCGAAGAGCACGTCCCGACCCACTGCCTCTCCTTTGGCGCGCTGCGCCGCGCCGAACCCACGCGAGATCCGGACCGAAACCGTCTTCCGCTTTAACGCAACTGGCATCGTCCCGCACCGGCACGAAATGCGCAGTCGTTGCGTTATCGTGGCGTCAACCTTAACGAACCCCGGAAAGGTGGCGTTTCACCCAAAGCGTGCTATTGTGCAGTGCACAATACGTGCCGGATCCCAAGCGTGCTGCGGCAAGGTTCCAAGCGTGCCGCGTCAAGGGCCGCATCAGAAAACGAGGAGACGAACATGACCCAGACCCCGAACTACGAGATTCCGACCGAGATGCGGGACTTCGCGGAGAAGAGCGTCGAGCAGGCCCGGAAGGCGTTCGATTCGTTCATCGGCGCGGCCCGCAAGACCTCCGACACCCTCCAGGGCTCGGCCGAGATGGCGCGCAACAACGCGCAGGACGTCTCGAGCCGCGGCTTCTCCTTCGCCGAGCAGAACGTGAACGCCGCGTTCGACCTCGCCCAGAAGCTCGTCCGCTCGCGCGACGTCCAGGAGGCGATGCAGCACCAGGCCGAGTTCGTGCGCAGCCAGTTCGCCGCGATGCAGAACCAGGCCCGCGAGTTCGGCGGCATCGCCCAGAGCGCGATGCAGCAGAGCGCCGAGAACGCCAAGCAGGCGATGCAGCAGGGGGCCGAGCACGCCCGCTCGGCCATGCAGCAGAGCGCCGACCAGGCCCGGCAGGCGATGCAGAAGGGCGCCGATGCGGCCCGCAGCGCCACCGACCAGGCCACCAACGCCGCCAAGGACGCCGCGTCCTAAGGCAGGGCGCACGGGCCCGCTCCGGCGGGCCCCGGCACGTTCGGGCCGCGCTCCCCACGGGAGCGCGGCTTTTTTTATCAGGCGGAGGCCCCGATCAGGCCGGGGCGTAGCCGGGCTTCTTCAGGATCGTGTCGGCCTTGGCGACGATGTCCGGCTCGTAGACGGTCGCGGTCCAGGCGCTCGGCTCGACATCCTCGACGCCGACCGAGACCGAGCCCTCGGAACAGCCGGTGGCGGTGATGAGCGCCTTCGTGACCTCGTCGGCGATGCGCTGCTTCTGCTCGTCGCTGCGGCCGGCATAGAGCTTGACGATGATATGCGGCATGGAGCGTGGTCTCCTCGTTTAACGGGCGCCGTACTCGGCATCGGTGACCGGCTCGAGCCAGGTCACGGCACTGCCGTCGAGCTTCTCCTGGATGGCGACGTGGCTCATCCCGGTCGTCGCGCTCGCCCCGTGCCAGTGGCGCTCGCCGGGCTCGAACCACACCACGTCGCCGGGGCGGATCTCCTCGATCGCGCCGCCCTCGGTCTGGGCGAGGCCGAGGCCCGCGGTGACGATCAGCGTCTGGCCGAGGGGATGGGTGTGCCAGGCCGTGCGCGCCCCCGGCTCGAAGGTGACGTGGGCGCCGGCGACCCGGGCCGGCTCGCCCGGGCTCATCAGCGGGTCGATCCGCACCCGGCCGGTGAAGTACTCCGCGGATCCCGCCTGCGACGGACGGGACCCGCTCCGGTTGATCTCCATGTGCCCTCCTGGCGATGCTTCCCTGGCGTTCGGACCGGGATCTAGCGCGCTCCCGGCCCGCCCCGCCAGGGGAGGGGGATCAGCGCGCCGCGTCGCGGCCGACCCGGCTGTGGCGCCGGCCGTAGCCGAAATAGATCGCGAGACCGATCGCCAGCCAGACCACCAGGCGCAGCCAGGTCTCGCCGTCGAGGGAGAGCATCATCGCGAGGCAGACCAGGATGCCGGCCGCCGGCACGACAGGCACCAGCGGCACCCGGTAGCCGCGCGGCTCGTTCGGATGGGTGCGCCGCATGATGACGACGCCCGCGCACACGATGATGAAGGCGAGCAGCGTGCCGATGCTGGTCATGTGGCCGAGCGTGCTGATCGGGGTCAGGCCGCCGAGCAAGGCCGCGAACACCATGAAGAACAGGTTCGAGCGGTAGGGCGTGCGCCAGGTCGGGTGGATCGCCGCGAAGAACTTCGGCAGCAGCCGGTCGTTCGCCATGGCGTAGAACACCCGCGACTGGCCGTAGAGCAGCACCAGCATCACGGTGGTGAAGCCCGCGATGACGCCGAGGGTCACCAGGGTCTGGAGCCAGGGGAACGGGGTCTGCTTGATCGCGGTCGCGACCGGGGCCGCGTCGCCCTTCATCGAGGCGTAGGGGACGAGGCCGGTGAGCACCGCCGCGAAGGCGATGTAGAGCACGGTGCAGACCGCGAGCGAGCCGAGGATGCCGACCATCATCGTGCGCTGCGGGTTCTTCACCTCCTGCGCCGCCGTCGAGACCGCGTCGAAGCCGATATAGGCGAAGAACACCACGCCGGCCGCCCGCATGATGCCGCTCCAGCCGTACTCGCCGAAGGTGCCGGTGTTCTCGGGGATGAACGGCACGTAGTTCTGCGCCTTGACGTAGAACAGGCCGACGCCGACCACGGCGAGCACCACCGCGACCTTGACCACGACGATCACGCTGTTGACCCGGGTCGATTCGCGCACGCCCCGCATCAGCAGCAGCGAGATCAGGCACAGGATCAGCACCGCCGGCAGGTTGACGAGGCCGTGCACGCTCGATCCGTCGGCGAGCTGCACGGTCTCGAACGGCGAGTGCAGGAGCCGCGGCGGCAGCGTGATGCCCCAGTCCTGGAGCAGGGTCGCGACGTATTTCGACCAGCTGACCGAGACGGTTGCGGCGCCGACCGCGTATTCGAGGACGAGGTCCCAGCCGATGATCCAGGCGACGAACTCGCCCATCGTGGCGTAGGCGTAGGTGTAGGCGCTGCCCGAGACCGGGATCATGCTGGCGAGCTCGCTGTAGCACATGCCGGCGAGCGCGCAGCCGATGGCCGCGATGGCGAACGAGATCACCACCGCCGGGCCGGCATTCTCCGCCGCCGCGATGCCGGTGAGCGAGAAAAGCCCGGCGCCGATGATCGCCCCGATGCCGAGCCCGATCAGGCTGAGCGGCCCGATGGTCCGTTCCAGGGCGTGGCCGCTGCCCTCGGCGTCCTGCCGCAGCCGGTCGATGGGCTTCGTGCGCATCAGCCCCTCCGTCATGCTCTCCTGCGCCATCCGTGTCCTCCCGCTCGGGTTTTGTTCTCAACGCAGCGTCAGCGAGGAAGCTGCACTTGTCGAGATCGTGAAGAAGGCCGGGCGAACCGACGACGGGCCGCGCCGGGAATCGCAGTTCCGCGATCGTCTCGTCCGCGACGCATCGGCGGCTTGCCGACCCGGCCTCCACCTCCCTACTCTCGGGGGAACAGAGACAGGAGGAGCCCCCATGTGCCGGATCTTCGCCGAGCAGACGCCGGAGCGCTACGCCTACGAGACGCGCTCGCTGCGGATCGGCGGGCACTGCACGTCGCTTCGCCTCGAGACCGCGTTCTGGACCATCCTGGAGGAGATCGCCCGCCAGGAGGGTCTCAGCGTCGCCAAATTCGCCACCAAGTTGCACGACGAGGTGCTGGAGCGCCATGGCGAGGTGCGCAACTTCGCCTCCCTGCTGCGCTGCTCCTGCCTGATCTACCTGTCCCAGGGGCGCCCGGCCGCGGCGCCGGTGCTGATCGCCGCGGAGTAGGGCCTCACCCGGCATCCTCCAGGATCATCGCGGCGCCCTTCTCGGCCAGCATGATCGTCGGCGAGTTGGTGTTGCCGGACGTGATGCGCGGCATCGCCGAGGCGTCGGCGACCCTCAGAGACCGCACCCCGCGCACCCGCAGGCGCGCATCGAGCACGGCGCCGGCATCGTGGTCGGCCCCCATCCGGGCGGTGCCGACGGGATGGAAGATCGTGGTGCCGAGGTCGCCCGCCGCCTTCAGCAGGTCGGCGTCGCTGGCGATCGAGGGGCCGGGCAGGTGCTCCTCCGGCCGGTAGCGGGCGAGCGGCGCCTGGGCGACGATGCGGCGGGTCACCTTGAGCGAATCCACCGCCACCCGGCGGTCCTCCTCGGTCGAGAGGTAGTTGGGCCGGATCTCCGGGGGCGCCAGCGGGTCGGGGCTTGCCGCATGCACGCTGCCGCGGCTCGACGGACGCAGGTTGCAGACGCTCGCCGTGAACGCCCCGAACCGGTGCAGGCCCTCGCCCCACTTGTCGAGGGAGAGCGGCTGGAAGTGGTATTCGAGGTTCGCCGTGGCGTAGTCGGGCGAGGAGCGGGTGAACACCCCGACCTGGCTCGGCGCCATGGTGAGCGGCCCGGTGCGAAACAGCGCGTATTCGACGCCCATCCAGCCGCGCTTGATCAGGTTGGCGTATGTGAGGTTGAGGGTGGGCACCCCCGTCACCTTGTAGACCGGCCGGATCTGCAGGTGGTCCTGTAGGTTCTCGCCGACGCCGGGCGCGTGATGCGCGACCCCGACCCCGAGTCCCTGGAGCCGGGTCCCGTCGCCGATGCCCGACAGTTCGAGGAGCTTCGGGGTCGCGACGGCGCCAGCCGACAGCACCACCTCGCCGTTCGCCCGGGCGAGGTAGCGCCGCCCGCCGCGCTCGAACGCCACCCCGACGGCGCGGCCGTCCTCGATCACCACCCGCTCGACGTGGATGCCGGTCTCGAGCCGGAGGTTCGGGCGGTGCAGCGCGGGTTTCAGGAAGCCGCGGGCGGCGCTCCAGCGCCGGCCCCGGCGCTGGTTGACCTGGAAATAGGACGAGCCTTCGTTGTCGCCGGTGTTGAAGTCCGGGATCTTCGGGATGCCGGCGGCCTCCGCCGCGTCGCGGATCGCGTCGAGGATCGCCCAGCGGATCCGCGGCGGCTCGACCCGCCACTCGCCGCCGGAGCGGTGGAAGCTGTTGGGCGGCGCGATGTGGTCCTCGTGCTTGAGGAAGTAGGGCAGCACGTCGTCCCAGCCCCAGCCCTCCAGGCCGAGCTGGCGCCAGCCGTCGTAATCGGCGGCCTGGCCGCGCATGTAGATCATCGCGTTGATGGCCGAGGAGCCGCCGATGACCTTGCCGCGCGGATAGGCGAGGCGGCGCCCGTTCAGGCCGGCTTCGTCCTGGGTGGTGAACAGCCAGTCCGCCCGCTTGTTGCCGATGGCGAAGAGGTAGCCCGCCGGGATGTGGAACCAGATCCAGTTGTCGCGCCCGCCCGCCTCCAGCACCAGCACCCGCCGACGGGAATCGGCCGACAGCCGGTTGGCGAGCACGCAGCCCGCCGAGCCCGCCCCGACCACGATGTAGTCGTACGTGCCGAAATCCTCGAAACCACCGCCGGCCGTGGTGCCTGCCATCGTGCGTCCCGCCCTGATCTCTCGTTTTCTGGCGGCCGGTGTAGCGCATTCCCCTGGCGACGGCGCAAGAGGTTGCCGCTAAGCTCCCCGAAAAGCGGGGAGGGATCGATGCGGCGCAGCTTCGGAATCGTGGCGGGGCTCCTGACCGGGATCGCCGGCGGCCTGACGGCGGCCCCGGCACTCGCCGGCGACTGCGCGGCGCTGGCGAACCTCAAGGTCGAGGCGGTGAACCTCCATTCCGCCGCCGAGGTCCCGGCCTCCGGCGACCTGCCGGCCTATTGCCGGGTGCTCGGCACGGTGCGGCCGGCGACCAGCTTCGAGGTGCGGCTGCCGCTGCAGAACTGGAACGGCAAGTATTACGGCACGGGCTGCGGCGGCTTCTGCGGCACCCTCCTGTCGGACGCGCCCGGCTTCACCAACGCGATGAATTACGGCCTGCGCCGGGGTTACGCCGCCTCGACCATGGATGGCGGCCACTGGGGCACCGGCTCGGCGGACGGGCGCTGGGCCGCCGGCGACCTCGTCGCCCGGATGGATTGGGGCCAGCGCGCCGTGACCGAGACCGCCCGGGTCAGCAAGGTGCTGGTGCGGGCCTTCTACGACCGGCCGCAGCAAAAGTCCTACTTCGCCGGCTGCTCCACCGGCGGCCGCATGGCGGCGATGGAGGCCCTGAGATACCCCAAGGACTTCGACGGGATCATCAGCGGGGCGCCCGCCCTCGACTATACCGGTCTCGTCGCCACGAGCTTCGCCTGGGTGGCGAAGGCCAATACCGGCCCGGACGGCAAGCCGATCCTGACGACGCCGCGGGCCAGGCTCGTGACGGAGGCGGTCGCCGCCGCCTGCGGGGCGAAGGAGATGGGCGGTCTCGTCGCCGATCCGCGGCACTGCACTTTCAAGCCGTCCTCGCTCCGCTGCACCGGCGCCACCTCGGACACCTGCCTGACCGAGGCCGAGGTCGGGGTGCTGGAGAAGTGGTATGCCGGCCCGACCGACGCCTCCGGCCGCGCGCTCTATCCGGGCGGCATCCCGCTCGGCTCGGAGGCGCATTGGCCGCGCTGGCTCACGGGGCTGGGCAACGCACCGGCGATCCTGCCGCTCTTCGCCGCCGACTTCCTGCGCTACATGGCGTTCTGGCCCTCGCCCGGGCCGGGCTACCGGGTCACGGATTTCGATTTTTCCGCCGATCCGGCCCGGCTGGCACCGCAGGCGCAGGTCTACAACGCCGCCACCTACGACCCGGCGAGCGCGACGGCACGCCCGGCCGCCGGCCTCTCGGCGTTCCACGAGGCCGGCGGCAAGCTCCTGATCTATCACGGCTGGGGCGATTCCCTGGTCACGCCGTTCATGACCGTCGCCTTCTACGAGGCGCTCGCCAAGGGAACCGCCGGAAAGGCGGACGGTCTCGCGGCGGTCAAGGACACCGCGCGCCTGTTCATGGTGCCGGGCATGGACCATTGCGGCATCGGCACCGAGGGGCCGGGCATCGCCGATACCGGGATCGATCCCCTGACCGCGCTCGAGCGCTGGGTCGAGGCCGGCGAGGCGCCGCGCGAGCTCGTGGCGACGAAGCACGATGCCGGCGGGGCGATCGCGTGGTCGCTCCCGGTCTGCGCCTATCCGGAGGTCCCGCGCGCCGAAGGAGCGGGCCTCGTCTGCGCGGCGCCGTGATCGGCGCGGCGCCGTGACCGGTGCAGACCGTGACGGGCCGCTCGCTCGCGAGCGATTCGCTTGGCCAATCGGCTTAGGACGAGATCCTGCGCGAGCCGACGAGCTTCTTCAACAATCACATGTTAGACGTTGGCGATGGCCGCTTTCGTGGCATTGAGTGCCGCAGGAGTGGCGGACATGACGACCGACGACGCACGACCCCGGGTCCTCTCGATCACCAGCATCACCGCCGTCAGCACCATCGACGGCGGCGATACCCTGGCGGCCGAGGTGAGTGGGCCCGATGGCGGCACGGTGTTCCTGCTCATCCCCCTCGGCGCCGCCGGCGCCCTGATCACCCAGCTGACCGACGCCGCCGAACGGGGCGCGCAGGAGCGGCGCCTGCACAGCCGCGGCCGTCTGCCGACGGTGGAGGTCTAGCCTTTCCTCCGGCGAATGAGCGGGATCGTTCAAATGTGAACGATCGGCTGCACCGATCGTTTCGAGGGACCGGAGAGAACGGACCTCCGTCGTGGAGGTCCCGCGTTTGTCGTTCAGGAACAGGCTGCGATTCGAGCATCAGCTCGCCGCCCTGGTCGGGCTGCTCTGCCTCGCCCTCGTGGGGGCGACGGTGGGCGGAGCGATCTGGCTCGAGCGGCGCAGCGCCGTGCGGCTGGCCGAGGATCGCCTCGGTCGCCTGGCCGCCGGCATGGCCGAGAGCCTCGACGCCACCCTGCGCGAGCGCTTCCGCGAGATCCAGGTCGTCGCCGGCCTCGCGCCCTTGCGCGAGCGCTGGACCGCCGACCCCTCGGCGGCCCGCGGCGTCCTCGCCGCCATGCGGACGACGGCGCCGGACTATGCCTGGCTCGGCTTCGTGGCCGCGGACGGGCGCGTGCGGATCGGCACCGAAGGGATGCTGGAGGGGGATGCGCTGAACGGACGCGCCTGGTTCGAGGTCGGCCTGATCCGGCCCACTGTCGGCGACGTGCACGAGGCGGTGCTGCTGAACCGCCTGCTTCATCGCACCGGCGCGGAGCCCCTGCGCCTCGTCGACCTCGCGGCCCCGGTGCACGATGCGGCGGGCGCGGTCATCGGGGTGCTGGGCGGTCACCTGAGCTGGGACTGGGCGGGCCGGGTCCGCAATCGCCTCATCGAGACGGCCGCGCCCGGTACCGAGCTCTGGGTTCTCGACCGGCGCGGCCGCGTGCTCCTCGGACCCCATCTCGGGGCGGCACCGTTCGGCCCGGCCTTGACCGGCGGCATGGTTGAGCGCGGCAGCGGCACCTTCTCGGTCGATCTCGGCGGCGAGATGGTGCGGGCGGGTTTCGCCTCGGCGGCCAAGGGCGAGCGGACCGAGATCGCGGGCGGCGATCCCGCCCTCGGCTGGATCGTGGTGGCGACGCGCCCGCAAGTCCAGATCCTCGCGCCGGTGCAGCAATCGATCCGACCGCTCCTCGGCCTCGGCGCCGCCCTGGCCCTCGTCGGCGTCGCCCTGGCCTGGTGCCTCGGCCGCGGCATCGCCGCGCCGCTGCGCCAGATGACCGCCGCGGCCGACCGGATCGGCCGCGAGCCCGACGCGACGACGTTGCCGCATCTCGACCACGCCCGGGAATTTCGCGAGCTGTCGGCGTCCTTACGCGCGCTCCTGCAGCGGATCGGCACCGCCGAACGGCAGCTCAGCGACGCCACCGACCGCTCGACGCGCGTCGCAGCCTTCTACCGGCGCCAGATCGAGGCCCTGCGCCAGGTCGCCGGGACCGACATGCTGACCGGCCTTCTCAACCGCCGGGGCTTCGTCGTGCCGGCCGAGGAGGCCTTCGCCATCGGCCGCAGCGGCCGGGGCGCCGCGGTGCTCGTCATCGACATCGACCACTTCAAGCGCGTCAACGACGAGCACGGCCACGATGCCGGCGACGCGGTGATCCGCCATGTCGGCGCCCTGCTGGCGGAGGCGGTGCGCGGCTCCGACACCGTCGCGCGCTTCGGCGGCGAGGAATTCGTGGTCCTGCTCGTCGGCCTCGGTGCCGCCGAATCGGTGCTGATCGCCGAGCGCCTGTGCGCGGCCGTGCGCGAGACGACGATCACCCATCCGGGCGGCACCATCGGGGTCACGGTCAGCATCGGCGTCGCGATGGTCTCGGGCCTCGACCCCGACATCCACGCGGCGATCGCCCGCGCCGATGCGGCGCTCTACGACGCCAAGGCCCGCGGGCGCGACCGGGTCGGCGTCGCGGCAGGGCCCGACGGCGTGGGGCGAGCCGCGTGAGCAAAGCTCCGAGCGCCAGGTCGTGGCCTCTCCCGCAAGATCTAACGGTGACCGGAACCTGAGCGGGAATCGTCTCGTTGTTACTCCGTGTGAGTATCATGGAGCGATGGAGGCGACGATGATGAAAGGCGGATTGCTCTGGCTGATCGGCATTCCGATTCCGATCATCCTGATCCTGTTCTTCCTCGGCTACCTGCACTGACGAGGCCGGTTTCACCGGTTCGATCGTGCCGGCTTTCCCGCCTCCGTGTGCGGGAGGGGCGACCGGGAAGCGTGCGGGGGTGCCCCTGTTCCGAGAACCTGCTCGATCAGACAAGGGATCTTCAGACCCTCATCGTCGTTCCGGGCTCCGCTGCGCGGTTCCGGAACGACGCGGTGCTTATAAAAAATTTGCAAAACAACGATAGCAGTCAATCGGTCTCCAAGAGGCTGGTTGATTGCCAAATTCGAGACAAAACCCTCCATCGTCATCCCGAGTTCCGCTGCACGGCCCCAGGATGACGCAGGGAAGCGGCAATGTTGGCGCCAGATCGACGGGATGCATCGATCAAACAGGCTCTCCGGGCTATTCATTCGGTCGCATCATCCTCGTGCGCGGGATCTTCGATCCTCCGGCTCTCGTCCCGTGCAGGAGGCGCGCCATCTCCCATCCCGCCCTTGCGTCGAACGCCGCCGGCTTGGCAGACAGGTCCGCGGGCGGGAGCGCGAATGCGACGCCGCCGGCGACGGGAGGAGACCGACATGACGGACCGACACGTGACCAAGCCGCTCGCGGAAAAGATCGCCTGGGTGACGGGCGCGGGCAGCGGCATCGGCGAGGCGGCGGCCCTGGCCCTCGCAGGGGCGGGCGCCCGGGTGGTGCTCACCGGCCGCCGGGAGGAGCCGCTGCGGGCCCTCGCGGCACGGATCGTCGCCGAGGGCGGCGAAGCGGAGGTCGAGGTCGGCGACGTGACCGACGCGAGCCGGGTCGGCGCCATCGTCGGCAGCATCGAGCGGCGCTTCGGTCGCATCGACGTGCTGGTGAGCAATGCCGGCAGCAACGTGCGCGAGCGGCGCTGGGATGCCCTGTCGCCGGAGGGCGCGCAGGACGTGATCGCCGCCAACCTGTCGAGCGCCTTCTACGCCTCGCTCGCGGTGCTGCCGCTGATGCGCCGGCAGGGCGACGGCGTGCTGATCCACACCGCCTCCTGGGCCGGGCGCTTCGTCAGCCCGGTGAGCGGGCCCGCCTACACGGCGGCCAAGCACGCCGTGGTGGCGATGAGCCACAGCATCAACATGGAGGAATGCGTCAACGGCATCCGCTCGACGGTTCTGTGCCCGGCCGAGGTCGCGACCCCGATCCTCGACAAGCGCCCGGTACCGGTGACGCCCGAGGACCGCGCCCGCATGCTCCAGCCCGACGACATGGCGGCGCTGATCCTGTTCGTGGCGACGCGCCCGCGCCACGTCTGCCTCAACGAGGTGGTGATCAGCCCGACCTGGAACCGCGGCTACGTCCCGGATGCCCGGCTGGGCTCGCGCCTCGGCGCCTGACGGCCGGGCCTCACGCGGCTTTGCCGCGCGGGCCCCGGGTGACCGTCGCGCGGTCGCCCGGGGCCTGCGGGAGGTGATCCAGGTCAGGCACCCCGGCCGGCGGCGTCGGCCTGCTCGGCTTGCGCCTTCAGCTCGAGCTCGCTCCGGTGGAGCCGGCTGAGCAGCATGAGCATGCGGCCCGGCAGGGCCGTATCCTCGGCGGTGAGCGGCGCCGCGCGGCGCCAGGGGGCAGCATCCCGTCCGTAGGCATCCCGTGAGGGGACGAGCCGGGCGGGGGCTTGAGCGGTCTCGGCGGAAACTTCCGGCTCGACCTGCTCGCGGAGTCGGGTACGCATCGCACGATCCTTCGACGGCCGGCTTCTGGCGACCGGCGCCGCTATGAACGTCGACCCGCTGCCGCGGTTCCGTCGGAAGATGCGGATCTTCCGCAGGGGCAGGGCGGCTGTGTCGTCGACGCCACACCGGGCCGGGGCGGCCGGGGGTCCGGCTGCAGCGCCGTCATGCCGGAGGGGCGTGACGGGGCGGTGACGGCGGCCGGCGCGGATGCTATGGGCGCGGGCATGCTCGAAGGCCTGCCGCCCCACCGCCCGACCCACGTGCTCCGTCTCGATACGAGCGAGCGCGCGGCCCGCGCCATGACCGACCTGATCGGCGAGGTCTTCGACCCGACCGAGACGGCCGTCGCCGCCTTCGAGGCCGAGGACGGCAAGACCTGGCACCTCGAAGCCTATTTTTCCGAGGAGCCCGACGAGGAGGCGGTGCGCGAGCTGATCCGCCCGATCCTCGGCGACGCCGCCGACGAGGCGGTCTTCGCGGCGATCGACCAGCAGGACTGGGTCCGCGCCTCCCTGGAAGGGCTGAAGCCCGTGCGCGCCGGCCGCATCCTGGTCCACGGCTCGCATGACCGCGGCCGGGTGCAGCCCAACGACCTGCCCATCGAGATCGAGGCGGCGCTCGCCTTCGGCACCGGCCACCACGGCACCACGCTCGGCTGCCTCCTCGCCCTCGTCGACGAGGTGAAGCGCCGCCGGCCCCACCGCGTCCTCGACGTCGGCACCGGCACCGGCATCCTGGGGCTCGCCGCCGCGCGCCTGCTGCACACCCGCGTCATCGCCGGCGACCTCGACCCGGAGGCGGTGGCCACTGCCCGCACCAACGCCGCCTTCAACGGCATGGCCAACCTGATGGCGTTCTACGAGGCGCCGGGCCTGCGCCACCCGCTCGCCCGCGTCGCCCGCGGCTACGACCTCGTCTTCGCCAACATCCTGGCCCGGCCGCTGCGCGGCCTCGCCCCCAGCCTCGCCCGCGCGGTGGCGACGGACGGTACGCTGGTCCTCTCGGGCTTGATTCCCCGCGACGTGCCGGGCGTGCTCTCGGCCTACGCGGCGCAAGGCTTCCGCCTGCGCCGGCGCCGCCTGATCGAGGGCTGGGCCACCCTGGAGCTGCGCCGCGGCGGCGCGGCGCCCCGGCCGCGCTGAGGCCGGGCTGCCCGAGCCCGGATTCCGAACCTCTCGCTGACCCGACGACGGGAATCCCGCGGGCCGTTCAAGGAACAGGCCCACCCCTGATCGGTTGTCCGGGCATCGCCGCTTACCGGTAGGGGGTATATGTACCTGAGCCGGGGCGGCCCGTGCGCGGACCGCCAATCCCGGCCTCTCCGCGGCACGCGCCTCGGAGACCGATCAGCCATGAAGGCCCTCGTCTGGCACGGCACCGCGGATATCCGGTGCGACACCGTCCCCGATCCGACGATCGAGGACGGGCGCGACGCGATCATCAAGGTCACCGCCTGCGCCATCTGCGGCTCCGACCTGCACCTCTACGACCACTTCATGCCGGGCATGAAGTCGGGCGACATCATGGGCCACGAGACCATGGGCGAGGTGGTCGAGGTCGGGCGGGACAACAAGGCGCTCAAGGTCGGCGACCGGATCGTCGTGCCGTTCACGATCATCTGCGGCCAGTGCGACCAGTGCAAGCGCGGCAACTTCTCGGTCTGCGAGCGCACCAACCGCAACGCCAAGCTCGCCGAGGCCGCCTTCGGCCACACTACCGCGGGCCTGTTCGGCTACACCCACCTCACCGGCGGCTATGCCGGCGGCCAGGCCGAGTACCTGCGGGTGCCCTTCGCCGACGCGACCCACATCAAGGTGCCGGGCGGCATCCCGGACGAGAGGCTGCTGTTTCTCTCCGACATCTTCCCGACCGGCTGGCAGGCGGCGGTGCAGTGCGACATCCAGCCGGAGGACACGGTGGCGATCTGGGGCTGCGGCCCGGTCGGCCAGATGGCGATCCGCTCCGCGATCCTGCTCGGGGCCAAGCGCGTCATCGCCATCGACCGGGTGCCCGAGCGCCTGACCATGGCCCGGGCCGGCGGCGCCGAGACGATCGACCTCGATGCGGAATCGAACGTCGTCGCCAAGCTCAACGACATGACGAACGGCAAGGGGCCGGAGAAGTGCATCGATTCGGTCGGGATGGAGGCGCACGCCACCACCTCGCTCGACGCGATCTACGACCGCGCCAAGCAGGCGGTGATGCTGGAGAGCGACCGGCCGCACGTGCTGCGCCAGATGATCATGGCCTGCCGCCCGGCCGGCGTGCTGTCGATTCCCGGCGTCTATGGCGGCCTGATCGACAAGGTGCCGTTCGGCGCGGCGATGAACAAGGGCCTGACCTTCCGCATGGGCCAGACCCACGTCAATCGCTGGACCGACGACCTCCTGCGGCGGATCGAGGAGGGGCAGATCGACCCGTCCTTCGTCATCACCCACACGGTCGGCCTGGAGCAGGGGCCGGAGATGTACCGCACGTTCCGCGACAAGCAGGACGGCTGCATCAAGGTGGTGATCAAGCCGTGAGGACCCGGCCATGAGCATGAAGCGCACGGTGAACCCCCGCGCCCGCTCGGCGCACGACACCCTCGCCCGCGGCCTCGGCTGGTTCTCGATCGGCCTTGGCCTCGCCGAGATCCTGGCGCCCCGGGCCCTGTGCCGGGCGCTCGGGATGGAGGGCCGCGAGGCCCTGATCCAGGCCTACGGCGCCCGCGAGGTCGCCACCGGCGCGGCGATCCTGATGAGCCACGATCCGACGCCGTGGATCTGGGGACGGGTCGCAGGCGACGCCCTCGATCTCGCCACCCTGGCGACCGGTTTCGAGGACGACAATCCCCGCGCCGGCACCCTGGCGCTGGCCACCGCGGCGGTGGCCGGGGTGACGCTCGCCGACATCGTCTGCGTCCAGGGGCTGACGGCCGACAAGCGGCTGCCGCCGCCCGGGACCTACGAGTACCACCACCGCAGCGGCTTCCCCGGCGGCCTCTCCGCCGCGCGCGGCGCTGCCCGCGACTTCGCGGTCCCGCGGGACTTCCGCATCCCCGGCCCGCTGCGCCCCTGGCGCGACGGCCGCCCGGCGGACGCGTAACGAGAGAGGGCCGCCTCGCGGCGGCCCTCTCGCTCCGGTTCGAAGCCGGAGATCCCGTGATCTCTCAATTCCCCGTCGGCCGCTTGCCCATCGCGGCTGCGACCGACGGGAGGCGAGGGGCGACTACTCCTTGTCGCCGCGATGGATGCCCTTGTCGCGGTTCTCCTTCAGGCGGCCGTCATCCGAGTGCTGGACGGTGCCCTGGTTCGGCGCATCGGGATTCTTGTGGTTGTGGCGAGTGGTATCATCAGTATTGTGCGACTGAGACTGCTGCTTCTTATCCGCCATCTGCGTATCTCCACAGTCTATGCGGCGTACCGCCGTGAGTGTTTCGATAACATATGATCGGGGATCGGGTTCCTGATCGAATCGCGTGACTGCCGTGGGCGGCGCGCGACATTCCGTCGATGCCCGCGCGATGTCGCAGGGGACTGGACGGATCCTGACGAAGCGCGAGCGACGACGGCCCGAGGCGGTGCCGCCCTAAAGCCTGTCTCGCCTGCGCGATCCGGCAAGGCCGGTCCCCGCTCCCATCGCCGCGACCTCCCCCGATCGTCCGTTGACGCGCGGATTGGCTACGCCTATCAATTATAGCATTAGCTATAATAATGAGCTTTGGCGATGCGCTTTCCCCGTCCGTCGTTCGCACCCCGCGCCACCGGTGCCGTCTTGGCCTGTCTGGCGATCGGGCAGGGGGCCCCGCCCGCGCGGGCACAATCCCTGCCCACCGCCGCCGAGAACCTGACCCCCGGCGACCTCGACAGCGAGCACCTGTTCGGCTTCACCGAAGGCAGCGACCTCGGCGTACCGGGCGAGGCGGAACTCGAATGTGAGACGAGCGGACGGCTCGGCCGGCGCCTCGGCCGCTTCCTCGCCATCGACAGCGGGCTCGCCGTGAAGGTGCCGCTGACGGCGGATTTCCGCCTCGCCCCCGGGATCACCTTCAACGCCTACGATATCGGGACGCCCGGCACTCCGGTCCGGACCACCGGCGGGTTCAATGGCGGATTTCTCGAGACCCGCCTGCGCCTCCTGGACCGGCGCACCGCGCCGTTCGGCCTGACGCTCGGCATCGTGCCCGCCTACGGCACCGTCGATGGCGGAACGGGCGCACCGGCCCGCAGCTTCGGCACCGATGTCGGCCTGCTCGCCGACCGGGAGCTGATCCCCGGCACGCTGGTCGCGGCGGTCAATCTGGGCTTCGCGGTCTCCTCGACGCGACCCGCCGTCCCGGGCGGGCAGGCCCTCGCATCGGGGTTCGAGGCCGCCGGGGCCTTGTCCTATCAGGTCCGGCCCGGCCTCTTCGCCGGTGCCGAGATGCGCCACGCCCGGACCTACGACGGCCCGGCGCTCGACCGGCTCGTCGGCGAGGCGATCTATCTCGGGCCCACGCTGTATATGACCCTCTCGCCGCGGGCCTGGGCCTCGGTCGCCTGGAACGTTCAGGTCGCCGGGCGGGCGGTGGACGAGCCGGGGGCCCTCGACCTGTCGAGCTTCGACCGGCACCAGATGCGCCTGCGCGTCGGCTACAGCTTCTGACGGCGGAGGGGGCCGCGCCCACGTTTTTTTTCAGGCCCGCATGTCCCGCGACAAGGTTTCGATTGCCTGCGCAAAAAATCTCTCCTAGCGTCATCGCATGAGCCCGACCTGCCCGACCCTGGCCGTCCGAGGCCGACGCCGCGTCCGACGCGGTCGGCGGGACGGGGGCGTGTAGCTCCTCGCCAGCTCGAGCGGCCCTTTGCCGCTCGCTGGCACCCATACCGGATCGCGTCCTCCCGAGCCTCGCGGCCGTGGACGCGGCGGGGCCTCACCTGTGCCCCGTGCGGTGGAGCCCGATCGTCGGGGCCGGGGCCAAGCCAAGGCGTAACCTCTGTGACGACCATCGACCCTCCGACCGTCTGGGCCGTGCCCGAGCCGTTCCGCACGATCTACACCCATGCCCGCGCGGTACCGGCGGGCCGCACGCTCTTCGTCTCCGGTCAGTTCGGGGTCGCACCGGACGGCCGGATGCACGAGGATTTCGCGGGACAGCTCGATCAGGCGATGACCAACGTCGAGGCGCTGCTGGCGGCTGCCGGACTGGGGCTGCCGGACGTCGCCAAGGCGACATTCTTCCTGACGCAGAGCGGTGATCTGCCGGCCCTCGGGCAGGCCCGCCGGGCGCGCTGGGCGTCCGAGACGCCCGCCGCCGTCACGGTCGTCGTGGTCGCGGGCCTGGCGCGCCCGGATGCCCTGGTCGAGATCGAGGTGACGGCGATCGAGGCGGCGGAGTGGGCGATCGGCACCCTGCGTCCCGCCACGAAGGCGGACGTGCCGCGGATCACCGCGCTGGTGCGGGAGGCCTATGCCCGGTGGGTGCCCGTCATCGGCCGCGAGCCGGTGCCGATGACGGCGGATTACGAACGGGCGGTCCGCCTGCATCGCGTCGACCTCCTGGAACGGGACGGCGCGCTCCTGGCACTGATCGAGACGATCCCGCGGGCCGATCATCTCTGGATCGAGAACCTGGCGGTCGATCCGGCTCAGCAGGGCCGGGGGCTCGGGCGCTGGATGCTGCAGCGGGCCGAGGAGATCGCCCGGGCCCTCGGGCACCCGGCCATCAGGCTCGCGACGAATCAGGCGTTTGGCCGCAACGTCGACTTCTACCGGCGGGCGGGCTTCGTGATCGAGCGCGAGGAGCCGTTCCGGGGCGGCGTCGGGGTGTATCTCGCCAAAACGCTCTGACCGAGACGCTTTGACCAACACGCTCTGACGGGCGGAGACGCCGGGCCCGATCCCGGCCGGGGAGGGGCGGCGCCTACCCCACCCCCGTCGGCCCGTCGAGTGTCAGCCGCACGCGCCGCGCCAGCTCCATCCGGCGATAGGGCTTGTTCAGGATCTCGAACTCGCTGCCGCCGGCATCGGTCCGCTCGATCGAGGCCTCGGCGTAGCCTGTGGTGAGCAGCACCCGGATCCGCGGCTGGCGCTCGCGGGCGGCGCGGGCGAGGAGCACGCCGTTCATGCCCCCGGGCATGATCAGGTCGGAGAACAGGAGATCGACCTTGTCGCTCTCGTCGAGGAGGTCGAGGGCCTGCCGGGCGTCGTGAGCGACGAGCACCGTGTAGCCGAAATCCTCCAGGATCACCCTGGCGGTGTCGGCGACGTCCGGCCGGTCGTCGACGACCAGGATCGTCTCGGTGCCGGTGCGGTCGGCGGCCCGCGGCGCCGGGCGGCGCTCGGCGGCGACGACCTGGTCGGTGGCGGGGAAGAGCAGCCGCACGGTGGTGCCGCGGCCGACCTCGGAGGTGATCCGCACCGTGCCGCCGGACTGCTTGGCGAAGCCGTACACCATGGCGAGGCCCAACCCCGTGCCGCGGCCCTCCTCCTTGGTGGTGAAGAACGGCTCCATCACCCGGGCCAGGATCTCCGCCGGCATGCCGAGGCCGGTATCCTGCACCTGCACCACCGCGTAGGGGCCCGGCCGCACCATCAGCAGCAGGCCCATCTCGTCGTCGATGGTCAGGTTCTCGGTCTTGATCGTCACGGTGCCGCCGCCCGGCATCGCGTCGCGGGCGTTGAGCAGCACGTTGAGCAGCGCGACCTCGGCCTGCGTCGGGTCGATGCGGCAGTTCCAGAGCTCGGGCGAGAGGTCGGTGCGCATGACGACGTGATCGCCGAGCGTGCGCCCGGTGATCTCGTTCATGCCGCGCACGAGGTTGTTGAGGTTGAGCGCCCGCCCGTCGAGGCGCTGCTTGCGGGCGAAGGCGAGGAGCTGGTGGGTGAGGCGGGCCGCACGGTCGGTCGCGGCGCGGATCGCCGCCCCGGCGCCGAGCAGCCGGTTCACGTCGATCGTCGGATGCTCGGCGAGCGCCAGCACCACGTCGGTGTAGCCGCTGATCACCTGGAGCAGGTTGTTGAAGTCGTGCGCGATGCCGCCGGTGAGCTGGCCCAGCGCCTCCATCTTCTGGGCCTGGTGCAGCGCCAGCTCGGCGTCGCGCCGGCGCGACACGTCGAGCTGCGAGCCGAAGAAATAGACCAGCTCGCCCTTCTTGTCGTAGACCGGCGAGATGAACAGCGCGTTCCAGAAGGTCGAGCCGTCCTTGCGGTAGTTCAGGATCTCGGTGGCGAGTTCCTTGCGCTCGGCGATGGCGCGGCGCACCTCCGCCACCGTCTCGCGGTCGGTCTCCGGACCCTGCAGGAAGCGGCAATTGGTGCCGACCAGCTCGTCCGGCGTGTAACCGGTCATGCGCAGGAAGGCCTGGTTGGCGAAGACGATCGGGTTGTCCGGCTGGTGCGGGTCGGTCACGATCATCGGCATCCGCGTCGTCTCGACGGCGGCGAAGAAGATGTCCGAATGCGTGTCGGTGACGGCCCGCGGCCCGCGCGAGGTGACGGCGGGCCCGAGGCCGCCGAGATCCGGCTTCTCCGATATGTCCACCACCCGAGGCCTCCTCGTCGCCGGCTGAGCCACGCGACACGCGGTCAGGCCTCCATCACCGCCGAACAGATAGGCGTCGGGGCAGGATATCAACCGGCCCCAAAGGATAGTGCACGACTTCCCGGAGCGCGTCTTTGTCGCGGCATCTTCGTGGAACGATCCGGATCGAGTCGGCGACGGTGGACGGCGCGGCTCTCACCTTCGGCGGATACCGACCAGCAAGGCGGCTCACCTGTGCCGCCGTCGGCGATGCCCGATGGTCGGGGTCGCAACCGGCCCCCGGTCCGACACGGGCGATGGAGTGATTTCGACGTGACGCCCGACCGGTCCCGAGGCTAGACTCGCCGTGCCCATTTCTGTCGTCCACGATGTTCGCCCGCGAGGTTCCGATGCCGCCCGCCACCGTCCCGGACGTGACCTTCCACACCCGCGTCAGGAACGACGCCCTCGGCGGGCCCAACCCGTTCGAGTGGAAGGACCTCACCTCCACCGAGGTGTTCGGCGGCCGCAACGTCGTGCTGTTCGCTCTCCCCGGCGCCTTCACGCCGGCCTGCTCGGACGACCACCTGCCCGGCTACGAGCAGCATGCCGACGATTTCGCCGCGCTCGGCATCGATCAGGTGGTCTGCCTGTCGGTCAACGACGCCTTCGTGATGTTCCAGTGGGCACGGTCCAAGGGCATCGAGAAGGTGTTCATGCTGCCCGACGGCAATGCCGACTTCACGCGGCAGATGGGCATGCTGGTCAAGCGCGGCCGCCAGGGCATGGGGATGCGCAGCTGGCGCTACGCGATGCATGTCGAGGACGGCAGGATCGCCAAGATGTTCGTCGAGCCGGGATTTCGCGACGACCCGCCGGGCGTCGGCCTGACGGTCTCGGATGCCGGGACGATGCTCGATTACCTGAGGAGCCGGTAAGGCGACGGGTCAGGCCCGCAGCGCCTCCACGAAGGCCCGGAACGCCGCGCTGGGCTGGCGCCGGCTCGGATAGTAGAGGTGGTTGGGCGGCAGGACCGGCGCCCACCCGGCCAGCACCTCGACGAGCGAACCCGTCGCGATGCCGCCCTCGACGCAGGCGCGCGGCAGGCAGGCGACGCCGAGGCCCGCGAGCGCGGCATCCCGCATCAGCTCGACGTCGTTGGTGACGAAGGCGCCGGGCACAACCCGCTCGAACCGGTGCCCGTCCCGCACGAACTCCCAGAAGTGGATCGTGCCCGACGAGGTGTAGCGGTAGCACAGGCAGCGATGCCGGCCGAGATCGTCCGGCTCCCGCACCCCGCCGTGGGCCGCGAGGTAGGCCGGGGCCGCCACGAAGACGAGCGGCACGGCCCCGCTGACGCGGACCGCGATCATGTCGCGCTGCAGCTCGACCTCATGCCGGATCCCGCAATCGAACCGCTCCGCCACGATGTCGATCAGGCCGTCGTCGACGACGAGCTCGACCGAGACGTCCGGGCAGGCCGCCGCGAAGGCGGGCAGGCGCGGCAGCACGACGTGCACGGCCGCCATGCGGTGCGCATTGACCCGGATGCGGCCGGCGGGCCGGGCGCGGGCGGCGTCCAGGCCGCCGAGCGCCTCCTCGACGGAGGCCAGGGCGGGGCGCAGGCTCAGCAGCAGGTCCGCGCCGGCCTGCGTCGGCGCCAGCGAGCGGGTGGTCCGGTCGAGCAGCCGGACGCCGAGCTTGGCTTCGAGGCTCCGCATCGCATGGCTGAGCGCGGAAGCCGAGAGGCCGAGCCGGATCGCGGCCCGGGCGAAGCTGCCGGCCTCGACGATGGCCGCGAAGACGGCGAGCCCGGACCAGAGATCACGATCCACTGCTGAGAATCCTTCAGCAACCCGTGCGGCCTGCCCGGTCTAATCCGCGGTCCGCCCCCGGTCCATCTCCGGGACAGCCTCCGAGGGACGAGTCCTCGGATTCCCTCGCTCCGACGAGACAGGACCCTTTGCCATGGATCTCCACGCGCTCCGCGCCCTCGGCCGCTCCGGGCTGCTGGTCAGCCCGCTCGCGCTCGGCACCATGACCTTCGGCACCCGGCGCTGGGGCCTCGACGAGGCCGGCAGCCGCGCGGTGTTCGACCGCTACGTCGCCCTCGGCGGCAATTTCATCGACACGGCCGACGTCTATGCCGGCGGCCGGTCGGAGGAGATGGTGGGCCGGTTCGTCGCCGAGGGCGGCCTGCGCGACCGCCTGGTGATCGCCACGAAATCCGGCTTCGCGACCGGGCGGGGCCCGCACGAGGGCGGCAACGGCGCACGCCACGTCCGCGCCGCCCTCGACCGCTCGCTGGCGCGGCTGCGCACCGATTTCGTCGACCTCTACTGGGTCCACGTCTGGGACGGGATCACCCCGGCGGAGGAACTTTTGGAGACGATGACGGCGCTGATCCGGGCCGGCAAGATCCGCTATTGGGGCCTGTCCAACACGCCGGCCTGGTACGCGGCCGAGATCGCCACCCTGGCGCGGCTGCGCGGCCGGCCGATGCCGGTCGGGCTTCAGGAATTCTACGCCCTGGTGGAGCGCGGGGCGGAGCGGGAGCACCTGCCCTTCGCCCGGTCCGCCGGCCTCGGCCTGGTGCCGTGGAGCCCGCTCGCCTACGGGCTCCTGACCGGCAAGTACGACCGTGCCGCGGTCGAGGCCGGCCCGCGGCGCCGGGACGGCGTGCCGAACGAGGCCGCGACGGACGGTGCCGTTCGCCCGGCCGACGACAAGCGTCTCGACGGCGACAATCCCTTCGGCGACCGCCTGTTCACCGCACGCAACTGGGACATCGTCGATGCGGTGAAGCGCGTCGCCGCCGAGGCCGGGGAGACGCCGGCCCGGATCGCGCTCGCCTGGGTGGTCGGACGGCCCGGCATCGCCTCGACCCTGATGGGGGTGAGCCGGGCCGGGCAGGTCGGCGACAATGCCGCCGCGCTCGACATCACGCTCTCGCCCGAGCACCTGGCGGCGCTCGATGCGGCGAGCGGCGGCGGGCCGATGCTCTCCGGCCTGTCGCGGCCGCCCCTGCGCAACCGGGTCGTGTTCGGCGGCGCGGACGTCCGCGGCTGGGGCGAGTAGCGGCTCAGGCCGCCGCGCCTTTGCCCGCCGCCAGCACGATGCGGGCGGCGCTGCGGCTCGGCTCGTCGCCGTCGGGCAGCCGCATCGTCGCGTCGAGGCGGGCGAGCGCCGCCTCCTGCGCCGCCCGGGCCGGGCCCTCGGGCAGGAGGGGCGCGAGCGCCGCCGCCAGGCGCTCGGGGGTGCATTCGGCCTGGATCAGCTCGGGGATCGCGTTCTCGCCCAGGATCAGGTTCGGCAGGACGATCGTCGGCACCTGGATCAGGCGGCGGACGATCACCTCCTCGATCTTCGGCACCTGATAGGCCACCACCATCGGCACGCCGGCGAGCGCCAGTTCGAGCGTCACCGTGCCCGACGCCGCCAGCGCCGCGCGGGCCCGCCGGAAGGTCGCGAGCTTGTCGGCCTCGCCGTCGATCAGCCGCGGACGCACCGTCCAGGAGGCCGCGAGACGCGCGATCAGGGCGCGGTGGCGCGCCACCGCCGGCAATTCGACCGTGAACGGGTGGCCCTGCGCCTGCACCTTGGCGAGGGCGGCACCGAAGATCGGCATCAGGCGCTCGATCTCGCTGCGGCGCGAGCCCGGCAGAACCGCCAGGACCGGTTCGGGGCCTCGGCGTGCCTCCCGCTCCGCCGAGCCCGGGCGCAACTCGCCGAGCCGCTCGATCAGCGGGTGGCCGACATAGGTGCAGGTCGGCCCGCCGAGGCGGCGATGCGCGTCGGGCTCGAACGGGAGCAGGGCGAGCACGTGGTCGATGTAGCCGCGCATGGTCTTGGCGCGCCACGGCCGCCACGCCCACACGCTCGGACTGACGTAATCGACCACGGGCAGGCCGGGCAGCTGCCGGCGCACCCGGCTCGCCACCGCGTGGGTGAAGCCCGGGCTGTCGATGATGACGAGCACGTCGGGACGCGCCGCCACGCAGGCCTGCACGGTCTGGCGGATGCGCCGCATCAGGAGGCGGATGCGGGCGGCCACCGCGAGGTAGCCGATCACCGCCACGTCCTCGAGCGGAAAGAGGGAGGCCATGCCCTCCGCCGCCATGGCGTCGCCGCCGACGCCGGCGAGCGCCAGCGGCCGGTCGGAGAGGGCGTGGAGCGAGCGGATCAGCTTGGCGCCGAGCTGGTCGCCGGATTCCTCGCCCGCCACCAGCCAGATCGTGAGGGGACGCCCGGTCGGGGCCGTGTCGCTCAAGGGGCAGGCTCCGGAGGATCGGGCGGCAGGCCGAGGAGGAAGAGGCCGAGCCGGTCGGCGAGCGCCGCGGTCTCGGCGCGGTCGAGCACCAGGGTGTCGCCGGCCCCGACCGCGATGCCGATGCAGCCGGCCTGCGCCGCCCGCTTCACCGTGCGCGGACCGATCGCCGGCAGGTCGACCCGGAGGTCCTGGCCGTCCTTGGCGCGCTTCACCAGCACCATCGCGGCGGGGGCGCGACCGAGGCCGAAGGGGCGGCGGGAGAGCGCCCTCGCGCGGTCGAGCATGCGGTCGGTCCCCTCCGGCCCCTCGACCGCCAGGACCCGCCGGCTCGCCACGACCGCGGCCTGGCCGACATCGTGCGGGGAGAGGCTGGCGAGCAGCGCCCGCCCGGCCGCCACCGAGGCCTCCGCCGCCGCGTCCGGCCCCAGCGCCCCGAGGCGGCCGACCGGTGCCATCAGCCCGGGGGCGAGGTCGCGCACGCCGAGCACCTGCAGGCCGTGCTCCTCCAGCAGAGCCAGCACGCCGCGCAGGAGGTGGTCGTCGCCGCCGGAAGCGAGCGAGCGCAGGGTCTCGCGGTTGCGGTAGGCCGCGAGCGTGTTGAGGAGGGCGGCGGGGCTCGGCCGCGCCACCGCGCCGGCGAGCGTCACGCCGGCCGGATGCCAGCCGCAGAGGATGTCGAGGGCGCCGCGCACGTCGAGGAGGTCGACCGTGGCGTCGGCCCGCCGCCGGGTCGCCGGATCGGCGAAGCCCCGGATCGCCAGCACGCGGCAGGGACGCCCGACCGCATCCAGGGCGGCGGCGATGAGGAGCGGCAGCCGGCCGGCCCCGGCCACGATGGCGACCGGCCCGGCCGCCTGCGGAGCGGGAGAGCGATCGGCGTGGGCCGCCGCGGCGGCCATCACGCCGGGCCCGGTGCCTCGCGCGGCGTGCAGACCGAGCGCTTGCCGCCCTCGCGGATGAAGGCCAGGATCTCCTGCACGATCGGGTGCTGGTCGAACTCCGCCGCCACGTCCTCGACCCGCTCCATCAGGGTGCCTTCGAGGGCGAAGAGCAGCCGGTAGGCCTTGCGCAGCGCGTGGATCTCCTCGCGGGAGAAGCCGCGGCGCTGCAGCCCGATGATGTTGAGCCCCGACAGGTGGGCGCGGTTGCCCACCGCCATGCCGTAGGGAATCAGGTCGTTCTCGAGGCCCGACAGCCCGCCCACGAAGGAATGGGCGCCGACCCGGGCGAACTGGATCACCGCCGCGCCGCCGCCGAGGATCGCGTAGTCGCCGACCTGGCAATGGCCGGCCAGCATCACGTTGTTGGAGAACACGACGTGGTGGCCGACCCGGCAATCGTGGCCGACATGGCTGTTGGCGAGGAACGCGCAGGAATCGCCGACCGTGGTGGCCAGCCCGCCGCCGGCGGTGCCGGGGTTCATCGTCACGCCCTCGCGGATCTGGCAATCGGCGCCGATCGTCAGGGTCGAGTCCTCGCCGCGGAACTTCAGGTCCTGCGGCGGGTGGCCGATCGAGGCGAAGGGATAGATCCGGGTGCGCGGGCCGACCGTGGTGCGGCCGGCCACGACGACGTGGCTGACGAGCTTGACGCCGTCGCCGAGCGTGGCCTGCGGCCCGACATGGCAGAACGGCCCGATCTCGACGCCGGCGCCGATCACCGCGCCGTCCTCGACCACCGCGCTCGGGTGGATGCGGGTCTCCGGCAGATCGGCCGTCCGGGCCTCGCTCGTCTGGCTCTCGCTCATTCGGTCACCAGCATCGCGCCGATCTCGGCCTCGGCCACCAGCACGCCGTTGACCTTGGCCTCGCCCTTGAACCACCACATGAAGCGGCGATTGCTGGTCTTGCGCATGTGGTACTCGACCACGTCGCCCGGCACGACCGGCTTGCGGAACTTCGCCTTGTCGATGGTCATGAAGAAGACCTTGCTCGGCTTGGTGTCGCCCTTGAGCTTGTGGGCGCAGCAGATCGCGCCGGCAGTCTGAGCCATGCCCTCGATCAGCAGCACGCCCGGGAAGACCGGGGCGGCCGGGAAGTGGCCGGTGAAGTGCGGCTCGTTGATCGTGACGTTCTTGATGCCGATGCAGCTCTCGTCCCGATCGATCTGGACGATCTTGTCGATCATCAGGAACGGGTAGCGGTGGGGCAGAAGCTCCATCACCCGCAGGATGTCGGCCGTGCCCAGCTCGGCAGGCATCTCGGTCATGGTGTCTGGCTCCCTCGTGGCGGTCCCGGAGACGCTCCGGTCATCGGTGCGTCGTCTTTGGCGAGAAGCGGCGCGGATGCAAGCGATTTGCGGCGGGAGCGCGGCGGAGGCGTCGTCCCCGGCGGCCCGGCCGCGACGTCCGGCGCCTCAGCCCTCGCCGCCCTCGTCGCGCGCGCGCGCCGCGAGGTGCTTGAGCGTCGTCATCTCGCGGAACCACTCGCGCACGGGCTTGGCCGGCGTGCCGCCCCAGCGCGAGCCCGCCGGCACGTCCTTGTTGACGTTGCTCGATCCGGCGATCTGCGCGCCCATGCCGATGCGCAGATGCCCCACCACGCCGACCTGGCCGCCGAGCACGACGTAATCCTCGAGCGTGGTCGAGCCCGAGATGCCGACCTGGGCGACGATCACGCAGTGGCGGCCGATGACGACGTTGTGGGCGATCTGCACGAGGTTGTCGATCTTGGTGCCCTCGCCCACCACCGTGTCGCGGCTCGCGCCGCGGTCGATCGTGGTGTTGGCGCCGATCTCGACGTCGTCCTGGATGATCACCCGGCCGACCTGCGGCACCTTGAGATGGCCGCCCGGCCCCATGGCGAAGCCGAACCCGTCCTGGCCGATGCGGGCGCCGCCATGCACGATCACCCGATTCCCCAGGAAGGCGTGCAGCACCGAGGCCCCGGGACCCACCGCGCAACCCCGCCCGATCCGCACCCCCGGACCGACGACGCAGCCCGCCGCCAGCACCGTCTCGGCGCCGATCTCGGCCTCCGGCCCGATCACCACGCCGGGATCGACCACCACCCCGGGTTCGAGCCGGGCGGTCGGGTGGACGAAGGAGCCGGGCGAGATCCCGGTGGCGCCAAACAGCGAGGTCGGACGCGCCGCGCTCGGAAACAGCCGGGCCAGCACCTTGGCGAAGCCCCGGTAGGGCTGGGGCGTCACGAGGGCGACCGTGCCGGCGGGCACCCGGGCGGAGAAGCGCGGAGAGACCAGGCAGGCGCGGGCGCGGGTCGCCGCCAGCGCGTCGCCGTACTTGGCGTTGTCCATGTAGGCGAGGTCGTCGGGCCCGGCGCTCTCGAGCGGGCTCGCGGCCCGGATCACCGCCTCGCCGTCGACCTCCGGCGGCAGGGTCGCACCGGCGAGCGCCGCGATCTCGCTCAAGGAGACGGGGCCCGAGAGGGGAAAGAAGACCGGTTCCGACATCGCCTGCATCCGCTGGGGCCGGGCGCGCCGGGGAGCCGGCCTGTCCCGTCCTCGTCGAGGGGAGGGCGCCCGGACTAGCGGCATAATCGGGTGGGTACAAACGAAAACGGCCGCGGGGCTGGATGCCCGGCGGCCGTCTGTCCGGAAGGGGCGCCGGCGGCGCCCCCGCGATCGGTCTTAGAAGCGCGAGCCGCCCGAGAAGCGGAACGCCTGCGTCTGGTCCTTGCCGACCTTGCCGAAGTAGGTGCCGTCGGCGCCGAAGAACTTCTGGCCCTCGTCCTTGGTCAGGGCGTAGGCGTAGTCGAAGCGGATCGGGCCGAGCGGCGAGTTCCACAGGATCGAGGCGCCGACCGACGAGCGGATCGTGGCCTTGTCGCGGACGTTCACGCATTCCGGCTCGACGCCGATGGTCGAGGCGTTGAAGTTGCACGCGCCGAGCGGGCTGGTGCCGTTGATGAAGCCGTCGCCGTTGACGTCGAAGGCGCGGCGGCCCTTGTAGCCGAACAGCGTACCGGCATCGGCGAAGACCGCGCCCTTCAGGCCCAGATCCCGGGGCAGGCCCCAGATCGGGAACTGCACCTCGACCGAGGCGCCGACATAGGTGGTGCCGCCGATCGCGTTGGAGCGGGCGTCGCCCGAGCCGACGTCGCGCGGGCCGATGCCGTTGGGCGCGAAGCCGCGCACCAGCGACGGGCCGAGGAAGAACTGGTCGGTGACGCGGAGCGAGTTGCCCTCGGTCGGCTGGACGTGGCCGCCCTGGAACTTCACGAAGCCGACGACGTCTTCCCACAGCTCCTTGTAGTAGCGGGCCTCGCCGGTGACGCGGAAGAACTTCGAATCGCCGCCGATGCCCGCGTATTCCGGCTTGATCTCGCCGTAGAAGCCGTTGCGCGGCAGCTGCAGGTTGTCGAGGGTCGAGTAGGCGAGCGTCACGCCGGCGAGCGAGGTGAGGGTGGAGCCCACCGCCTCCTTGAGCGCGATCGAGGCCTCGCCGTCATAGGCGCAGTTCGGGTACTGGGCCAGGCCGCCGACGTTGCGGCCGTTGAGGATCGTGCCCGGATCGTAGGTCTTGGTGTAGCCGGGGATCGGGAACGAGCAGTCGTTGTACGGCCGCTTGAGGGTGTTCGGGATCTTCAGGTCGGTGTTGTAGATCGAGTAGCGCAGCGTGATGCCGAAATCCTCGGTGATCGGCAGGCCGAGGCGGAGCTGGCCGCCGACCACGTCGGTCACGTAGCGCGAGTAGCGGGTCTGGTCGCTGTACTTGTTGAAGACGTCGAAGCCGGCCGCCAGGCGGTAGCCGAGGAAGTACGGCTCGGTGAACGAGAAGTCGACGCCGCGGGTGTACTGGCCGGCGGTACCGGCGAGGCGGACGTACTGGCCGCGGCCGAGGAAGTTCGACTCCGAGACCGAGACCTCGCCGATGATGCCGTCCGCCGTCGAGTAGCCGCCGGCGACCGAGAACGAACCGGTCGGTTGATCCTCGACATCGATGTTCACGACGACGCGGTCGGGGGCGGAGCCGGGCTCGTTGGAGAACCGCACCTTCTTGAAGAAGCCGAGGCCGTTCAGGCGCCGCTCGGCGCGGTCGACGAGGACGCGGTTGTAGGCGTCGCCCTCGGTGAGGTCGAGCTCGCGCCGCACGACGTAGTCGCGGGTGCGGGTGTTGCCGCGCACGTTGATGCGCTCGATGTAGACCTTCGGGCCGTCCTCGACGATGTAGCCGAGGGCGACGGTGCCGGTGGCACGGTCGCGCTCGCCGGTCGGGCGGACCTGCGCGAAGGGATGGCCGGACCGAGCCACCGACGTCGTGACGCCGGTCAGCGTCTTCTCGACGTCCTCGGCGTTGTAGACGTCGCCGACGCCGGTGCGCAGCTCGTCGCGCAGGACGGTGCCGTCGACGCCCGGGATGCGGGAATCGACCGAGACCGCGCCGACGCGGTACTGCTGGCCTTCCTCGACCGTGATGGTGATGATCCAGCCGCCGGCCGCATCATCGTAACGCGAATCCGCCGAGGCGATCCGGAAGTCGGCATAGCCGTTCTTCAGGTAGTAGCGGCGGATCAGGTCGAGATCGTTGGCGAGCCGGTCGGGATCGTAGACGTCGGAGGTCTTGACGAAGCTGAGGAGGTTCATCTCCGACAGCGTCATCAGATCCTTCAGCCGGCCGTCCGAGTAGACGTGGTTGCCGACGAACTTGATTTCCTTGACGCCGGTCTTGTCACCTTCCTCGATGGTGTAGACGACATCGACGCGGCCGTTCGGCAGGTCGACGGTGCGAACCGAGACCTTGGCCGAGCCGCGGCCGGCGCGACGGTACACCTCGCGGATGCGCTCGAGGTCGGAGTTGACCTGCGCCTGGCTGTAGGGCCCGCGCGACTTCGACTCGACGATGCTCTCGAGCGTCCCCTTCTCGACCTTCTTGTTGCCCTCGAAGAAGACGCGGTTGATCGTGTTGTTCTCGCGCACCGAGACGACGATGCGGCCGCCGCTATGCGAGACCCGCACGTCCGAGAACATGCCGCTGGCGATCAGGTTGCGGCGGCCCTCCTCGGGCGACACGCCGACCACGTAGGAACGGACCGTATCCGGGTCGATCCGGGAATTGCCCTGAACGACGATCTGCTGCGCGAAGGCGCTGCCGCTGGCGGCGATGGTAGCGGCCATGACAATGGCGCCCTTCGCCGACGCACGCCGGCGCTTACCCGTCATCGACATCATAAATGGCCCGTCTCATTTTTTGTCGGCACGGGTTTGCACCCGCAGACGATCGAACTCTCACGAGGTCGAAGTCCCCTGGTCCTAGCCCTGCTTCTATCGGGAATCCCCGGCGACGCAAACGCCACGCTCCCGACCTACCGGGATTTTGCCCAGACGTTGCCTTCCTGTCACGGCCCACGGCCACGCTTTTCACAGGGCAGGGTCAGCGCGCGGTGAACGGCGCACCGAGGCGAAAGCCCCGGAATGGAACGCTTTTTATGAAAATTGTGTGGATTCGCCAAAACGCCGCCCGCGCTCGCGCGCGGACGGCGTGCCCCTGGGGGAGGGGAGGCCTCAGGTGCCGCGGTTGAAGGCGGCGCCGATGTGCAGGATGTCGTTCCAGGTCGCGAACAGCATCAGCATCAGCACGAGCGCGAGACCGATGCGGAAGCCGATCTCCTGCGCCCGCTCGCTCAGGGGCCGGCCGCGGACGATCTCGACGGCGTAGAACATCAGGTGCCCGCCATCGAGCATCGGCACCGGAAACAGGTTGATGAGGCCGATCGAGACCGACAGGACCGCGATCAGCCCGACGAGCGCGCCGATGCCGCCGACCTTGGCGGCCTGGCCCGACACCCGGGCGATGCCCATCGGCCCCGAGAGCTGGTCGGCCGATTCGCGCCCCGTGATCAGCTTGCCGATGTAGCTGAAGGTGCGGTCGACGACGAAGTAGGTCTCGGTCACGCCGATCTTCAGCGAGTCGAGGGCGCCGTACTGCACCAGCTTGACGTCGGCGGCGTCGCGCGGGCCCTGGATGCCCAGCCGCCCGATGCGCTGGGTGCCGAACGGGGTCTTGTCCTCGTAGACGTCCGGCGTCGCGGTGAGCGGCGTGGTGACGCCGCCGCGCTCGACCGTGAAGTCGAGCCGGTCGCCGGCGGCGCCCGAGACGGTGCGCTGCATGTCGGCGAAGTTGTGGATGGCGCTGCCGTTGATCGTCAGCACGACGTCGCCGGCCTGGAAGCCGGCCCGCTCGGCCGCGCTGCCCGCCTGCACCGCCGAGACCCGCGGGGCCACCTCGTAGCGGCCGGTGGCGTAGACGGCGCCGGCAAAGACCGCGATGGCGAGAAGGAAGTTGGCGACCGGGCCCGCCGCCACGATGGCGACCCGCTTCCAGACGTTCTGGGCGTGGAAGCTGATCGCGTGATCGGCCGGGTTCATCCGCGCCATGGCGCTCGGGTCCGGCACGCTGGCGCCGTTCATGTCGCCGACGAACTTGACGTAGCCGCCGAGCGGGATCGCCGAGAGCTTCCAGCGGGTGCCGCGACGGTCGTTGAAGCCGACGATCTCGGGCCCGAAGCCGATCGAGAAGCTGGTCACCCCGACGCCGCACCAGCGCCCGACCAGAAAATGGCCGAGCTCGTGGATGAAGACCACGACGGTCAGGACGAACAGGAACGGCACGATGTAGCCGAGCAGGTTCGTCGTCGCGCCGCCGACGACGTTGAGCAGATCCATGGTCACCTCGATGCGGCGCGGCGGACCCTCTCCGGTCCGATCCGGCCACCTTGCCGATCGTCACTCATACAGAGTCCACGGGCCTGCGAACAGGCCGCGCGTCGACCGAGGGTTAACTTAACGGAAGCTTGACGCTCCCTCAGGCCGCGAGTGCCGTCGTGCTCCAGCCACGCACCTCGGCGTCGATGGCGAGCGCCTCCTCGACATCGGCGGGGGCTTCCGGGAAGCGAGCCGCGAAATGCTCGCAGGCCCGCTCGACCAGCGCGGCGATGTCGTAGAAGCCGATGCGCCCGGCGATGAAGGCCGCGACCGCGATCTCGTTCGCGGCGTTCATCACCGTCGGCTGGGCACCGCCCGCCGCGAGCGCGGCCTTGGCGATGCGCAGGCAGGGGAAGCGCTCCTCGTCCGGGCGCTCGAAGGTGAGGCTGCCGACGCTTGCGAGGTCGAGGGGCTTGCCGCGGGCGATCGACAGGCGGTCGCCCAAGCCCAGGCAGTGCGAGATCGGCACCCGCATGTCGGGGACGTAGAGCCCGGCCGTGACCGCGCCGTCGCGCCAGGTGACGAGGGCGTGGACGATCGATTGCGGATGCACCACGGCGTCGAGACGCTCGGCCTCGATGCCGAACAGGTGGTGGGCCTCGATCAGCTCCAGCCCCTTGTTCATCAGGGTGGCCGAATCGATGTTGATCTTCATGCCCATCGACCAGGTCGGGTGGGCGGCCGCGTCCGCGGCGCTCGCCGCGGCGATCCGCTCGCGGGTCGCGGTCCGGAACGGCCCGCCGGACGCCGTGATGGTCATCCGGGTGATGTCGTCGATCCGCCCGGTGCCGATCGACTGCTCCAGCGCGTTGTGCTCGGAATCCATCGGCAGCAGGCGGGCGCCGTATTTTTTCGCGTCGCGCATGAAGGCGTCGCCGGCGCAGACCAGGCTCTCCTTGTTGGCGAGCGCCACGGTGCGGCCCTGCCGGATCGCCGCGCAGGTGGGGCTCAGGCCCGCCGCCCCGCTCACCGCCGCCACGACGATGTCGGCCTCGCGCGTTGCCGCCTCGATCACCGCCGAGGGACCGGCGCCGCAGGCGATGCCGGAGCCCGACAGCGCGTCGCGCAGCGCCGGGCCGGCCTCGGGATCGGCGATCGCCGCGAACTCGGCGTTCAGCTCGCGCGCGACGCGGGCCAGCGCCTGCGCGTCGCGGCCGCCCGCCACGGCACCGACCCGGAAGCGGTCCCGGTGCTGGTCGAGCAGGTCGGCAGTGGAGCGCCCGATCGAGCCGGTGGCCCCCAGGACGGAAACGGTGAGGGTCATGGATGTCCCGTGAGAGTGAGGCCGGCGAGCAGGAGCCCGGCGAGGAGCGCGACGGCGAAGAAGCCGTCGAGGCGGTCCATCACGCCGCCATGGCCCGGGATCAGGCGGCCGGAATCCTTGGCGCCGTAGGCGCGCTTGAGGGCCGATTCGGCGAGGTCGCCGCCCTGGCTCATCACCGAGGCGATGGCCGACAGCGCGCAGGCCAGCGGCAGCGACAGCGCCTCGGTGGCGCCGAGATGGCGCGCGCCCGCCGCCACCGCGCCGCCGACGATCGTCGCGCCGACGAGTCCGCCGCAGAAGCCCGACCAGGTCTTCTTCGGGCTCACCGCCGGCCACAGCTTCGGCCCGCCGAGCGACCGGCCGGTGAAGTAGGCGGCGATGTCGGTGGTCCAGACCACCCCGAACAGCCAGAGCGGGCCGGCGAGCCCGATGCGGGGATCGTCGCGCAGGAGCACCGGCACCAGGGCGACGACGAGGGCGCAGGCGAGGCTGGCGGGCGCCCAGATCCGGCCCGCGGCCGGCCGGGCGAGGAGCGCGAGGGCCGCGAGGCCGAGCGCGACGGTGCCGACGAGCCAGGGCGTCGCGACCGGCAGCCGCGCGCCCGCGACGACGCCGAGGAGGACGAGGCCGGCGATGGCCAGAAGCGGTCGGTGCGGCGCGGTCCGGGTGATGGCGAGCCATTCGCCGACGATGGCGAGGCCGGCCAGGAACCAGACCACCGCGAAGATCCAGCCGCCGTTGAGGGTGGCGCCGAGCACCAGGAGGCCGAGCACGATGCCCGACACCGTGCGGGCGCCGAGTTCCGTCGCCGGCCAGCCCGGCCGCGCGCCCGGGAGCTTCGTTCCGTCGGAGCCCGCCATCAGCCCGCCCGGGCGCTGAGGCCGCCGAAGCGGCGGTCGCGATTCTGGAACTCGCCGATCGCGGCGAGGAAGGTGGCGTGATCGAAGTCCGGCCAGAAATCCGGTACGAACACGAATTCCGAGTAGGCGGTCTGCCAGGTCAGGAAGTTCGAGACCCGCTGCTCGCCGGAGGTGCGGATCACGAGGTCGGGATCGGGAATGCCGTGGGTGTCGAGTGCCCCCGTCATCGCCGCGGCGTCGATCGCCTCGGGCGAGAGCCGCCCCTCGGCGACGGCGCGGGCGAGGTCCCGCACGGCGCGCAGGATCTCCTGGCGGCCGCCGTAGTTGAACGCCACCACGAGCGTCAGCTTGGTGTTGCGGGCGGTGCGCTCCTCGGCCTCGCGCAGGAGGCCGGCGATGTCCCCCGGCAGGCCGTCGCGCTCGCCGATGATCCGCACCCGCACGCCGTTGGCGTGCAGGTCGGCGAGGTCGCGGCGCACGAACAGCTTGAGCAGGCCCATCAGGTCGGCGACTTCGGCGGCGGGCCGGCGCCAGTTCTCGGACGAGAAGCTGTAGATGGTGAGGTAGGGGATTCGCAGGTCGATCGCCGAGCGCACGGCCCGGCGCACCGCCTCGACGCCGCGGCGGTGGCCCTCGACCCGCGGCAGGCCGCGGCGGGCGGCCCAGCGGCCGTTGCCGTCCATGATGATGGCGACGTGCGCCGGCATCGTCCCGGGATTCACGCCGCCGGCTTCGGGACACGCCCCGTCCCGGCCCTCGGCCCGGCCTGCGTCCAGCAGGGTCACCGTCTCGCTGTCGCCTGCCATGCTGGCCCCGACCCCGGCGGAGCCGTGACCCGGCTCCGCGCTCTCCACGCCGTCGCTTCGATCATGCCGGTCCGAGACACCTCAGACCTGCATGATCTCCTTCTCCTTGGACGCCAGGGTCTGGTCGACCTCGGCGATGTGCTGGTCGGTCGCCTTCTGCACCTGGTCGGCCTGACGCTTCTCGTCGTCCTGGCCGATGGCGCCGTCCTTCTCGAGCTTCTTCAGGAGATCGAGGCCATCGCGGCGCACGTGGCGGACCGCGACGCGGGCCTCCTCGGCGTATTTGTGCGCGACCTTGACCATCTCCTTGCGGCGCTGCTCGTTCATCTCGGGGATGCGCAGGCGGATGGTCTGGCCCTCGGTCATCGGGTTGAGGCCGAGATCGGATTCGCGGATCGCCTTCTCGACCGCCGCCACCATGCCGCGGTCCCAGACCGAGACGCTGAGGAGGCGCGGCTCCGGCACGCTGATCGTGGCGACCTGCGCCATCGACATCGCGGCGCCGTAGGCATCGACCTGGATCGGGTCGAGGAGCGAGGGCGTGGCCCGCCCGGTGCGCAGCGATCCGAGGTCGTGCTTCAGGGAGTTGATCGCGCCCTGCATGCGCCGCTTGATGTCGTTGAGGTCGAAGGAGGGTGTAGCCATTCCTGCGCGTCCCGAGGCGTCGTGAGGAGAAGGGGAGGAGCGGGCCCGACGCCGAACCCTTGCGGGCGGGCCGAGGCCGCGCCCCGATCGGGCTTCAATGAACCAAAACCCGACCCGCCGCAAATCGTCGGGCCGCGGATTTCGCTTGAGGATATGGCGGATTTCGCGCGCCGCGGGATCCTACGGCGCCACCAGGGTCGAGGGCGCGGCGCTGGTGAGGATCGCCGTCACCGAGCTCGGGGCGTGGACCGAGCCGACGATCAGCGGCAGCCCGCCGTCGCGGGCGAGCGCGAAGGCGGCGGTGTCCATCACCTTGAGGTCGCGGGCGATCGCCTCGTCGTGGCTCAGGCGGTCGTAGCGCACGGCATCCGGGTTGGTCTTCGGGTCAGCCGAGTAGACGCCGTCGACCTGGGTCGCCTTCAGCACGGCGTCACATTTCAGCTCGGCGGCGCGCAGCACCGCGGCGGTGTCGGTGGTGAAGTACGGGTTGCCGGTGCCGCCGGCCAGCACCACGACCTGGCCCTTGTCGAGGTGGTGCAGGGCGGGCTGGCGGGCATAGGTCTCGCAGATCGTCGGCATCGACACCGCCGACATGGTGCGGGCGGTGACGCCGGCGGCGTTGAGCGCCGTCTCGAGTGCCAGGGAGTTCATCACCGTCGCCATCATGCCGAGGGAATCACCGGTGGCGCGGTCGATCCAGCCGGCGGCCGAGACGCGGGCGCCGCGGATCACGTTGCCGCCGCCGACCACGAGGGCGATCTCGAAGCCCTTGTCCACCGCCCGGGCGATGTCGTCGGCGAGCGCGGCGAGGGTCGGCGGGTGCAGCCAGTAGCCGTCGGGCGCGGCGAGCGCCTCGCCGGAGAGCTTCACCAGCACGCGGCGGAAGCGCGGCGAGCCCTGCGCCGTCAGGGAAGGGTCCGACAAGCGATGGTCTGGCATGGGCGCTCCTCTGGCCCGCCCGGGTCGGGCGGCCGCTGCCGGCGTCAAGTGTCGATGCGAGTCGGGCCGGGTTCTAGCCTGTCGCTCCCGGCCCGTCGAGGCGTCGGCGCGCCGGAATCGGCACGCCCGGACGGGTCGCGGCAGGGGGGCGCGAGGGGTGATCGCGGCACGAAAAAGGGGGCCCGCCTGCGCGGACCCCCTCGTTTCATGCGACGCATCGCCCAAGGCGACGCTGGCCGTCGAGCTCAGCCCTTGGCGGCGGCCGCGACCTCGGCGGCGAAGTCCGGGGCCTCTTCCTTCTCGATGCCCTCGCCGAGCGCGTAGCGGACGAAGCCGGTGAGCTTCACCGGAGAACCGGCCTTGCCCTCGGCCTCCTTGAGCACCTGCGAGACCGTCTTCGAGCCGTCATGCACGAAGGGCTGCTCGAGGAGGGTGACCTCCTTGTAGTAGCTCTTCAGGCCGCTCTCGACGATCTTGGCCATGACGTGGTCCGGCTTGCCGGCGTTCTTCTCGCGCAGGATGTTGCTCTCGCGCTCGACCGTGGCGGCGTCGACGCCCGAGGCGTCCAGCGCCACCGGGTTGGTCGCCGCGACGTGCATGGCGATCTGGCGGCCGAGCTGGCTGAGGAACGTCACGTCGCCGGCCGATTCGAGGGCGACGAGCACGCCGATCTTGCCGAGGCCCTCGGAGACCTGGCCGTGGACGTAGGAGGCGATGACGCCCTTCTCGACCGACAGCTTGGCGACGCGGCGCAGGGTCATGTTCTCGCCGATGGTGGCGATCAGCTCCTGCAGCTTGTCCTTCACCGTGCCCTCGGCGCCCGGGAAGCGGGCGGCCTCGAGGGTCTCGATGCTGTCGCCGGCATTCAGCGCCAGCTTGGCGGCCTCGCGCACGAAGGCCTGGAAGCCGTCGTTGCGGGCGACGAAGTCGGTCTCGGAGTTCACCTCGAGCACCGCGGCGTGATGGCCGGCGGACTCGACCGCGACCAGACCCTCGGCGGCGACGCGGCCGGCCTTCTTGGCGGCCTTGGCGAGGCCCTTCTTGCGCAGCCAGTCCACGGCCGCCTCGAGGTCGCCGGCGGTCTCGTTGAGGGCCGACTTGCAGTCCATCATGCCCGCGCCGGTCTTCTCGCGCAGCTCCTTGACCATCGCTGCCGTGATGTTGGCCATCGTGGGATCCTCTCGATTGGCGCCCCCGCGGGCCCGAGGGCCGCGCCGGTCGGCGGATAAAAGGGAACCCGGCGCCGTGGCGGCGCCGGGCTTTTGCAGAGCATCGGGTCGCGGGACGATCGCCCCGCCTGGTCACCGAGCCGAGGTTACGCGGCGGCGGCGGCCTCGACGAAGCCGCGGGCCTGGTTCACCCAGCCGTCGCGGTCGAAGCGGCCGTTGAGCTTCAGGTCGCCGTCGACCTTGGCGACGTCCTCGGGGCTCATCGCGGCGATCTGCCAGTAGTGGTAGATGCCGGCATCGTTGAGCTTCTGGACCAGCTGCGGGCCGACGCCCGTGAGCTTGGTCAGGTCGTCCGGGGCGCCGCGCGGGGCGGCCAGCAGCTCGAAGGGCTCGCCGACATACGGCTCGGTGATGTCGACGGTGGCGACCTCGGGCTCGTTGGCGAGGGCGGGCAGCTCCTCGGCCATCGGCTCCTCGGACTCGCCGAGGTCGACGCCGAGCGCGCCCTGGCCGCGGGAGATGCCGTCGATCGCCGCGCGGGCGACGAGGTCGCAGTAGAGCGCGATGGCGCGGCCGGCGTCGTCGTTGGCCGGGACCACGTAGGTGATGCCGTCCGGGTTGCAGTTGGTGTCGACGATGGCGGCCACCGGGATCTTGAGGCGGTTCGCCTCCTTGATCGCCAGCTGCTCCTTGTTGGTGTCGATCACGAACAGCAGGTCGGGCACGCCGCCCATGTCCTTGATGCCGCCGAGTGCCTTCTCGAGCTTGTCCTTCTCGCGGGACAGCATCAGGCGCTCCTTCTTGGTGAGGCCCTGGCCGCCGCCGGCGAGGGTCTCGTCGACCTTGCGCAGGCGCTGGATCGAGCCCGAGATGGTCTTCCAGTTGGTCAGCGTGCCGCCGAGCCAGCGCGAGTTCACGTAGTACTGGGCCGAGCGCTTGGCCGCGTCGGCGATGGTGTCGGCCGCCTGGCGCTTGGTGCCGACGAACAGCACGCGGCCGCCCTTGGCGACGGTGTCGCTCACCGCCTGCAGCGCCTGGGCGAGCGCCGGCACGGTCTGGGCGAGGTCGATGATGTGGATGTTGTTGCGGGTGCCGAAGATGTACGACTGCATCTTCGGGTTCCAGCGGTGCGCCTGGTGACCGAAGTGCGAGCCGGCCTCGAGCAGCTGGCGCATGGTGAAGTCGGGAAGGGCCATGATCTTTGTTCTCTCCGGTTGTCTCCGCCGCGGAGGAAGCGACCGGCGTGACCAGGGACTTGCCGAGAGACAAGAACCAGGAATCGACCGGCCACCGGAAACGCCTCATTCAGGCATGAGGCCGGCTCCGCGTGTGGGATGGCCGGGCCTTTATCCGATCGGGGGTGGGATGGCAAGGCGGCGCGGTCCGCGCCTGTGCCGCCGCGCGCTTTCCTGGGGGCTCGGCGCGGGGTCACGGCTCTCCGATCGGTTCGGTGCGTCGTCCGAACCATGCCTTCGCGCCGATGGAGACGGAGCCACCCTTGCGGCGCAGGACTGTCTCGCCAGAACGCTCAGCGCCGCCGCTCGCAGAGCGTCTTCACATACGTCCCCGCCTCCGTCCCGCGACCCGAATTCGCCGCGATGGCCGGGCCGAGCAGCAGGCATTCCTGCGGCGTGTGCGCCGGATGGGTCATCACGTCCTGGGCGGTGTCGCGGGTGCAGTCCTTCGCCGCCAGGGACGAGGCGCAGATCAGGGTGACGACGAGGATGGTGGGCATGGCGGCCTCCCGGATGAAGGAGGCGTGCCTCCTCGTGGGGGAGGCAGGATAGTGCCGGGCGCCGCCGCGCCAAACCAGGCAGGCGGCGTTATCTTGCCTCAGGGGTGGCGAGCCGCGAGACGAGGCGGCGGGCGACCTCGTCCTTCGGCAGGTCCGGCCAGGTCTCGAGGCTGCCGTCGCGGCCGATCAAGTGGACGGTGTTGCGGTCGCCCCCCATCACGCCGGTGGCGGGCGAGACGTCGTTGGCGACGATGAGGTCGCAGCCCTTGCGGGCGATCTTGGCCCGGGCATGCGCGATCACGTCGGTGGTCTCGGCGGCGAAGCCCACCACGAGCGGCGGGCGCCCGTGTGCCCGCTGCGCGATCGTCGCCAGGATGTCGGGATTCTCGGTGAGGGCGAGGGGAGGGGGGCCCTCCGGTCCCTTCTTGATCTTCTCCTCGCCGAAGGCGGCCGGACGCCAGTCGGCGACGGCGGCGGCGAAGACCGCGATGTCGGCCGGCAGCGCGGCCTCGACCGCTGCCAGCATCTCGCGGGCGGTCTCGATCCGGACCACCGCGACCCCGGGGGGATCGGGCAGGGTCACGGGGCCCGAGACCAGGGTCACCCGGGCGCCGGCCGCCGCCGCCGCCGCCGCGATGGCGTGGCCCTGCTTGCCCGACGAGCGATTGGCGAGGTAGCGCACCGGGTCGATCGGCTCGTGCGTCGGCCCCGAGGTGACGAGAACGTGGCGGCCCGACAGCGGCTTCGCCTCCTGCGGCCCCACGAGCAGAACTTCCACCGCGTCCGCGATCTCGTCGGGCTCGGCCATCCGGCCGGGACCGGTCTCGGCTTCGGCCATCCGGCCGTTGTTGGGGCCCACCACCGCGACCCCGTCGCTCGTCAAAAGCGCGAGGTTGCGCTGCGTCGCCGGGTGCAGCCACATCCGCACGTTCATCGCGGGCGCGATCAGGATCGGCAGGGTGGTGGCGAGCAGGATCGTGGAGGCGAGGTCCGGGGCGTGGCCGCCGGCCATGCGCGCCAGCGTGTTGGCGGTGGCGGGCGCCACCACCACGGCGTCGGCGTCGCGGGCGAGCTTGATATGGCCGATATCGGCCTCGTCGGCGCGGTCGAACAGGTCGGTATGGGCGCGCTGGCCGGCCAAAGCCGCGGCAGCGAGCGGGGTGACGAATTCCTGTGCGCCCTTGGTGAGCACGCAGCGCACCGAGGCGCCGCGCTCGCGTAAGCGCCGGATCAGGTCCAGCGACTTGTAGGCCGCGATGCCGCCCCCGATGACGAGAAGGATCCGCTTGCCGTCGAGGGCGCCCATGGATGGCCTACACCGTCACCTGGGTCCCGACCTCGACCACGCGGCCGGTCGGGATCTGGAAGAAGTCCGTCGCGTCGTTGGCGTTGCGGGCGAGCGTGATGAACACCCGGTCCTGCCACAGCGGCATGCCGGATTGCGCCGCCGGGCGGATCGAGCGCCGCGACAGGAAGAACGACGTCGCCATGATGTCGAACTTGAAGCCCTGCTTGCGCAGCAGCGCCAGGCCCTTCGGGATGTTCGGCGATTCCATGTAGCCGAACTTCATCACGACCTTCCAGAAATGCGGCCCCATCGGCTCGATCCGGACCCGGTCGGCATCGGCGATGCGCGGCAGGTCGATGGTCTTCACCGTGAGCACGACGTTCTTCTCGTGCAGCACCTTGTTGTGCTTCAGGTTGTGCAGGAGGGCTGCCGGCGCCGTCTCGGGGTCGCTGGTGAGGAAGACGGCGGTGCCGCGGACATGGTGCGGCGGGCTCTTCTCCAGCATGGCGACGAGCTCGGTCAGCGGCACGTCGGTCTTGCGGGTCTTGTTAAACAGGATGGTGACGCCGCGCACCCAGGTCCACATCAGCACCACGAGGCAGCCGGCGAGCAGCAGCGGCATGTAGCCGCCCTCGAACACCTTGAGCAGGTTCGAGACCAGAAAGAGCAGCTCGACGGCGATGAACGGCACCATCGCGGCGCCGGCGGCCAGCGGCGACCACTTCCACACCCGCCACAGCACCAGGAAGGCGAGGCCGGCGGTGATCAGCATCGTCCCGGTGACGGCGATGCCGTAGGCGGAGGCGAGCGCGGAGGAGGAGCGAAAGAGCACCACCAGGATCACCACGCCGAGCATCAGCAGCGTGTTGATCTGCGGCAGGTAGATCTGGCCCGAATGCGATTCCGAGGTGTGGCGAATCTCGAGGCGCGGCAGGAGGCCGAGCTGCACCGCCTGGCGCGAGAGCGAGAAGGCGCCGGTGATGACGGCCTGGCTGGCGATGACGGTCGCGGCGGTGGCGAGCAGCACCATCGGCAGCAGGCCCCATTCGGGGACGAGCTGGTAGAACGGATCGGTCGTGTCGGGGTTCGACAGGACGAGGGCCGCCTGGCCGAGGTAGTTGACGGCGAGCGCCGGGCCGACGAGGGCGATCCAGGCGGTCTGGATCGGCCGGCGGCCGAAATGGCCGAGATCGGCGAACAGGGCCTCGGCGCCGGTCACCGCCAGGAACACCGCGCCGAGCGCCACCAGCGCGCCGGTGCCGTGGCCCAGCAGGTAATGCACGGCGTGCCAGGGGTTGAGCGCCCACAGCACCTGCGGGGTGCGGGCGATGTGCGGCAGGGCCGCCAGCATCAGCACCGAGAACCACACCAACATGATCGGGCCGAAGAACGTCGCCATCCGGGCGGTGCCCCGGCTCTGGACCAGGAACAGCGGCAGGATGATCGCGATGGTGATCGGCAGGACGTAATGGTCGAGGGCGGGGGTGACGAGCTTCAGGCCCTCCACCGCCGACAGGACCGAGATCGCCGGGGTGATGATCGCGTCGCCGTAGAACAGGGCGGCGCCGAACAGGCCCAGCATGAACACGATGTGCGAGCCGCCCAGCGCCTTGCGGGCGAGCGCCATCAGCGAGAGGATGCCGCCCTCGCCCTTGTTGTCCATCTGCAGGAGCAGCAGGACGTACTTGATGGTGACGATCAGCACGAGCGCCCAGAGCAGCAGCGAGACGGTGCCGAGCACCTCCTCGCCGGTGAGCACGCCGTCGGCCCGGCCCGGGGCCAGCGCCTCGCGGAAGGCGTAGAGCGGGCTCGTGCCGATGTCGCCGTAGACGACGCCGACGGAGCCGAGGAAGAGGGTCCAGAAGCTCGCCTTGGCGTGGCCGTGGCCCTCGGCCTCGTCGACGCTGCCGGCCTTGGTCGGCGGGCCGCCGCTCTGCGGGGTGAGGCTGTCGGGCGGCGCGGCGGAACCGTCCGTGGGTGCGGCTGACTGTGTCATGTCTGATCGGGGATGTGCCCGCGGGCGGTCGGGATGGCCGCCAAGCGCGCTGATGGGCCGGGGGCGGGCTCAAATCCTTGGCGGTCCGGCGTGGGCGCCGGGCCGGAATGTGGCAGGATTGTAGCACGGGGCCGGAGGGGCGCAAGGCGCACGGCCCGCTGCCCCACCGGTCACCGGCTCTCGCTGCGTCGCTTTCTCTGGCTCTTACTCGGCGGCGCTGCGGCGCCCCTGGCCGAAGCGGCGCTCGATGTAGTCGATCACGATGCCCTCGAAGTCCTTGGCGAGCGTCGGGCCGCGCAGGGTCATCGCCTTCTTGCCGTCGATGAAGACCGGGGCGGTCGGGGTCTCGCCGGTGCCGGGGAGCGAGATGCCGATATCGGCGTGCTTCGACTCGCCCGGGCCGTTGACGATGCAGCCCATGACCGCGACGTTCAGTCCTTCCACGCCCGGATAGGTCTTGCGCCACTCGGGCATCGAGGTGGTGATCCAGTTCTGGATGTCGCGGGCGAGCTCCTGGAACACCGTCGAGGTGGTGCGGCCGCAACCCGGGCAGGCGGCGACCAGCGGCACGAAGGTGCGGAAGCCCATGGTCTGGAGCAGTTCCTGGGCCACCTTCACCTCGACGGTGCGGTCGCCGCCCGGCTCCGGGGTCAGGGAGTAGCGGATCGTGTCGCCGATGCCCTCCTGGAGCAGCACGCCGATCGCCGCGGAGGCCGCCACGATGCCCTTGGTGCCCATGCCCGCCTCGGTCAGGCCGAGATGGATGGCGTAGTCGGAGCGGCGCGCCACCTCGCGGTAGACCGCGATCAGGTCCTGCACCGCCGAGACCTTGGCCGAGAGCACGATGCGCTCCTTGGGCAGGCCGATCTCCACCGCCCGGTCGGCGGAGAGCAGGGCGGACTGCACCATCGCCTCGCGCATCACCGCGCGGGCGTCGCGCGGACGCGCCGAGTTGGCGTTCTCGTCCATCATGTGGGTGAGGAGCGCCTCGTCGAGGGAGCCCCAGTTGGCGCCGATCCGCACCGCCTTGCCGTAGCGGGCCGCCTGCTCGACGATGGTGCCGAACTGCAGGTCCTTCTTCTCCTTGAAGCCGACGTTGCCCGGGTTGATCCGGTACTTGGCCAGCGCCTCGGCGCAGGCCGGATGGTCGGTCAGGAGCTTGTGGCCGATATAGTGGAAGTCGCCGACGAGGGGGACGTGGACGCCGATGCGGTCCAGGCGCTCGCGGATCTTCGGCACGGCGGAAGCCGCCTCGTCGCGGTCGACGGTGATGCGCACGACCTCGGAGCCGGCGCGGGCCAGCGCGGCCACCTGCGCCACCGTGGCGTCGATGTCGGCGGTGTCGGTGTTGGTCATCGACTGCACGACGATCGGGGCGCCGCCGCCCATCACCACCGCGCCCTCGCCCTCGCCGATCCGGACGCCGACGGTGCGGTGCCGGGGGCTCGGGCCGGCGATCTCCGGGGCAGCGTACTCTTGGGCGGCGGTCTCCGCCGGGGCGAGGGCTTCCATGGCTTCCATCGGATACCTTCAGGGGGTCGTTCGCAGGAGAATCGAGACAAGACGGGTGAGCGGGGTCGCGAGGACCGCGGCGTGCCCTCCGTCTAGAGCATTTCCGGGCGCGGTGGAAATCGCTCCGGCCGCATGAAAGCCCGGCGCGATCAACGGGCTACGCCGGTCCCCAGCGGAATGCCGCGACATCCTTGCGATATCCTTCCTCGGACCGCCGGGCGGCCCGCGGATTTCGAGGGCGCGCCGATCCGCTCCGGAGCATGACCTTAGCTGAGGATGCGTCGTCCGCACGTCAAGCGCGTGACGCCCCGCGCAGGCCGGGTTCCCGTGCGCGACCTTGCGGCGCACCATTTGGTTTTCGCAGTGCAGCGCACCACATCTCACGCCATGACGGATTCAGCCTCACTCCCGGAACCGGATCGGAACGCGGGTGACCGCGCTCCCCCTCCGCCCGCGCCTCTCGCGACCATCGCTCACGGCCTGGAGGATGCCAGCCCGCAGGCGGCGACCGGCCCGCACCTCGCCGCGGCTCCCCAGGCCGTGACGGGACCCTTGGGCCGCGGCCTCGTCGGTCCGCGGGCCGAGAAGGCGGTCGCCCTGGCGCTCCAGGGCGGCGGCGCCCACGGCGCCTTCACCTGGGGCGTGCTCGACGCCCTGATCGAGGATGGCCGCCTCGCCTTCGAGGCGATCACCGGAGCGAGCGCCGGCGCGATGAACGCCGTCGTGATGGTCGACGGCTGGCTGCGCGGCGGTCCCGAGGGCGCCCGCGAGCGGCTGGAGACGTTCTGGCGCGAGATCAGTCTCGACGCCGACCTGTCGCATGCCCAGCAGACCTTCGTCGACGGCGTGATGAGCTTCTGGAAGAAGACGCCGGTCGGCGCGTTCTGGAACGCCGTCGCCAGCCCGTACATGACCAACCCGCTCAACATCAATCCGCTGAAGCGGGCGCTCGCCGACACGGTCGATTTCGAGGCCGTGCGCCGCGACGGGCCGGCCGACCTGTTCATTTCGGCCACCAACGTGTGGACCGGCAAGATGGCGGTGTTCGAGCGGCCGGACCTGACCATCGACCACCTGATGGCCTCGGCCTGCCTGCCGACCGTCTTCCAGGCGGTGGAGATCGACGGCGTGCCGCACTGGGACGGCGGCTATCTCGGCAATCCGCCCCTCTACCCGCTCTATCACGGCGCCCGGTCCCGCGACATTCTCCTCGTCCAGATCAACCCGGTCGAGCGGCGCGAGACCCCGCGCAGCCCGGCCGAGATCCGCGACCGTCTCAACGAGATCACCTTCAACGCCAACCTGCTGCGGGAATTGCGGGCGATCGACTTCGTCGACGACCTGATCGAGGACGGGGTGCTCGGCCGCTCGAACGCCTACAAGCAGGTGCTGCTCCACCGCATCGACGGCAGCGGCGGCGCGCTCGACGACGCCTCGGCCTCCTCGCGGCTTCGTGCGCAGTGGCCGTTCTTCCTGCACCTGCGCGACGCCGGGCGGGACGCGGCGAAGGCCTGGCTGGCGGAGAACTACGATTCGGTCGGCCGCGAGAGCACCCTCGACCTGAAGGCGATGTATACCTGAGGTATGACGCCTGAGCCTCTTCCGCTCTCCAGCAGAGCGGTTTGGGGGAGGGGCCGGGCGTGGGTTTCCTTCCCTCCGAGGGCGCGAAGGGAAGGAAACCCACGCCTTTTTCTTCTGCCGGACACCCCGGCCGATAAGTGGAGGTGCACAGGCCTGCGCACCGCGAGGCCTCTCCTACAGGCAGGCTTGACGCCCTAAAATATTAGTGCACCAATGGAATGAAAGCACGCAGCGATCCGTAGCGGTCGTGGGCCGCCAGAGCCCCGTGCGAGAGAGCGGGGGAAACATGACGATCACACGCCGCAGCGCGGTCGTGGGGCTCGCGGCCGGGGCGGGGCTCGTCCTCGGCGGGCGCGCCCGGGCCAACCTCGCGCTGCCGACCTCGCCGGTCGTCGTCACGGTGGTGGACGTGGCCGGCAACCTGGCGCTGACCCAGAAGGCGATCGAGGCCTATCGCCGGGCGCGGCCCGGCATCGTCTCGCGCTTTGCCTTCACCAAGGCGCCGGCGCCGGAACTGCCCTCGAAGCTCAAGGCGCAGCAGGCCGCCGGCCGGGTCGACATCGACCTCGTGCTCACCGGCACCGACGGCATCGCGGCCGGCATCGAGCAGAAGCTCTGGATCGACCTGAAGCCCTATGCCGGCCAGCTGCCGAAACCCGCCGAGATCTACCAGCCCGCCGCGCTGCGGCTGAACGGCCTGGCGCAGGACCAGGGCCTGTGCGTCGCCTGGTACCCGTCGGGTCCGCTGATCGAGTACATGCCCGACCGGGTGAAGACGGCGCCGACCACCGCCGAGGAGCTGCTGGCCTGGGCGCGCCAGAACAAGGGCCGGTTCATGTATGCCCGCCCGGCCAATTCCGGCCCGGGCCGCACCTGGATCATGGGTCTGCCCTACATCCTGGGCGACACGAACCCGACCGATCCCGACAAGGGCTGGGACAAGACCTGGGAGTACCTGAAGGCGATCGGCGAGACGATCGACTACTACCCGGGCGGGACCTCGCAGACCATGAAGGAGCTCGGCGAGGGCAGCCGCGACATCATCGTCTCGACCACCGGCTGGGACATCAATCCCCGCGTCCTCGGCATCGTGCCGGCGGAGGCGAAGGTCGGCACGCTCAAGAACTTCCGCTGGGTGGCCGACGCCCACTACATGGCGGTGCCGAAGGGCGTCCCGGAGGAGAAGCTCGCGGTCATCCTCGACCTGATGGCGTTCCTGCTCCAGCCGGCGCAGCAGGCCTACACCTACGACGAGGGCTACTTCTATCCCGGGCCCGCCGTGAAGGGCGTCACCCTCGACATGGCCCCGCCGGAGAGCCGCGCCGCGCTGAAGGAGTTCGGCCGGCCGGAATACGACACGATGATCGCCGGCCACCCGATCGAGATGCCCCTCGACGCCGACAAGCTGGTGGTGGCCTTCCGCCGCTGGGACGAGCAGGTCGGCTCCGGCAAGAAGCGCTGAGTCGCGCCCGATACACGGCAGCGTCCGGCCTTATCCCACCCGCAACCTCATCCTGAGGTATCACTCCATCAGAGATGGACTGACCGCGAAGGAGGGCTCCAGTTGGCTCGGAGACTTCTGGAGCCCTCCTTCGAGGTCAGTCGATCGAAGATCGACTGACACCTCAGGATGAGGTCGCGAGTGGGAAGGGCCGGTGTCGCACGTGAACCGTCCCGTCGTGTACAGTGGCGTTGCGATTGGTCGCTACTCTATATATTTTGTTGTGCCGCATTTTCCATGACGAGCCAGTCTCCGCTTCGTCGGGAAATGCTCTAACGCCGCAATGGTCGCTCGGAAGAGGCGACGCGGCAGGAGAGGACACCGATGGCACGCCATCACGAGGCGCCGCAGGACCTGTCATTGAGCGGCCTGAGCCGCCGGTTCGGGGCGATGACCGCCCTCGACGGGCTCGACCTGACGATCCGGGGCGGCGAGTTCATCGCCCTCCTGGGGCCCTCGGGCTGCGGCAAGTCGACGGCGCTCAACTGCATCGCCGGGCTCCTGCCGCTCACCGGCGGGTCGATCCATCTCGGCGAGCGCCGCATCGATCGGCTGAAGCCGGAGGAGCGCGGCTTCGGCATGGTGTTTCAGAGCTACGCGCTCTTCCCCCACATGAACGTGGCGAAGAATGTCGGCTTCGGCCTCGCCATGCGGGGCGTGAAGGGCGAGGCGGCCGCGCGCCGGGTCGACGACGCCCTCGCGCTGGTGCGGCTGCAATCGCAGGCCGCCAAGCTCCCGGGCCAGATGTCCGGCGGCCAGCAGCAGCGCGTCGCCATCGCCCGGGCGATCGTGATCGAGCCGCCGGTGGTGCTGATGGACGAGCCCCTGTCGAACCTCGACGCCAAGCTGCGTCTCGAGATGCGGGCCGAGATCCGCCGCATCCACGACGCCATCGGCTCGACCACGATCTACGTCACCCACGACCAGGACGAGGCCCTGTCGATGGCCGACCGGATCGTGGTGATGCGCGACGGGCGCATCCGCCAGGTCGGCACGCCGGAAGACCTCTACGAGCGACCGAGCCACCCGGACGTCGCCGACTTCATGGGCTTTCGCAATCGCCTGCGCGGCCGGGCGGTCGCGGTCAGCGGCGAGCGGGCGGAGGTCGAGGTCTGCGGGACACGCCTCGCCGGGATCCTGCGCGAGACGGTGAATCCGGGCTCCCCGGCCGTCGCGGCGATCCGGCCGGAGGACCTGATGCCCGCCGCCGAGGGCCTGCCGGTCCGGGTCGCCAGCGTCGAGTATCGCGGCCGGGCCTTCTTCGGCACCGCCGTGGCCCAGGACGGGACCGAGCTTTTTTTCCGCTCCGACCGATCGGTGGCGCAGGACGAGGCCCTGCACCTCGCCGCCGCCTCGCCCCGGGTCCTGGTCTTCCCCGGCGAGGCCGCGTGACCTCCGCCTCGCTCCCCACGGCCGCGCCGGCAACGCCCCGGGAGGAGGCGCCGCTCTCGGTGCGCCTGGCCGCCCGCGGCCTCGACGGTACGACGCTCCTGGTGCTGCCGGCGCTCCTCGCGATCCTCGGCCTGTTCGTCTATCCCTTCGCCTACGGGCTGTTGCTGTCGGTCCAGCCGAAGGCCGGAGCCTGGTGGGCGAACTACGCCCGCTTCTTCTCCGACCCGTTCCTGTACGATACGATCGCGGCGACGCTGCGCCTCGCTTTGCCGGTCACGGTGCTCAACCTCGTGCTGGCGGTGCCGATCGCGCTGCGGGTGCGGCTGATGCGCCGCCAGCGCCTGCTGACCACGATCCTGGTCCTGCCGATCACGCTGGGCACCGTTCTGGTGGCGGAGGGCCTCCTGAACTTCCTCGGGCCGCAGGGCTGGTTCAACCGCTCGCTGATCTGGCTCGGGGTGATCGGCAGCCCGCTCAAGCTCACCAACAACTACTGGGGCGTCTTCGCCTCGCTCCTGATCACCGGGTTCCCGTTCGCGTTCCTGCTGACGCTCTCGGCGGTCACCGGCATCGATCCGGCGCTCGAACAGGCGGCGGCAACCCACGGCGCCAATGCCTGGCAGCGCTTCAAGGCGGTGATCCTACCGCTGATCCTGCCGGGCCTCGCCGTGACCTTCTGCCTGTCCTTCGTCCAGGCCTTCTCGGTGTTTCCGTCCGCGGTGCTCCTCGGCGCGCCGGCCGGCGCCACGCGGGTGATCTCGATCGCCGCCTACCAGGCGGCGTTCGAGGAGTACGACTACTCGCTGGCCTCCGCGATCGCGATGATCATGGGGGCGGTCCAGCTCGCCATCGTGGCGGCCGTGCTGTGGGGACGCAGCCTGCTCTATACCGGCCCGGTCGGGGGCACCAAGGGATGATCGAGCGATGATCCGCGATACCGGCCCCGGCTCGCGCCTGTGGCGCATGGCGGTCTGGGCCGTCACGCTGCTGTTCTGCCTCAACCTCCTGGCGACGATCGCCGCGGTGGTGCTCAACTCCTTCGCCACGCGCTGGCTCGGCACCTGGCTGCCGCTCGGCTTCACCACCCGCTGGTACGCCTCGGCCTGGGACGAGTTCCAGCTCGGCGACGTGCTGGTGGTCACCCTCCAGGTGGTCGCCCTGGTGGTAGTGCTCTCCGGCGCCCTCGGGGTCACGGCGGCCTACGCGCTGGCGCGGCGCGATTTTCCGGGCAAGCGGCTGGTGATGCTGGTCTTCCTGCTGCCGCTCCTGGTGCCGCCGATCACCTACGGCATCCCGCTCGCCACCGTGCTCTACCGGGCCGGGCTCGCCGGCACGCTCTGGGGCGTGGTGCTGGCCAACCTCGTGCCGAGCATTCCCTTCGTGGTGCTGGTGATGATCCCGTTCATCGAGCAGATCGATCCGCGCATCGAGGCGGCGGCCCGGGTCTTCGGCGCCGGCACGGGGCAGCTCTTCCTGCGGGTGCTGCTGCCGCTGCTGATCCCCGGCATCCTGGCCGCCCTGCTGCTGGTGCTGGTGCGCACCATCGCGATGTTCGAGCTGACCTTCCTGGTCGCCGGGCCGACGAGCCAGACCCTGGTGGTGGCGCTCTACTACGCGGTCTTCGCCGCCGGCGTGCGGGCCGGACAGTCGATCGACGCGATGGCGGTGGTCTACATGGCGGTGACGCTGGTCTGGCTGATCGTGGCCCTGCGCTTCGTCAACCCGACGCAGATCGTGGCGCGGGCGAAGCGCCAGGAGGTGTGAATCCAGAGGCGCGGATCCAGAGGCGCGAGTCCGGGGGCGGCTGCCGCCTCACGCCCGAAACCGCCACACCCCCGTCCGCTTGATCTCCGCATCCTCCAGCGCCCGGGTCACCGGCACTGCGTAGGTCGCGAGGTTCTCCAGCCTGTCCTTCGGCAGGTAGGCCCGGCCGGGATCGCCCAGCAGCACCCGGGCGCCGCGGGCGTGCAGGGTCGCGAGCCAGTCGCCGACTCGTGCGGCGAGGTCGCGCTCGTAGAAGATGTCGGCGGCGAGCACGCAGTCCCAGCCCTCGTCGCGGCCGATCAGGTCGGCGCTCATCGCGGTGATCCGATCCGCGACGCCGTTCTCGGCGGCGTTGAGGGCGATGGCCGCATGCGCGAAGGGATCGAGGTCGCTCGCCGCGACCGAGGCTGCCCCCGCCATCGCCGCCGCGATGGCGACGAGGCCCGAGCCCGAGGCGAAGTCGAGCACCCGGGCGCCCGCGACCGTCTCAGGGTGCTCCAGCACGTAGGCCGCGAGCGCTTGCCCACCGGCCCAGGCGAAGGCCCAGAACGGCGGCGGCAGGCCGATCTCGCCCAGCTCCTCCTCGGTGCGGCCCCACAATTCCGTCGCCTCGTCGGCGACGTGGAGGCGGATCGCCGGGGCGTGCGGCACCGGGCGGAGCGCGGTGTGGGTGCGGATGAAGGCTTCGGGCTCCATCAGGCGAGATCCGCATAGAGCGCGAGCACGGCCTGCGTCACCGCCGCTTCGGTGAAGCCGCCTTCGCAGATGCGGGCGCGGGCCGCCGCACCCATCCGGGCGACGAGGGCCGGATCGGCGGCGAGCCGCGCCATCGCGGTGGCGAGCGCTCGGGGATCGTCGGGTGGCACGATCAGCCCCTCGATCCCGTCGCGCACCAGGCTCCGGCAGCCCGGCACGTCGGTGGTGAGGATCGCCCGGCCGCTCGCCGCGGCTTCGAGCAGGGCGCGCGGCAGGCCCTCGCCGCCCCGCGAGGGCAGGCAGGCGACATGGGCCTGCGCCAGGGCGCCGGCGACGTCGTCGGTCGGCCCGTGCCAGGTGACGCCGTCCCGCGACCAGTCCCGCAGGGTCGCCTCGGGGATCGCGCGGCGGTTCGAGGGATCGGGCGCGCCGTGGAGCCCGAGGTCGAGGTCGGCGCCCTGGCTGCGGGCGAGGCGGGCGGCCTCGACCGCGGTGTCGACCCCCTTCGACCACAGCATCCGGGCGGTGAGCGCGATCCTGAGCGGCGGGTGGGGCGGCAGGGGCTGGGGCGTCCATGCCTGCGGGTCGATGCCGGCGCCGCCCACGATCGTGACCCGGGAATCGTCGGGGGTCAGGCCGAGCAGCCGGGCATCGTCCGGGTTCTCGAACAGGTAGCGGGTGCGGGCGGTCTCGAGCGGGCCGCGGATCAGGAGACGCAGGGCGGTGCGGGCGAGCCGCCCGGCCCGGTCCTGCCGCGCCCCGATCAGCCCGAGGCCGGTCAGGGCGTAGACCCGGGACGGGATGCCGGCGAGCATCGCCGCCGCCCCGCCGACCAGGATGCCCCGCAGGGCGATGCAGTGGACGATGTCGGCCTTGAGGGCCTTCAGGATCGCCGCGAGCTGACCGGCGGCGTAGCCCGCCGCCATCGGGTTCAGGCTCGAACGCTCGGCTTCGAGCTCCACCACCCGGGCGCCGGTCGCGGCGATCGCGTCCCGGTGCGCCCGCACGCGGGTGACGACCGAGACCGGATGGCCGGCCGCGACCGCGGCCCGGGCCATCGGCAGGAAATGCGAGGCGAAGAACCAATCCTCCGTGACCACGAAGGCGATATGCGCCCGCGTCCCGTCTCCGCCGTCGTTCCGTGGCTGCACCCGGTCTCTCCTGCTCGTCCCGCTCTCTCCCTACAGGCAGGGGCGGCGCGGGGGAACGCCCCGGAACCGGGGCGGGCGGGAGCCGGTTGAACCCGACCTGAAGCCCGCGAGGTTGGAAAGCCCATGCTGTCGGATCCCGAGATGGCGGCGAGCGCCGCCGAGGATCGCGTCGACACCCGCGATGCCGCCCGCGAGGCGGGCCTGCGCTATGTCAGCGACGAGGAGCCGGGCTTCCGCCGCAAGCGCAGCGGCCGCGGCTTCACCTATGTCGACGCCAAGGGCACGCGGGTGCGGGACGAGGGCGCGCTCGCCCGCATCAAGTCCCTGGCGATCCCGCCGGCCTATACCGACGTGTGGATCTGCCGCCACGCCAACGGCCACATTCAGGCGACCGGGCGCGATGCCCGCGGCCGCAAGCAGTATCGCTACCACCCCGAGTTCCGCCAGGCCCGGGAGAGCACCAAGTTCACCCACATGATGAGCTTCGCGGAGGTGTTGCCGGGCCTGCGCGCGACGGTCCACGCGCATATGGGCCGGCGCGGGCTCCCCCGCGAAAAGGTCCTGGCGACGGTGGTGCACCTCCTCGAGACAACCCTGATCCGGGTCGGCAACGACGATTACGCGAAGCAGAACAAGAGCTACGGCCTCACCACCCTGCGCGACCCGCACGTCACGGTCGACGGCAAGGCGCTGACCTTCCGCTTCAAGGGCAAGAGCAACAAGGTCTGGGAATTGTCGGTCCACGACCGCCGGGTCGCGAAGATCGTCAAGGCCTGCCAGGACCTGCCCGGCCAGGAGCTCTTCCAGTACCTCGACGAGGACGGGGTTCAGCGGGACGTGACCTCGGCCGACGTGAACGCGTATCTCCGCGAGATCACCGGCCGCGACATCACCGCCAAGGACTTCCGCACCTGGTCCGGCACGGTGCTGGCCGCCATGGCGCTCCGCGAGTTCGAGGCGTTCGACAGCGAGGCGATGGCCAAGCGCAACGTGCGCACGGCGATCGAACGGGTGGCCGAGCGCCTCGGCAACACGCCGACGATCTGCCGCAAGTGCTACGTCCACCCGGAGATCCTGGATTGCTACCTGGAGGGCGAGTTGCTGCTCCGGGTCAAGGACGAGGTGCAGGCTGCGCTCCGCGACGACATCGCCACCTTGCGCCCTGAAGAGACGGCCGTGCTCGCCCTGCTTCAGGGCCGCCTCACCCGGATCGCGCAGGCGACGACATCCGCGACCCGTGCGAAGGCCCGGAAGGGGCGGTCCGTCGAGAGCGAGGCGAAGACCGGCACGGCGGCGACCGGGGCGAAGTCCGGCGGCGCGCGAAACGTCAAGACCCGCGCCGGACGAGCGACGTCGCGCAAGGCGGCGTGAGGTTCGACGCGCAATGCACATTCCGGCGATCCTGCCGGATGCAAGGCCGGGCCGACGCGCTGCATCCCGAGCGTCGTCGTGCGAGCCGGTCGCTTGATGGCCGATTCGCACGACGCATTCGCTATCGTTCCCGGGGGCGAGAACGGATCGGCGAGGGCGGGGACATCAACCCCCCAGCCGCGCCAGCCGATCCAGCAGCGCCCGGTCGTGCAGCAGCACCATCTTCTCCTTGGCGTTCAGCCACGCGGCCGCCTCGTCGATGGTCTCGGCCTCGACCACCTTGGCCTGGGCCATGACGTGATCGGCTTGCGGCGCGCCGCGGGACCGGCGCTCGGCCGGGGGCAGGAAGACGAGGTGGCCGGCCTGGAGGTCCGGGTCGGCATGGAGCGCCCGCAAGCCGTCGGCATCGTCGTAGCCGAGCGCCGCGTTGCGCTCCTCGATCGCCTTGGCCGCGGTCGCGATCGCCGGGGGCTCGCGCTCCTCGGGCGTCATCAGCAGGCCGGCGCGCTTGAGCGCGAGGCCGAGGAAGAGCTGCCCGCTCGCCCAGGATATCGGGATCGCCAGGACGAGGCCGAGAATCGTCGGCGACATCCAGAGGAAGAGCGAGGTGGCGATGGCGAAGGCCGAGACGCCCGCGACGAGGCCGAGGATCATGTGCCAGCGATGCCGGCGCACGATGTCCGAGAGCGGGATCGAGCCGTCGTCGCGCCGCTGCGGGTTCCAGCCGGCATCGCGCCGCAGCAGGATCTGGATCACCGAGCCGGACTGGACCAGCATCGCGATCGGGGCGATCAGCGCCGAGAGCAGGGTCTCGATGAGCGCCGAGAGCACGAGGCGGACGCCGCCGCCGCTCGCCCGCCGCACCTCGCGGTCGAGGAGGCCGAGGATCAGGCCGAACAATTTGGGCGCGAGCAGGATCGCCATGGTGATCCCGAAGAGCTGGAGCGCGCGGACGGGGTCGAAGCGCGGCCAGACCGGGTAGAGGCGGAACTCGGTCGAAAAATATTCCGGGCGGATATAGGCGGTCTGGAGGGCCAGCGCGATACCGACGACCAGCTGCGCCGCCCAGAGCGGCGAGGCGAGGTAGCCGGCGATGCCGGTGGCGAAGTGCTGGCGCGAGGCGAGCTTGAGGCCCGCGGTGCCGATGATCCGGCTGTGCTGCAGGTTGCCTTGCGCCCAGCGCCGGTCGCGGATCGCGACGTCGATCAGCGAGGGCGGGCTCTCCTCGTAGGAGCCCTGCAGCTCGGGGAGCATGTAGACGCTCCAGCCGGCGCGGCGGATCAAGGCGGCCTCGACGAAGTCGTGGCTGAGTACGTGGCCGCCGAAGGGCGGCTTGCCGGACAGGTCGGGCAGGCCGCAATGGTCGGCGAAGGCCTTCGTGCGGATGATCGCGTTGTGGCCCCAGTAATTGCCGTCGCGGCCCGACCACAGGGCGAGGCCGGTGGCGATGACCGGGCCGTAGATGCGGGCCGCGAATTGCTGCACCCGGGCGAACAGGGTGTTGCGGTTGATGATCAGGGGCAGCGACTGGATGATGCCGGAATCCGGATCGGCCTCCATGGCGCGGGCCAAGGTCACCACGCAGTCGCCGCTCATCAGGCTGTCGGCGTCGAGGACCAGCATGTGGTCGTAATGGCCGCCCCAGCGGGTGACGAAATCGGCGATGTTGCCGGCCTTGCGGTGATGGTTCTTCTGCCGGTGGCGGTAATACAGGCGCGCCCCGTCGCCGAGGCGGGCGCGTAAAGCCAGATAGGCCCGCTCCTCGGCGATCCAGGCATCGGCCTGGGTCGAATCCGACAGGATCCAGTAGTCGAAGGCGTCACCCTCGCCGGTGGCCTCGATCGAGTCGCGGATCGCCTCGACCGCCGCGAAGGTGCGGGCGGTGGCCTCGTTGTAGACCGGCATCACCACGGCGGTGCGGGTGGTGAGGGGGCCTTGCGGCACCTCAGGCCGGCGCCGGCGCAGCAGCGCCAGGAAGCCGAGCAGGCCCGAGGTGAAGGCGAGCGCGATCCACGAGAAGTTGAGCGCAAACAGCGCGAGCAGCAGCCACTGCAGCCAGGTCGTCGAGCCGGCGACCGACACGACCTCGTACATCTGTACCGCGCCGTAGGCGGTCAGCAGGGCGCCGCCGCCGAACACGAAGGCGCGCGCGCCCCAGGGCGCGCGGCGGCCGGGAACCGGGTGGGCGTCCGCGTCCGACCATCGGCGCAGGTCCTGCACCGGCATCGCGAGGGGCGATTCCGGTGGGACCGCGGGGGCGACCGGGGCGGCGGCAGTCTGCGGCATGGGGCGCGGCGGCGCGGCGAGGTCGAGGGTCACGGGGTCCACCGGTACAGCCATGTCTCAGTCACGGGTTTGTCGCCGGCCTTGACGACCAGGCGCAGTTCGCAGGCCGTGTCGTTGCCGGGATCGAGTTCGAACACCACCCGCAGGGTCTTGCGCTCCGGGTAGGCGTAGAGGCGCTGGCGCGCGAGGGTGCCGGGGGCGGTGTTCAGCGCGACTTGCAGCGTGGCGGGATCGATCCCCTCGGCGAACGGCGCCTCGCCGGTGAAGTCGACGAGGAAGAGCCGGCGCTTGCCGCCCGCGCCCTTGCCGACCCGGGTGCCCGAGCAGGCGGCGAGCGGCGGCGCGCCCGGGACGGTCCAGCACCAGAACTGGCGGTAGCTGAAGGCGGTCTCCTTGGCGACCGGCTCCTTCGGGCGCCAGTAGGTCAGGATGTTCTCGTTGACCTCGGATTCGCTCGGGATCTCGATGAGCTGGACCGCGCCCGCACCCCAGCCGTGCTGCGGCACGCCCGGCCCCCAGCTGCCGAGCGGCTCGATCCACAGGCTCGGACGCTTCTCCCAGCGCTGCACGTCGTCCTGATAGTCGCCGTAGGCGCGGGCGCGCTGGACCAGGCCGAAGCCCTTCGGGTCCTGGTCCATGAAGGCCGAGATCTGCAGCGTCTCGGGGTTCTGCACCGGGCGCCAGATCGCCTCGCCCCAGCCGTTGCGGATCTGCAGCCCGTCGATCTCGTGGGCGGCGAGCCGGGCGTCGTCGACGCCCCGGCGGTCGGTCGGCCCGAACAGGTAGGCGCCGGTCATGCCGGCGATGCCGACGTGCTCCAGCGGCGTGCGCGGGCACAAAGTCGCCTCGACGTCCACGATGGTGGCGTCGCCCGGGCGCAGGGTCATGCGCATCGCCGCGGTGGCGGAGTCGGAATCGACGAGCGCGTGGATCACGATCTGCCCGGTGCCGGGGCCCGGCCGCTCGAGCCAGAAGGCGCGAAACAGCGGGAATTCCTCGCCCTTGGCCTCCGCGGGCTTCAGCGTGAGGGCACGCGCGGTGACGCCGTAGCTCTGGCCGGCGGCGAGCGCCCGGAAGAACGATGCGCCCTGGAAGATCGCGCAATCGGACGGAGCCGCACCGTTGAAGCTCGCGTAGAGCCGGAAGCCCGAGAAGCCGATGTCGCGGCCCTCCTCGGGAGGCGGCACCTTGCCGAAGCTGAAGCGGTTGCGGTCGTAGCCGACGCGGCGCACCACCCCGTCCTCGACCGCGTGGAGCGCCACCGGCGTGGTGAACACGAAGCCGCGGTGCAGCGGCTCGACCACGAAGCCGCGCCCCTCGCCGGCCCAGAGCAGGGCGGTGGGTTGCGCCCGCACCCCGATATACTGCTCGTAGGTGAGGGTCTTGAAGGCGTCCGGCAGGTCGGCGGCCGGCGCGACGAAGGGTTTCTTGGCCAGTGCCCGGGCGAGATCGACCACCTGGCCGGGATCGAAGCGCTGGCCGTCCGACAGGGGCGTCGGCTCCGTCGGCTGCGCCTGCGCCGCGCCGATTGCGGCGAGCGTCAGTCCGCCGCCGGCGAGCGCCAGCACCGCGCGCCGGTCGAGGTCTGAGCAGGAGGGGGGGGCGGGCGGAAGCTGCGTCATCGAGGCGAGGGATACCGTGCCGGGTCGTGGGGGGCGCCGGCCGTTTACCACGATCCTGCGTGAACCGGGGGTTAAGATTCGTCTACCCGGCGCCGTCGCGGACCGGCGCGCCGGGACTTGCCCTGGCGGGACGATCGGCTAGACGGGCTGACACGTGACCCCGACACCGTCTCCCCTCGACCCCATGGGCCGCCGATGACCTCCACTCCGAAGCCCGCCGGGACCCGCTCGCTCCTCGCCGTCGTCCTCGCCGCCGGCAAGGGCACGCGGATGCGCTCCGCCCTGCCGAAGGTGCTTCACCCGATCGCCGGTCGTTCGATGCTCGCCCACGTGCTCGCCGCCGTGACGGAAGCCGGGGCGGGGCGTCTCGCCGTGGTGGTCGAACCCGGCCGCGACGACGTCGCCGAGGTGGTCGCGGGTTTTTCCGGCGCCGAGACCTTTTCTCAGGCCGAGCGCCTCGGCACCGCCCACGCGGTCCTGGCGGCTCGTGAAGCGCTGGCAGGCGGCGCCGACGACGTGGTGGTCGCCTTCGGCGACACGCCGCTCGTCACCGCCGAGACCTATGCCCGCCTGCGCGCGCCCCTGGCCGAGGGTGCGGCGGTCGCGGTCCTGGCCTTCGAGGCCGCGGATCCGACCGGCTACGGCCGGGTGCTGGTCGAGGACGGCCGGGTGGTGGCGATCCGCGAGGAGAAGGACGCGAGCCCGGCCGAGCGCCGCATCACCCTGAGCAATGCCGGGCTGATGGCGCTGTCGGGCCCGCTGGCGCTGGGCCTTCTGGAGCGGATCGGGAACGCCAACGCGGCGGGCGAGTACTACCTGCCCGACGCCGTGGCGCTGGCGGTCGCCGATGGGCACCGGGTCGCGGTGGTGCCGGTGGACGAGGCCGAGGCGCAGGGCGTCAACGACCGGGTGCAGCTCGGCGTCGCCGAGGCGACCATCCAGGCGCGCCTGCGCCGATCCGCCATGCTGGCCGGCGCCACGCTGATCGCCCCCGAGACCGTGTTCTTCAGCCACGACACGGTGCTCGGCCGCGACGTGACGGTGGAGCCCCACGTCGTGTTCGGCCCCGGCGTCGTCGTCGGGGACGGCTGCACCATCCATGCCTTCTCGCATCTCGAGAAAGCGACGCTCGCCGAGAGTGTCCAGATCGGCCCCTATGCCCGCCTGCGGCCCGGCGCGGTGCTGGAGCAGGGCGCCCGCATCGGCAACTTCGTCGAGGTGAAGAACGCGGCGATCCGGGCCGGTGCCAAGGTCAACCACCTGTCCTACGTGGGCGACGCCGAGATCGGCGCGCGCGCCAATCTCGGGGCCGGCACCATCACCTGCAACTACGACGGCGTGAACAAGCATCGCACGGTGGTCGGCGCCGGGGCTTTCATCGGGTCGAACTCGGCGCTGGTGGCGCCGGTGACGATCGGCGAAGGGGCTTTCGTGGGGTCGGGGTCGGTCATCACCGACGACGTGCCGCCCGGTACGCTCGCGATCGGGCGGGGCCGGCAGGTGGTGAAGAGCGGGTGGGCGAAGCCGACGAAGGGGTAGCGCCCGGCCTCTTCACGAACAAGTATACGCCGTGATGCGCCATCGGCGTCGGGAGCGAGACCGGCAGCATCGCGGCGATCAGGGTGATCGCCCGGTGGGTGCGCGGTCGGACCGGTCGCGCCAGCGGCGACCTTGGCGATCTCGGCCCGGTAGCAATTGGCCAGGGCCGTGAGGGTCTCGACCGGGATGCGGGGCAACGGCGCGAGTCGTGCGGCGATGCGGCGATGCGGCGATCATGGGCGGGGCTCCTTGCCCGCATCGGTCCGCGCGGGCGTTCCCGGCGATCATGCCGCATGGCTCCGGGATTATCGCAGGGAATCCAGCCCTGCATACCACCCACGAACCTCGGCCGTCACAATCCGTTACGGAAGTTGACTCGCCTCGGGACCGGCCGGTCCGGTAGAACGGCGCCAGAGCGTGGCGGTGGAAAGCGGCAGGAATTCTGCAGCACCATTCCCCATATGGCTGGCCTGTCCCCGAGTGGGACGCGCGGCCGAGCGACATCTGAGGCGTAAGCATGTGCGGGATCGTAGGAATCGTCGGCCGGAATGCCGTGGCGGGACAGGTGGTCGACGCGTTGCGCCGGCTCGAATATCGCGGCTATGACTCCGCCGGCATCGCCACGCTGGAAGCCGGCCGTCTCGAGCGGCGGCGCGCCGAGGGCAAGCTGTCGAACCTTCAGCTGAAGCTGGTGCAGAGTCCGCTTTCGGGCGCCATCGGCATCGGCCACACCCGCTGGGCCACGCACGGGCGGCCCAACGAGACCAACGCCCACCCGCACGCCACCGAGCGCCTGGCGGTGGTGCATAACGGCATCATCGAGAATTTTCGCGAGCTGAAGGGCGAGCTCCAGGCCGAGGGCTGCGTCTTCGAGACCGAGACCGACACCGAAGTGGTGGCTCAGCTCGTCAGCCACCTGATGCGCTCCGGGCTCGGCCCGGTCGCCGCGGTCGAGGCGGCCCTGCCGCGCCTGCGCGGCGCCTTCGCGCTCGCGTTCCTGTTCGCCGGCGAAGAGGACTTCTTGATCGGCGCCCGCCACGGCGCGCCGCTCGCGGTCGGTTTCGGCGACGGCGAGACCTATCTCGGCTCCGACGCCCTCGCGCTCGCCCCCTTCACCGACGAGATCACCTATCTCGACGAGGGCGACTGGACGATCCTGACCCGCGACGGTGCCGAGATCCGCGATCTCGCCGGCAACGTCGTCGCCCGGCCGCGCCAGAGGATCGCGACGCAAGCTTTCCTGGTCGACAAGGGCAATTACCGCCACTTCATGGCCAAGGAGATCTACGACCAGCCGGAGGTGGTGGGCCGCACCTTCGCCCACTACGTCGACCTCGCCGCCGGCCGCGTCGCCCTGCCCGACGCCTTTCCCTTCGACTTCGCCAAGCTCAGCCGGGTCTCGATCACCGCCTGCGGCACCGCCTACTATGCCGGTCTCGTCGCCAAGTACTGGTTCGAGAAGCTCGCCCGCCTGCCGGTCGAGATCGACGTCGCCTCCGAGACCCGCTACCGCGAGCCGCCGTTGGAGAAGGGCGGGCTGACGATCGTCATCTCGCAATCGGGTGAGACCGCCGACACCCTGGCCTCGCTGCGCTACGCGAAGTCGCAAGGCCAGCACACGCTGGCGGTGGTCAACGTGCCGACCTCGACCATCGCCCGCGAGGCTTCCGCGGTGGTGCCGACGCTCGCCGGACCCGAGATCGGGGTGGCGTCCACCAAGGCGTTCTCGTGCCAGCTGACGGTGCTGCTCTGCCTGGCGCTCGCGGCCGGCCGGGCGCGGGGCACGCTCGACGAGGCCGAGGAGAAGCGGCTCGTCGACGCGCTGATCAAGGTGCCGGGCCTGATGGCCGAGGCCCTGAAGCGCGAGGACGAGATCGAGGTCCTGTCGCGCGAGATCGCCAAGGCCCGGGACGTGCTCTATCTCGGCCGCGGCACCGCCTACCCGATGGCGCTCGAAGGCGCGCTGAAGCTCAAGGAGATCTCCTACATCCACGCCGAGGGCTACGCGGCGGGCGAGCTCAAGCACGGTCCGATCGCCCTCATCGACGACGCCGTCCCGGTCGTCGTGATCGCGCCGCACGATGCGACCTTCGAGAAGACGGTGTCGAACATGCAGGAGGTGGCGGCCCGCGGCGGCCGGATCGTGCTGATCGGCGACGCCCGCGGCGCCGCCGCGGCCGGGCTCGACACGCTGGCCACCCTGATGATGCCGGAGGTCGATCCGGTGGTGGCGCCGATCGTCTACGCGGTGCCGGTCCAGCTTCTCGCCTACCACACCGCCGTGGTGCTCGGGAAAGACGTCGACCAGCCGCGCAACCTCGCGAAGTCCGTCACGGTGGAGTGATACGCAGCGCCTTCGACCGGCTCCGTTCGGCGGCGCCGGGCCAAGCCCCGACCGTGATCCGGCGCTGGTGCGGCGATGCGCAGGCACTTGGGTCGCAGCTGCGCCTATCCACGGCTGCCGGATGATCCCCGCAATCTTACAAGGCCGGCAACGCCGCGAAGGTGTTGCCGGCCTTGTCGTGACGAACACTGTTCAAATGACAGCTGCATCGGGTTCTCGCTGTCGATTCCCATATCATCTACGCCAAAATATAATATGAAAAATCAAGTAGATAGATGCACAATTTATTTACATGAAATGCATGTCATATCTTCGGTAAAAATCATCGATGGAAAAGTGTTTTTCAGAGTATTGAATTGTTTTTGAATCGTGTGACGCAGTCGCATCGGTTTACTTCTTCCCAAGCGAAAGCGATCCCTTAATTTCCGTCGGGCATGTTTTCGTTCGAACCGATTGGCCCGATATGACGACGCTCTTCTCCCAGGCCGACATCCTCACGGCGGGCAGCGACGGAACCGGTGTGCTGCTGGTGCCGAAATCCGCCTTCGATTCGGACGGCATCGTCACCACGGCGAGAGTTGCCGCCTACCGTACCTCGCCGTCGGCGCGGCGGGGTCTGGGCCATGTCGAGGAGACGGCGGCCCGCCGTCTCGAGCGTCTCGGTCTTCAGGAGGTCGCCACCTCGGATCTGGTCGCCCGGCCGACGGCGCCCCTCAGCGATACGCAGGGCGTCTTCGCCCGCTTCACCGCGCTCGGCCTCACCGCCGCGTACTTCCGGGACGAGAGCCAGATCGCAGCCGCCCGCGGCGCGCTGCAGGACGATTTCGAGGTCGTGACGAACTTCAGTCTCGCCTTGCCGACCCGACTCCGGGCGCCCGGCACAGGCCTGATGCACGCGACGTCGATGCCGGTCGGGACGGGCTGGCCGACAGCCTCCGGCATCGACACGGCGCATCGCCAGAACGTGCGGGGGGCCGGCGTTCTGGTCGGCGTGCTCGATACCGGCATCGACGCCGACCACCAGCAGTTCCACGCCAGGACCATTCCGTTCCGTTACGTCCCCTTCGATCCCAACAACCCGGCGAGCCCGCCGCGGGACGTCCGCGGCTTCGATCTCGACGGCCATGGAACCCATGTCTGCGGCATCATCGCCGGATCGACGGTCGGCGTCGCCCCCGAGGCGGAACTGGTGGTTGCCTCGGTGATCGAGAGCGAGACCGCGCGCACGAGCCTCATCCGGGTCGTCTACGGGCTGAACTGGCTGCTGCATGAATTCACGGCACCGGCGAACGCGACCAAGCCGGCGGTCGTCAACCTGTCCCTGGGCTTCCCGTCGACCGGGGTACTGAACGTGCCGCTCAAGGAGTACAAGACGCGCCTGCGCGCCATGGAGGCGGTCTTGAATCTGCTCATCCAAGCCAACGTCCTGCCGATCGTGGCGATCGGCAACGACGGGCCGGGACGCTTCGGGTATCCCGGCGGCTTCCGGAACGCCCTCGGCGTCGGCGCTGTGGATCATGGCGGCGTCATCGCGCCTTTTTCCGGCAGCCGCACCTCGTCGCGCACGCGGAAGCCCGATATCTATGGGTACGGCGTGGGCATCTACTCGAGCCTCGAGCGCGATATGGCGAACCAGTCGTTCTACGGCCCTCTCGACGGCACCAGCATGGCGGCACCCTTCGTCGCCGGGATCGCGGCGCTGTATCTGTGCCGGTCCCGCATGTCCGCGGCGGCGCTGCGGACCACCCTTCTGACCAACGCGCAGACCGTCAGGACCGGCCGGCGTTCGGCCTTGATCGCGCGGTACGTCTGATGACGACGCCCCGCCGCAATCCCAGGCAGGCGGCCCGGCCTGCCCGCCTTCCCGGTTCCAGGCAGAACGGCGAGGGCATGAACCACTACCTCGTCGTGTTCAAGGGGCGTGCCGCCAAGGCCGAGCAGGAGCGCACCGCCTTGGTCAACGAGCAGGTGCGCAAGACGGAGGACGACCTGAAGTCCCTCCGTGCGCTCGTCGTCCGGGAACACCTGCAGGAAGAGCTGGGGCGGTTCGGCGAACCGACCGCGTTCGGCATGGTGGAGCTCGTCGCGACCCCGCGCCTCGCGGCCCGGATCGAGCGGGCATCCCGGGTCAAGGCCGTCATCGCCGATTGAGAGTCCCGGTACCGCCCGTCCCGGGGCGCGGCGGTGCCGGCCCGGGCGCCCGGTCGCGCGAGGCCCGTCCGGGCTCACCGCCCTCACGACCGCAGTCGGTCCGGTGCGAATTCTTCGGATTTCCTCGATGTCATTTAGCCGGGATTAACCAAAAACCGCCTCAATACGGAGGCTTAAGGTTGATCCTTTCCTAAACGGCCGAACTCGCCGGCCTGCCGCGTCCCCATGCGCCGGCGGCCGGCCGGGCGGGTCCGTGCGGGACAAGCCATCGAGTACAGGCCGCATGGACCTCGTCGCGTATTCGTCCGGTCGCCTCGCCCCGGGCTCCCTCCGTCGCCGCCGCCGCAACCGGCGGCTCCTCGGCATCGCCGCGGCGCTCGCCGGGATCGGCGCCGCCGCCGGGCTGGTGCCGCGCGAGGACACCCGCTTGACGGTGGCGGAGACGGCGGCGCCCGCGGTCCCGCAGGCCGCGACGCCCCGATCCGTCCTGGCGCAGGCCGAGCTCGGCTGGATGCTGGCGCCGCTGCCGACGCTGGGGCGCGACGCGGCGAGCTTCACCCGCGACGTTCTCCCCGAGGCGAGCCGGGCGGTCGCGGCCCTGACGCCGTCGGCTCCCGAGACCGGGCGCCTCGCCGAGGCGGCACCCACCGTCGCGGCCCTGCGCGCCGCCGTCGTTCCCGCGGCGTCCGCGCCCGGTCCGCTCGCCTCGACGGCTGGTCCCCTCGCGACGCCCGAAGCCCTCGCCGCGGCGCCCGGCCCCCTCGCCCTCGCACCCCTGCCGGTGCCGCGCCCGCCCGAATTGCGCCCGACGCCGACCGTGCTGGCGACCCGGGCGCCGCGGCGCCCGGTCCGGGCCATGGCGTCGACCGAGAGCGTGTTCAAGGCCGCCCTGCCCGAGGAGCCGTCGCTGTTCGACCGGATCTTCGGGGGAGGGGGCTCCGCCCCGACCCAGACCCTCGCCTACGCCTCGCCCGGCGGGCTCGAGGCGAGCACCCCGCGGCCCCGCCTGAGCGCCAGCCCGGGCATCGCCGTCTACGACATCAGCGCCCGAACCGTCACGCTGCCGAGCGGCGAGTCGCTGGAGGCGCATTCGGGCCTCGGGCCGCACATGGACGATCCGCGCAACGTCCACCTCAAGATGCGCGGCGCCACGCCGCCCGGCACCTACGACCTCACCGAGCGCGAGGCGCTGTTTCACGGCGTGCGGGCGATCCGGCTCAACCCGGTCGGCGGCAGCGGCTCCATCCACGGCCGCGTCGGGCTCCTCGCCCACACCTACATGCTGGGCCCGAGCGGCGCCTCGAACGGCTGCGTCTCGTTCCGCAACTACGACCGCTTCCTCCAGGCCTTCCTGCGCGGCGAGGTGCGCCGTCTCGTCGTCGTGCCGGGCGCGGGGACGAGCGACCTGCCGCGGATCGGGCGCGGTGGCCCGGCCGACCGCGCCACGCGGGGTTGAGCATCGGAAAACGGCCTCCGGGGGGATGTCCCGGAGGCCGTGCCGCTCGGCGTCCGCTCAGGCGCTCCCGATCACTCGCCGTCGATCACTCGCCGTCGATCCTGGCCCCGATGATCGCGATGGCGCGCTGGTAGACCGAGGCGGCGTTCCAGCCCTGGATCGCCGCGAAGTTCGGCTCGCCGGGCTGGTAGCCGGCACCGGCCCGCCAGCCATGGGCCTTGAGGAAGTTCGCGGTGGAGTTCAGCGCCACCGAGGCGTTGTCGAGGCTGCCGCCGGTGCCGTAGTTCAGCACGTTCTTGGGCAGGAACTGGGTGTGGCCGACCTCGCCATGGGCCGCGCCGCGGGTGCCGGAATTGAGCACGCCGCGATCGACCAGGGTCAGCGCCGCGTAGAGCTGGTCGGTGAAGAAGGCCGAGCGGCGGCAATCATAGGCCAGCGTCGCCACCGCCGAGAGGGTGTTGACGTTGCCCTTCACGGCGCCGAAGCCGGTCTCCATGCCCCAGATCGCCAGGAGCGGGCCCGGCGGGACGCCGTAGCGCTGCTCGATCGAATCGAACAGGGCGGCCTGCGAGCGCTTCATCGCCCGGCCGCGGGAGACGATGGCGGCGGCGCCGCGCTTGGCCATGAACTGGTCGAGGGAGAGCTTGAAGCTCTTCTGGCCCCGGTCCGCCGCGATGGTGGCGGAGGAATACGAGGTGCCCATCAGCGCCGAGAGGGCGGCGGGGCTGGCGCGCCCACGGGCCTCGTCGGCGAATTCGCGCTTCCAGGCCTCGAACCCGGCGGCGGAGTTGCCGCATTGCGCGGCCTCAGCCCCGCCGGCCAGCACCGCGAGGCCCGCGGCGATCAGGGCCCTCCCGTAACCGTTACCGATCATCTCGATCTCTCCCTCGGAGCCGCGCCGCCGGCCTTCGGACGTCGGGCCGCCCGCGGCTCCCATTCTCGACACTACCTGCCTGCCCGATGGGCGATGCTACGATCCCGCCCTCTGCGAAAGCTTTACGGCGGAACTGCAACGCGCCCGGATCCCGACCGCCGCCTCTGGGAAGCGACCGGAACCGTCGAGCAGGATCTAGGGTGAGGCCGGAGCGGGAGAGGAGAAAACTCCGCCGGCGTGGCGTTAGCGCCACGCCCTGGACGACCGAATCAGGCCGGCAGGCCGAAGATCGCCCGCGCCTCGGCGGGGCTCGCCGGGGTGCAGTCGAGGTGGGCGAGCAGGCTCACCGCCTTCTCGACCAGGGCCGCGTTGCTCGGGGCGAGGGTCCCGCGCGACAGGTACAGGTTGTCCTCGAGCCCGACCCGGACGTGGCCGCCACCGCGGGCGGCCACGTCCGGGTCGGGCTCGAGGACAACCTGTACCTGTCGCGCGGGACCCTCGCCCCGAGCAACGCGGCCCTGGTCGAGAAGGCGGTGAGCCTGCTCGCCCACCTCGA
>NZ_JTHF01000205.1 GCF_001043895.1 Methylobacterium indicum
CAACGACAACCGCGGCGGGGGTGGCTGGGGGCCCCGCCGGACGTTGGGCCGGGTCTGGGGTGGCCTGGCGCTGGAGGAGACGCCGGCTGCGGCCGAGGCGATGCTGGTATGCCCGATCCGGTTCCAGGGGCAGTGGGCCGATGTCGAGACGGGGCTCGTCTACAATCGGTTCCGCTACTACGATCCGCTGGCGGGGCAGTATGCTAGCTCTGACCCAACTGGCTTGTATGGGGGAGCACAATCATCAGCCTATGTATTACAACCTATAAGCTTTGTAGATCCCCTGGGGCTAAAATGCTGCCCTTTTTGGACGGCAACAAAAAATAAAAATTCCGCCGAGAATGCATATGGACACTGGAAAAAGCATGCACCGGAATTCCCGGAATATAGAAATTCACTTCAATATGTTAGGGGCGCGCAAGATTTTGTAACAAATCCGCCAGGGGATGCGCTGACCAAGTTGCGAGCATCGAATGGCGACAAATTGCTTTACTCTCCTTCAAGCAACACATTTGCAGTTATTGATATCAAAGGTTCTTTGAGAACTATGTTCAGACCGAGCGGTGGTGTTGCCTACTGGAACATGCAATAGGAATGTGTAAAATGTCGGAATTTCTAAACCCATGCCCCTGCTGTGGGAATCTTACGATCGAAGATCTGGGGACATATGAATTGTGTTCAGTGTGCGGATGGGAAGATGACCCGATCCAATCAATAAATCCAAAATATTTTGGGGGTGCGAATAAAGATAGTCTTGAAGAACACAAAAAATTGTATTTGCGTAGTAAGGCAAGCAGATTCAATACACGCTACGATGAATAATATGCTTCATTTAGAATTTCGTGCGGTCGCCTGTAGCGGGAGCGGCGTATCTCTGGGACGGGGACGTGGTGGCG
>NZ_JTHF01000206.1 GCF_001043895.1 Methylobacterium indicum
TCGACGCCCTGCTCGAGGGGCGGCCGATCGACATCTACAACCATGGCCGGATGGAGCGCGACTTCACCTATATCGACGACCTCGTCGAGGGGATCGTCCGCCTCGTCGACACGCCCCCTTCCCTCGGCGAGGTCGTCGATATAGGTGAAGTCGCGCTCCATCCGGCCATGGTTGTAGATGTCGATCGGCCGCCCCTCGAGCAGGGCGTCGACGAACTTGAACAGGGCCATGTCGGGCCGGCCGAACGGGCCGTAGACGGTGAAGAACCGGAAGGCGGTGGTCGGGATTCCGAACAGGTGGGCGTAGGAATGCGCCATCAGCTCGGTCGCCTTCTTGGTGGCGGCGTAGAGCGTCATCGGCTCGTCGGCGCGGTCGGCCTCGGAGAACGGGACCTTGTCGGCCGCGCCGTAGACCGAGCTGGTCGAGGCCAGCAGCAGGTGCCGGGGCGGCATCCGGCGCGCCAGTTCCAGGATGTTGAAGGTCCCGACGAGGTTCGACTCGACGTAGCTGCGCGGGTTCTCGAGGCTGTAGCGGACGCCCGCCTGCGCGGCGAGGTGGATCACCACGTCGGGCGCGGTCTCCTCCCAGATCCGGCCCAGGGCCTCGACGTCCTCGAGCATCGTCTCGTGGGCGGTGAAGCCGGGGGACTGGAGCAGGCTGGCGTGGCGGCGGTGCTTGTAGCTCACGTCGTAGTACGGCGTCATGCCGTCGACGCCGACGACCTCGTGCCCGGCGAGCAGGCGCTTGGCGACGTGGAAGCCGATGAAGCCGGCGGTGCCGGTGACGAGGATGCGCACCTGCGAGATCCTTTCTGGAGGCCCGGGCACCGGGCGCGAGGCCGTCGCGGGAGATTGGCCGTCGCGGGAGAGCGGAAGGGGTGGGACCTCGATGTCTCGGTCCCGCCTCCCGGCCGTCTCCTGCCCCGCCATATCGCCACGCTGCCCGCGCCGGGGCGACCTCGCCTTTCGGGGCCCGGCGAGCCCGAAAGGCGTAACGGCATCGGCCATTCGCGACGCCGCCCCGGCCGAGAGGCGTGTTCCCGTCGACCGGCCGGGCGGGGCAGGCTGCGCCGTGGGAGCGGTCGAGGGGCCGGCCGGACCGCGCGGGGGATGCCGCGGCGGCGGCCGGACCCCGGCGACCCGCAGGACAGGAGCCGCCATGTCGGAGACGCCACCGGCCGCCGCGACGCCGATCGACTACCGGGTCGAGATCGAGAACGGCGCGCTGCGCCTGCGGCTCGAGATCGCCACGAAGAGCATCCCGGTCCCGATCTCGGGCGAGCAGGCCGCCCTCCTGGGACGCGCCCTGCTGGCCGCGAGCGTCCGGCTCGCCGTCGCCCCGGACGGGGAGGGGACCGTGGAGCCCTGCGACCTGCCCGTCGCCGCCTGGCGCACCGGGCTGGTGCGGGACCACCGCCTCGTCGTCCTGATGCTCGACCTGCCGGGCGGCGGCAGCGCCCGGTTCCAGCTTCACCCGGCGATGGCGACGGGATGCGGACAGGCCCTGCACGACAGCGGCATCGTCTTCGACGCCGACCTGCCCTGAGGCGCGCACCGGCTACCTCGTTTGGTCATATTGCCCGCGCAACGCCTCGCTTCCACCATCCGGCTCAATCATCCGACAGTCTTCGTCTCGTCACCGAAGACGAAGCGATCGGATCCCAAGCATCAGACAATCGACACGGCTCCGGGAAGGCCCCGCGCCTTCGGACGGCGCGCCGATGGGGCGCGCCCACGGAATCCTGCCGCCAGAACCAAAAGGGATGCCCGATGCCGCTCCGCGCCCCTCTCCGAGCCACGGCCCTCGCGGCTTCGTGCCTCGCGGCCCTGTGCGTGGGCACCGTCCCCGATGCGGCCGGCGCCGCCGAACCCTATGCCCTCGGGCCGGCCGACAAGGTGCGGGTCACGGTCTCGCAATGGTCGGCGGCGCCG
>NZ_JTHF01000207.1 GCF_001043895.1 Methylobacterium indicum
TACGGCCTGGTGCAGGACGGCAACGACTTCTGGAACGCCTCGTTCTTCTGCGGCTCCTGCGCCGTCCTGCGGCGCTCGGCCCTCGACGAGATCGGCGGCTTCGCCGTCGAGACGGTGACCGAGGACGCCCACACGATGCTCAAGCTGCATCGCAAGGGCTGGGAGAGCGCCTATCTCAAGCTGCCGCTCGCGGCCGGCCTCGCGACGGAGCGTCTCGCCCTGCATATCGGCCAGCGCGCCCGCTGGGCGCGCGGCATGATCCAGATCCTGCGGGTCGACAACCCGGTGCTCGGCCGCGGTCTCACCTGGGCCCAGCGCATCTGCTACCTCCAGGCCGGCGGCCACTTCCTGTTCGCGATCCCGCGGATCATCTTCCTGCTGTCGCCCCTGGCCTTCCTTCTCCTCGGGCAGAACATCGTCTCGGCGTCCCCGCTGGCGATCACCGCCTACGCGCTGCCCCACATCGCCTTGTCGGTCGCGGTCAACTCGCGGATGCAGAGGAACTGGCGGCACTCGTTCTGGAGCGAGATCTACGAGACCGTCCTGGCGATGTTCCTCGTACGCACGACCCTGGTGACGCTCGTCAATCCGCGCCGCGGCAAGTTCAACGTCACGGCGAAGGGCGGTCTGCTCGAGAAGGGCTACTTCGATCTCGGGGCGGTGTATCCGAACCTCGTCCTGGCGGCGTTGCTCATCGCCGGCATCGCGCGCGGGGTCGTCTCGCTCATCGTCGTCGACAACGACCTCGTCACCTTCCAGGCGCTGCTGCTCAACAGCATCTGGGCGACCTTCTCGCTCCTCATCGTGATGGCGGCCCTGGCGGTGGGGCGGGAGCGCCGGCAGACCCGGGCCCTGGCGCGCGTGCGGGCCAGCATCCACGCCGAGCTGCGGCTTCCGGACGGCGAGGTCCTGTCCGGCACGACCCGCGACCTCAGCGAGACCGGCGCCGACCTGCAATGCGCCCTGCCCAGAACCGTCCCGAACGGCTGTCCGCTCGAGGTCCGGTTCCATCTCGGCGGCGAGGAACTCGTCGTGCCCGCCCAGGTGCTGCGGAGCTATCAGGATGTCATCAAGATCATGTGGGCGCCCCGAAGCATCGAGGACGAGATGCGCATCGTCCAGGTCGTCTTTGGCCGGGCGGATGCGTGGGCGAACTGGTCGAATTTCAAGACCGACCGCCCGATGGTCAGCCTTTGGCGGGTCTTGGTCAGCATTCGCGGCCTGTTTCGCCTGCCTGAAGGCGCGAAATCGACGGCTGGCCGGGGCCTGTCCGTGAAATCCGGCGGCGGCGCCACCGTGCAGACGTTCGTCGCCTCCGAGGCGTCGGCTGGCGAGATGGAGATGAAGTCGTGATGTTCCGTGGAGTCCTTCTGGGTCTCGCCCTGACCTCGGGCTTGACCGCGCACGCCCTCGGAGCGGCCCCATCGTCACCCGAGACGATGCCGGGCGCGGGCCGGGAGCGCACCCCCGATGCCGGCCGGCAGGCGCAAGCCGGGTCCTCCGCCCCCGCCCTGTCCGTCCCGATGCCGTCCGCCGACGCGGGGACGCCCCGCGCCTCGAGCCTCGATCTTCCCTCGGCCGTCCCGCCGGCCGAGGGGACGGCACCGGCCTCGGCCCCCCGGGCGGCGGAGACCCGGCAGGTCGTCCTCAGCCTGCGCCAGCTCGGGGCCCAGGGGCCGCTGGCCCTGCGCGGCGTGAGCGAATTGCAGGGCGTGCAGTTCGGGATCCGCAGCGACGAGGTCGTCACCGGGGCGACCCTGAAGCTGCGCGGCGCGATGTCCCCGTCGCTGATGGCCCAGTTCAGCAACGTCACCGTCACGCTCAACGAACAATATGTCGGCACGATCCCGGCCACCGAGGGGCAGACGCGCTTCGAGGGCATCGAGATGCCGGTCGACCCGGTGTTCTTCGCCGAGGACAACCGCCTGAACTTCCGGTTCGTCGGCCGTTACGCCGAGACCTGCAACGATCCGCTGAGCGGGCTGCTGTGGTCGACGGTCTCGGATACCAGCACGCTCACGCTCACGCTGGTGCGCCTGCCGCCGCAGCGCGATCTCAGCCGCCTGCCGCTGCCGTTCTTCGAGGCCCGCGACCGGCAGCAGACCGTCCTGCCCTTCGTCATCCAGGCGAATCCCGGCAACGACGTCCTGGAGAGCTCCGGCATCGTCTCGTCCTGGTTCGGCCAGATGGCCGGGTTCCGGGGCGCGAGCTTCCCCGTCTCGGCGGCGCTGCCGGCAAGCCGCAACGGCATCGTCGTGGCGACCGCCGACACCCTGCCTCCGGGCCTGAGCGTCGGGCGCATCGAGGGGCCGACGATCGCGATCGTCCCGAACCCCAACGACGCCTCCGGCTCGCTCCTCCTCGTCGCGGGCCGCAACGGGCAGGAACTCGTGAGCGCGGCGCGGTCCCTCGTCCTCGGCAGCCGGACGCTCGGCGGCCAGCAGGCCGTGGTCGGCGCTCCGGTCCTCGCCAGGCGCAAGCCCTACGACGCGCCGGCCTGGGTTCCGACCGACCGCCCGGTGCGCTTCGGCGAGCTCGTCGATCCGAGCGAGCTCCAGGCCACGGGCTACGCCCCCGGCGCCCTGCGCGTCCCCTTCCGCACGGCCCCCGACCTCTATACCTGGCGCCGCCAGGGCTTCCCCGCCGAGATCCGCTATCGCGCGCCTCCCGGCCCGATCGTCGATCTGGCCGTGTCCCGGCTCGATGTGGGGATCAACAACATCTACCTGGCGAGCATGCCGCTCGCCGAGGACGCGACCCGCCGGAACGCGTGGCTGCCCTCGATCTTCCAGGGCGAGGACGTGCGCCAGGTGCTCAATAGCGGCGACGCGAGCACCGCGCGCCGGATCGACGTGCCGGCCTACGACGTGTTCGGGCAGAACGCCCTGCAATTCACCTTCGACACGCGGCCCCTCGGCCGCGGCGCCTGCGCGGGCGTTCCGGGCGACCTGCGGATGGCCGTCGATCCCGACAGCACGATCGATTTCAGCCGCGCGCGCCGCATCACCAGCCTGCCGAACCTCGCCTTCTTCGTGAACAGCGGCTTCCCCTTCAGCCGCATGGCCGATCTGAGCGAGACCGCCGTCGTGATGCCGCCCCGGGCGGATCTGCGCGAGGTCCAGGCCTTCCTCGACCTCATGGGCCGCCTCGGCTCGCAGACCGGCTACCCCGCCACCGGCGTCGCCGTCGTGCGGCCCGACCAGGTCGCCGGCGTCTCCAACCGCGACCTCCTCGTGGTCGGCACCCTCGACCGGCTCCAGGCCGGCGCGGATCTCCTGCGCACCAGCCCGGTCCGCCTCGAAGGCGACCGCATCCGCATCGCCCTCAGCTCGCCGATCGAGAACATGCGGCGGGCGCTCGATTTCGGGCGCGAGGACCGCCGGGAGGCGGCCCAGTCGATCCTGCAGGGCGCGCCCGCCAGCGGCTTCGCCGCGCTCATCGGTGCCGAGAGCCCCCTGGCGCGCGGCCGCAGCCTCGTCGCGATCGTCGCCGGCGGGACCGAGGCCCTGCAGAGCGTCGTTCCGACCCTCAACGATCCCGAGCAGGCGCCCAAGGTCCAGGGCGACCTCGCCATCATGACGGATGGCCGGCCGGTCAGCTTCCGGGTCGGCGACACCTACACGGTCGGGCACCTGCCGTACTGGCTCTATCCGTCCTGGTACTTCCAGGATTCGCCGCTCGGCCTCGTCGCCGTGCTGCTGATCGGCTCCGCCATGCTCGGCCTCGTCCTCTACCGGGCCCTGCGGCGGCGCGCCCGCGCCCGGATGCGCGAGATCGAGTCGTGAGACCGCTCGCCATCATGACCGACCTCGTCCGCCCCACCCAGCACCGAGCGGCGTCCCGGGCCCAGGCCGCGGCGTTCGCCGAACTCGACGAGAGAGACCGTCCCACCGTGCAGCCCGCTCTTCCCTCGTCCGCCACGCCGCGCCGGTGCTCCTGCACGCACCCGCTCGGCCAAGCCGGCCTCCGGGCCGTGCTGGCCGCCTCGGTCGCCCTCTCGGCGATGCTCATCCCCTCGGACGGGGCGCGCGCGCAGGCGCTGCCGCCCGCGATCCTGGGCGGGATTCCGGCCGCCCCCGGCGCGCCGGTTCCCCCGCCGGCAGGCAGTTCCCCCGCGGCGGCCGAGACCGCTCCGGCCGGGGTTCCGGCCTCCGAGGCACCGAGAACCGCGGCGGCCCCGGCGGATCCGGAGCCCTCCGTTCCCGAGAAGGTCCTCCTCGAGCAGGCCACCTACTGGCGCAACCAGTCCCAGCCGGCCCGGGCGATCCAGAGCCTCAACCGCATCCTCACGCTCAATCCCAGCGCCGGCGCGCTCTCGCTGCTCGCCAAGGCGCAGATCGACGCCGGCCAGACCGGGGAGGCCCGGCAGACCCTCGAGCGGCTGCGCGCGGCCTACCCGCAGGATGCCCGCGTCGCCGAGATCGAGCACGACCTCAAGGTCGGCCAGCCCGACCCCGCCAAGCTCGAGGAGGCCCGCAGCCTCGCCCAGCAGGGCCGCTCGACCCTGGCGGTCCAGGCCTACCAGCAGGCGTTCAACGGCGCGACGCCCCCGACCCGCTACGCCTCGGAATACTACCAGACCCTCGGCGGCACCTCCGCGGGCTTCGAGCCGGCCCGCGAAGGTCTCGGCCAGATCGTCGCCGTCAATCCGCGCGATCCGCGGGCCCAGCTCGCCTATGCGCGCCTGCTCTCCTACCAGGAAGCCACCCGCGACGAGGCGATCGAGCGGCTCACGCGGCTGGCCGGCAACGCCTCCACCGGCGAGGAGGCGGACCGCGCCCTGAAGCAGGCCCTGCTGTGGCTGCCGGACACGGCCGACAGCCAGAAGGTCGTCGAGGCCTACGCCGCGCGCCACCCGAACGACGCCCAGATCGCCGAGAAGCTGGGGCTGATCCGCAATCCGCCGCAATCCCCCGTGGAGGTCGGGGGGCAGGCCCGCACCACCGGCTTCGAGAAGCTGGAGAAGAAGCTCTACGTCGAGGCCGAGCAGGACTTCTCGAAGGCGCTCTCGGTCAACGCCGAGGATGCGGACGCGACGGCGGGGATGGGCTTCCTGCGGCTCAAGCAGGGCCGGTTCGAGGAGGGACGCCGCCTCCTCAAGCAGGCGCTCGAGCTCGGCCCGACCGATGCCGAGGGCATCCAGTCCGCCCTGAAGAGCACCGAGCCCGTCTCCGGCGGTAAGGGCGTGGACGAAGCCCAGCTGCGCGAGATCCGCGCGCAATACGCCCAGGTGTCCCGCCTGACCCGGCGCGGACGCTACGCCGAGGCCGAGGCCCTGCTGCGCCGGCTCGGCGGCTCCGACCCCGACTGGGGCTACTATCTCCAGATGGGCGCCATCCAGGCCCTGTCCGGCAAGACGCGGGAGGCCGAGGCGACCTACCGCCAGGCCCTGGCGAAGAAGCCCGGCAACGCGGCGGCGACCATCGGCCTGGCCGGCGTCCTCCTGCGCCAGGGCCGCGAGCGCGAGGCCGAGGCACTCTACGTCAAGGTCGGCGATACCCGGGCTCTCGGCCGGATGCGGGCCGAGCGGCTGCGCAGCCAGGCCCGCGGCGTCGCCGACCCGGTGGCGCAGGCGGGCCTGTACCGGGCGGCGGTCCAGGCCGATCCGACCAACCCGTGGCTGCGCCTCGAACTCGCCCGGGCGCTGCTGCGCCAGGGCCGCGGCAGCGACGCCCGGACCGTGATGGCGCCCGTCGGCACCGACGGGCAGGATCCCCAAGGGCCCGAAGCCGCGTTCTACTTCGCGGTCGAGGTCAAGGACCTCGACCAGGCCGCCGCCTTCGCCGCGCGCGTCCCCGCCGGGAAGCGTACGCCCCAGATGGTCGCGCTCCAGCAGCGGGTCGCGGTGCGGGCCGAGGTGGCGCAGGCGGCCCGGGAGATGAACCGTCAGGCCTTCAAGACCCGGATGCTCGGCCTTGCCGCCGCGCCGGATCCGACGGGCGCCCGCGTCCTGGAGATCTCCCAGACCCTGGTCGGGCTGGACGATCGCGCCGCCGCCGCCGACGCCGTGGCGACCGCGCTCGCGACGACGCCCGCCCCGTCGCTGCAGCAGCGCCTCGCCTACGCCAACGCGCTGGCCGGGGCGGACCGCCAGTACGATGCCGTGAAGCTGCTCGACGGGATCGACGCCGCCACGCTGCCGCGGGACGAGCGCAAGGCCGTCAGCGCGACCGTGAACGGGGTGACGGCCGCCGCCGCGGACCGGCTGCGGCTCGACGGGCGCTACGCCGATGCGCTGGTGCAGCTCTCCCGTCGCCTCGAGGCCGATCCCGACAGCCCGGCCCTGAACATGGCGCTCGCGCGGCTCTACGTCTCGCGGATGGAGCTCGGCCGCGCGGTGGCGATCACCCAGGAGCTCCTCGCGCGCGATCCCGCCGACATGGATGTCCGCCGCGCCGCGGTCTCGGCCCTGATCGCGGTCGGGGACCTGCCGCGGGCCGATGCGGTCGCCCAGGAGGGGGTCCAGGGCGCACCGGGCGATGCGCGCGCCCACATGATCTCCGCCCTGGTCGCGCAGGCCCTGGACGACCGGGCCCGGGTGATGCAGGACCTGCGCACGGCCCGCGCGCTCAGCCGCTCGGACGGCGACGTGCGGGCCGTCGCCGCCCTCGAGGATGCGCCGGCGGGCGCCGCATCGGTGGTGCCCCAGGGGGCCCGCTGGACCAGCGGCCGGGACTCCTTCCGTCCCGGTCCCCTCGCGGAGGGTGCGTCCGGCCGCGTGCCCGACATCCTGGGGGAGATCGGCTACGCCCAGCGCGACAGCCTGGCGCGCCGCCTCGACCGCGACATCGCCGACCTCCAGGACGAGGTGGCGCCCCAGATGCGTGTCGGCCTCGGCTTCCTCGGGCGGTCCGGCGAGGGCGGCCTGAGCCGCCTGAGCGCGATCACCGCGCCGATCGATGCGAGCTTCTCGCCCGGCGGCGTCGGCCGCCTGCGGGTGCAGGTCACGCCGACGGCCATCGACGGCAACACGCCCCGCGGCGACCGGCTGCAGCGCTTCGGCACGAACCCGGCCCAGGCCGCCCTCGGCCTGCCGAACGGGATCGCCGCGGCCCAAGCCCAGGAGGGCGTCGGCCTCAACCTCGCCTACAGCTACCGCTCCTTCACGGTCGATGTCGGGACGACGCCGATCGGCTTCGTCAAGACCAACGTCGTCGGCGGCATCGAGGCGGCGCCGCTCCTCACCCCGGAGCTGCGCCTGCGGATGATCGCGGAGCGCCGGGCGATCCTCAACAGCGCGCTCTCCTACGGCGGCGCCCGCGATCCCGCCACGGGGGCGACCTGGGGCGGCGTGGTGCGCAACCGCGGCTACGCCCAGATGGAATGGGCCCCCGGGCGCTGGTTCGTCTATGCGGGGGCCGGCGGCGGCGTCGTCACCGGCGAGCGCGTGCGCGACAACCGCTTCGTCGAGGCCGCGATCGGCGCCTCCTACGGCCTCTACATCGACGGCCCGCAGGAATTGCGGGTCGGCCTGAGCGTGCCGTATTTCGACTACGCGCAGAACCAGAACGCCTTCACGTTCGGGAGCGGCGGCTATTTCAGCCCGCAGAACTACGTCGCCCTCCAGGTGCCGGTCTCCTGGCGCGACCAGCCGCTCCCCGACCTGAGCTACACGCTGTCGGGTTCGATCGGTTACCAATCCTTCGCCCAGCGCTCCGCCGCGGTGTTTCCGAACGATCGCGGCTTGCAGGCCCTGTTGAGCGCTTCCGATGCCGGGATCCCCGCCATCATTCCGGGCAAGCGCGGAACCGGCCTCTCCTACGCGGCCTCCGCAGAGTTCGAATACCGGCTGTCCCAGGCGTTCAGGGTCGGCGGCCGCGCCGCGTTCCAGCACGCGGGCGACTATTCCGAGGGCAGCGCGGTCGTCTTCGGCCGCTACTTGTTCGAGACCATCCAGTGATGAGCACGCCCGATACCCACCTGATGGCGCAGCGGCCGCGCTGGCGCCTGTTCCTGCGGGTCCTCGCCGCCCGGCTCGATTCCGTGCTCGACGCGGACCAGCGGGACGCCCTGCTGCGCGACGTCGGCGCCGACATGGCCCGCGGCGCGGCGCTGCCGCCCGTCTCGACCCTCGATGCCCTCGAGGACGAGATCAACGAGGTGCTGAGCGATCTGGGCTGGGGCCGGGCCAGCCTCGCGCTGGACGAGGCCGCGCGCGTCCTCAGCATCGTCCACACGCATCTCCCGACGATCGGATCGATCGAGGGCCACCGCGGTCCCTGGCTCTCGGCGGTGCTCGAAGGCCTCTACACGTCCTGGCTCGCGCAGCAGCCCCACGCCGCGCCCGGTCTCGTGGCGCGACGCACGGCACGCCGCACGAAGGACGTCCTCGTCCTGACCTACGGCAAGGATTCGGCGATGACAGGCAGTCCAGCCTAGACCATCCGCGCGACGAGGCGGTTATCGGTTCGCCGAACGAAAATGCGGAGACATCGAAAACCTTCGGCATTCTCCGACGAAGTGGGTGTCGGTGGCGCGACGGCAAATTTCGCGAAACTGGAGGTCCGAAGCATGGCCCGATCGCAAGCCGATCGCACGAAAACCGGGGGATATCCCCGATCGAGGCGGGATGTCGCGCCGGTTCGTGACTGTCGCCGCGCCACTTTGATTTGACAGATCGGTAATAGTTTTGACCGACCATGCATGTAAGCGCTTCAAGGCAAGGATAAGCGCCTCTTCATGGTAAATGAGGCTGAAACTGAAGTTCCGGCGCGGATCCTCGTCTGACCGCGATCGGATCTTGCTGCACACGATCCGGTGGGTCGGACCTCGGAGACACGAGAAAGGCGGCGTCGTCAGCGCGATGCCGTCGCACGCAACCACGAATTGGGATGGGCGCATCCGCCATGATTTTCGCGTCGTTCGAGTTTCTCGCTCTCTTCCTGCCCCTGTTCTTCGCCTGCTACTTCCTGATGCCGTTCCGGCATCGGAACTGGGTCATCCTGCTGTTCTCGTGGGGCTTCTACGCCTGGTGGCGGGTCGACTTCCTGGCGTTGCTGATCGCCGTGACGGGGTTCACCTATACCGTCGCACGCTTGATGGACCGGGCGGGGCCGAAGAGCGACCGCGCCAAGCTCCTGATGATCCTCGGCCTCGTCGGCAATCTCGGGGTTCTGGCCTACTTCAAGTACGCCAATTTCGGGGTGGCGACGGTCAACCAGCTCCGGGGCGCGATGGGCCTGAGCCTGATGAGCTGGACCGAGGTCCTGCTGCCGATCGGCCTGTCCTTCTACGTCCTGCAATCGGTCTCCTACCTCGTCGACATCCGGCGGGGCACGGTGCCGGTCAGCCGCTCGCTCCTCGATTACGCGGCCTACAAGGCGATCTTCAGCCAGCTCATCGCCGGCCCGATCGTGCGCTACGCGGAGATCGCCAACGAGCTGAAGCTGCGGGAGCACTCGCTGCGGCAATTCGGGATCGGCGGTCGCACCTTCGCGATCGGGTTCGCCATGAAGGTGGCCGTCGCCGATACGCTGAGCCCCCTGGTCGATGCCGCCTTCTCGCTGACCCAGCCGACCCTGGCCGACAGCTGGATCGCCGCTCTCAGCTACACGCTGCAGCTCTACTTCGATTTCGCGGGCTACTCGCTGATGGCGATCGGCCTGGCGCGCATGATCGGCTTCTACTTCCCGCAGAACTTCGACAATCCCTACCTGTCGGGCTCGATCCAGGAATTCTGGCAGCGCTGGCACATGACGCTGTCGCGGTTCCTGCGGGACTACCTGTACATTCCCCTGGGCGGGAACCGCTCCGGGCCGGTGCGGACCTACGTCAACCTGATGCTGGTCATGGCGATCGGCGGCCTGTGGCACGGATCGAGCTGGAACTTCATCCTGTGGGGCGTGTGGCAGGGCGCGCTGCTCGGCACGCATCGCTGGTGGAGCCGCCGCCGCCCGCCCGGCGCCCCCACGCTCGCCTATCCGCTGGCCAACGCCCTGACGATGCTGGCGGTGATGATCGGCTGGGTGATCTTCCGCGCCAAGGACCTCGAGAGCGCCGGGCATGTCTATGCCGGCATGCTGGGGCTCAACGGCATCGGGCTCTCCGACGACTTCCTCTGGCAGATCACGCCGGACCGCCTCTGGTTCATCCCCGTGGCACTCGCGATCGTCTACGTCCCGCTGCTGCGCGACCGGCTGTCCCGTCCGCGCCCCGCCCATCCCCACCCGGGCACCCCGGCCGTCCCGGAAATGAGCGGCCTGCGTCTCGCCGCCTGGACCGTCTCGCCGTTTGCCGCCTTCACCCTGGCCATCGTCATGCTCTACAGCCGCGATGCCGTCCCGTTCCTCTACTTCCAGTTCTGAACATGGACGCCCCTCTCAATCGGCCCATCGTGGCCAACACGCGATCGCGCCGCAGCTCCCGCGACATCTCGGAGAGACTTCAGGGCGCCCTCGTCGTCGGGCTTCTGGCCCTCGGCGCTTGGCAGGGCTTCAGTGCCCTGGCCACCCCCGCCGCCCAGCGCCGGCTGGCGCAGGTGCGCAGCCTCGACGCGCTGCTCGACGGCCGCGCCGCCGCGGCGGTCAACTTCGTCGAGGCGCATTACCTGCCGGCCGACCCGATCCTGCGGGCCGCCGGCGGGGTGTTCCGGTGGCGGCTGTTCGGCTCCGGCGGCCCCCAGGTCGCGGTCGGCTGCGACGACTGGCTCTACCTGACCGAGGAGGCCCAGACCGTCCGGGGCGCGGAGGAGAATCTGGCGGCCCGGGCCGACATCGTCGCGCAGGTCGCGGCGGCTCTGGCCAGGCGCGGCATCGAGCTCGTGGTCGCGGTCGTTCCCGACAAGGCCCGGATCGAGCGCGCGACGCTCTGCAACGCGCCCCGCACCGCCCAGTCGATGGCGCGCTACGGGATATTCCAGGCGATGCTGCGGGAGCGACGCATCGCGAGCCTCGATCTCGCCCGGCGGCTGGAGCAGGCGCGGCAGGAGGGACCGGTCTATTACCGGACCGACACGCACTGGAACCAGCGCGGCGCGGCGATCGCCGCCAAGGCCGTCGCCGAGGCCGTGACGACGACGCTCGATCCGGGCTTCGCCTACCGGACGGAAGCGGCACCGGTCGAGACCGACGGCCCGGGCGATCTCCTCCGGCTGATGAGCCTCGACCTCGTTCCCGAAACCCTGTCCCCGCTCGGGATCAAGCTGCGTCCGGCCTCGGACCGGCAGTTCGTCGCCCGCACCGTCCAGACGGAGAAGCCGGCCGAGGCCGACGACCTCCTGGCGACCGGACCCGGCGACCAGGTCGTGCTCATCGGCAGCTCGTACTCGACGAACGCCAACTTCCAGGGAAGCCTGCAGGAGGCCTTGCGGGCGCCGGTCAACAACGTCGCCGAGGCCGGCGGCGGCTTTTCGGGGGCGGCGAGCACCTATTTCGGGGGAAGCGCCTTCGCCGAGTCGCCTCCGCGCCTGATCGTCTGGGAGATCCCCGAGCGGGCGCTGTCCAAGCCCCTGCAGGCGCAGGATCGCGCCCTGGCCGAGCTGAAGTAACCGCAAATGATAACTATGATCCAGTGTTTCGCCGCCGCCGGGCTGTAAACCGTTGCTTTCAAGCGTCGCGCGCGGCACTTTGTGGTTGTAGTCGTTTCTTCATCCAGTCGCACCATGGATGTCCGGCGCCAGGATACTGGATGTGCCGGCGACTGTCGAATTTTGATCGGAAGCCGACATGCAAAACGTGCTTGCGGGACTGACGTTCCTCATCGTGGGCGATAGCCACTTCGTCACGAAGAATTACCTGATATCGACGCTGCAGGACGGTCTCTTGTCCAAAGGTGCTCAGGTCGAGACCTTCGGGGCCTGCGGCGTGCCCGCCGGGGCCTGGGTGGCGCCGCGACCGGTCGCCTGCGGCATCGCGAACCGCAGCGGCAAGGGCCCCGTCGTCGAGAACCGCACCCCGAAGGTCAAGTCCTGGAGCATCGACGCGCTGATCGATCAGACCAAGCCGAGCGTCGTCGTCGTGGGGATCGGCGATCCGATGGCCGGCTACAACCAGCGCGAGATGCAGAAGGGCTGGATCCGCGAGAACGTCGACGAATTGATCGGGCGCATCAAGGCTCACAACCTTCCCTGCGTCTGGATCGGACCGGGCTGGGGCAGCGAGGGCGGTCCCTACTCGAAGACCTTCGCGCGGGTGAAGGAATTCTCGGACTTCATGGCGACCTCGGTGGCGCCCTGCACGTATATCGATTCCCTGGCCCTCTCGAAGCCGGGAGAATGGCCGACCTTCGACGGTCAGCACTACACGGTCGCCGGTTACCAGAAGTGGGGCGCCGCATTGACCGACGCCATGCTGGCGAACCAGACCGTGAAGGCTCTTCCGCGCAAGTAGAACCCGGCCGATCGACCCGGCAATGGAACGGCCGAGCGACGGACGAGCGGCGATCTCGCCGTCGGAACGGTGCGCCGCCGCCGGGCGTCTTGAGAAGGCATCAGCACAGCCATGACCCATCCGCTCCACCGTCGCCGGCCGGGCCCATCCGAGGGCGGCCAATCCCGACTTCGCGGCGTTCTCCTGGCGGCCCTCCTCGGCCTGCCGATCCTGGTCGCCGGCGCGCCGGGCGCGGGAGCCCAGATGATGCTCTACGAGGACCGGCTGCCGGACGGCTACGCCTATGTCCGCTTCGCCAACGCCTCGCCGGACCGCCTCGACCTGAAGCCCGTCGGCTTCGCCGATCCGATGTCCCTCGGCACGACCGGGCAGGAGCGGGTGTCGCCCTATTACGTCGTCGAGGGCGTCGCCGGGCGCAAGGTCGAGGTCAAGGTCGAGGGCGCCAAGCCGCTCGAGATCGAGCTGAAGCCGGCCGGAATCCACACCGTGCTCATCGACAAGGCCGATGGCCGCCTGGGGACCAGGGTCGTCCTGGACCAGTCCGAGCTGAGCCAGACCAAGGCGAGGCTCGCCTTCTACAACGCCATGCCGTCCTGTGCCGCGGCGGGTCTGTACCTGGAGCCCAAGGGCCAGCCGGTGGTGGTCGATGTCGGCCCCAACATCATGCGGGGACGCTCGGTCAATCCGGCGCCGAACCCGCGGATGCGGGCGGCGTGCGGCACGACGCGCGTCGCCGAGCTCGATCTCGGGCCCCTCGATGCAGGAGGGCAATACAGCGTCTGGCTGATCGCGCCCGGCGGCACGCCGAACGCCTTCCTGTCGAAGAACAAAATCGCGCCGTACCTGCGCTGACCGGGACGTGACAGCCATGGCTCGCTTCCGTCCCGGCCCCCGGGGCCTCGCCGCGCTCGCCCTCTCTCTCGCCCTGGGCGGGCAGGCGCTCGCGGCCTCCCGGTGTCCGGCCATCCCGCCGCGCGTGCCCCTCCCGGTGGAGGCCACGCCCACGGCCGTCCCGATCCCGGACTGGCGCCAGCGGGCCGACCAACTCACCCGGCAGGCCACGGCGCGGGACCTGTCCGGCACCCGCGTCGTCTTCATCGGCGATTCCATCACGCAGGGATGGGAGCCGACGATGTGGGACCTGTTCTGGGGCTCCTACGCCCCCCTGAACCTGGGATTGTGGGGCGACCTCACCCAGGGCGTGCTCTGGCGGCTGCACAACGGGCAATGGCCGAGTTCCCTAAAGCCGGACGTGGCGGTCGTCCTGATCGGCACCAACAACGCGGGCTGGCGCAGCAAGCCCGAGGATACCGCGCTCGGCGTCGCCGAGATCGTCCGCTTCATCGAGACCCGCTCCCCGGCGACGAAGGTGCTGATCCTCGGGGTTCTGCCCCGCGGTGCCGACGCGTCGGCGCCCGAGCGCCCGACGAACGCGCAGGTGACCGCGCTGATCCGGCAATGCGCCGACGGAAAGACCGTGTTCTTCGCCAATCCGGGGCGGACGATGGTCGACGGGGCCGGTCGGCTGTCGACCAACGTGATGTTCGACTTCCTGCACCCGACGATGGTCGGCTACGCGATCCTGGGTGCGGCCATCGCCGAGGACGTCCGCCGCCTGGCCGGGCGCTAGAGCGTTTTCCGACGAAGTGGAGGCTGGTTCGTCGAAGAAAATGCGGCAAGACAACGACTGAGAGAGCTTCGCGATTGCAACGCGATCGTGACGTGCTCTAGCGGCGATCGCCCCGGGGGAGGGGGCGGGTCAGCGATCGAGGCAGGCCGGCCATGTCCGCCGCGCCGCCGACAAGGCCAGGATGTGGAGCACGGCGGGATAGTAGTTTTCCGATGGCGAGGGGGTGGCGAAGGACGCCGGCACCCTCGCACCGGACGCGATGCAGGCGGTCAGCGCACGGATTGCGGCGTAGCCCGGCTCTCCCATGCGCTCTCCCATGCGCTCGCCCGTCCGTCCGGCGAAGGGATCGACGATGGGCAGGCCGACGGGATCGCCATCGCTCCAGGCCGTCGCGAAGGCCTCGTAGAGGGCGCGGTCGTCCTGCCCCGCCATGGCCAGGTAGAGCGGAACCCGCACGGCATTGTACGACAGGGTCGCGGGAAAGCCGGCGGCGGGACGCGGGCGGTTGCCCGCCATGGCGATCCAGTCGGTCGGCACCCGGCTCGCCCCGAAGCGGGCACGCCTCACGAGATCGAGGCCCGAAGCCTCGAGGCGCCCCCACGGGAAGGCCGGCGCCACGGTCGCCAGGCGGGCGAAGGCCGGGAAGACCCAGTAGGACAGGTTCACCACCGGGCCGTCGCTCCGCTCGCCGGCACCGAACCCCGCGAGGCCGGGCATGATCAGCGGGCCGCCGGCCGCCTCCCAGAGCACGAGGCGCCCGCCGATCTCCTCGGCGATGCGCCGGGCCGCGTGGCGGAAGGGCCCGTCCGGCCAGCGCTCCGCCGCCTCCACCAGCGCCCATGCGATGAGGATGTCGCCGTCCGTCGCGTTGTTCGGATCGCCGACCGGCACCGGGACGTCGGGCTCCCAGCGCCAGGCGAACAGCGCGTCCTTGCGCACCCTGAGCGCGAGGCGGGTCCAGTCCCAGATGCGCTCGAAGGTCGGGCGGTCGCCGGCCGCGGCCGCGAACAGCAGGCCGTAGCCCTGCCCCTCGCTGTGGCTGATCCGGCCGTTCGCGGTATCGACGACGCGTCCCTCGCGGGTCACGAAGCGATCCTTGAAGCTCGACCACGCGGCCGGGTCGATCGACAGGCCTCGCCCGGCGGTGGGGGCGGGCGGTGCCCCCGAGGCTCCGGCGGCGCAAGGCCCGGGCGCGCCCGCGAGGACCAGGGCGAGGACGACCGCGCGGACGCGACGGCGCGAGCCCCGTCGCGCGAAAGTCCACCGCTCCGTCCGCATGCCGTCCCTCGATCCGCCGCGACCGCGGGCTTGGCATAGATCGGGGCGACGCGAAACCGCCGGACGGCGCGGCGGAGGCCGTCACGGATCCGCTCAACCGTGCGGGGGCCCCGCCGCAATGCGATCCGGCCCGCGCCGGCCCGATCCTGGCTGCCCGCGGGGCCACGACGCGGAAGGCAGGGACGTGCCGGACGGCCGGCCCTGCCGCCGGGATCGCGCTCAGGGTTTCCAGGCCGGCAGCGCGTCGCTGCCGACGATCAGCGTCGGCTGGTTCCGGAGGACGAGGAGCCAGACGCTGGTGGCGTTGCCGGCCTCGAGCTGGACCGGCTTGGCCGTCGTCGACCGCCCTTCGCGGCAGCCCGAGCTGAGCTGCACGCTCACCGGGTTCACCCCGCGCGACCGCTCGGTATCGACGGCGACGTCCGGAAAGACGACCGTGCTGGCCGGCTCCAGCCTCAGCGACGAGGGACCGCATTCCGGTGCGGCGTTGACGAACGAGAGCGAGGTGCGCGTCTGGTTCATCTCGTACCGGGACGCCATCGCCACGACCCGGATCGCCTCGCCGTCGCGGCGCACGACGAGGCTGACCTTCGTGGCGGGGCTCAGGCCGACGGTGCTGCGCACCTCCTGGCCCCCGGCCCGCACGACCAAGGGAAGGGAGGACGCATCCGTCCGGTCGAGGTTGAGGTAGCTGCCGATGCGGGTCTCGTCGCGGATGCCGATCGTCTGGGGCGGCAGGAGGTCGGAGGTGACCGACACCTCGGTGTCCAGCGCGTTCACCACGCGCACGAAGATGGCATCGCGCTTGGGCTGCTGACCGTAGAGCGACCGCTCGGCGCGCGCCGCCGGGGCGGCGAGCAGGCAGGCTGCCGCGAGGCAGGTTCTGGCGAGGGGGCGGGCCGCCATGTCAGGCTCCGACGCGCTTGCGCAGATCCGTCAGGATCGCGTCGGGCTTCATGGCGGTCTGGCCCCAGATCGCCGAGTTGTTCGGCGGGATCGTGAGGTCCGTCTCGTGGAAGACCCAGACCACGACCTTCGGGCGTTGCGCCGCGAAGGCGCTGCTGCCGAGATAGTCGAGGAGGTTCCAGTACGGGCTGAAGGAGTGGATCTTCCACACGAGCCAGACCGGCCGGTTGAGGCGGTTCGCGAGGGCCGTCGAGAAGCCGAAGGACGGGTGCAGGTAGCTGTTGCCCACCAGCACCGTATCGGCGCCCTCTTCCGCCAGCAGGTCGCCGCCGCCGGCCTCGATCGCCTGGGGCAGCTTGTAGGGCTGCAACGGATACTTCGCGCGCTCCTCCGCCGGCAGCAGGAGGGCGAGATCGTTCTTGCTCTGCACCATGTCCCGCGGCGGGCCGAGGCGCGGACCGGGCTTGCTGCTCGGGGCAAGGAGAGACCCCGCCTTGATGGCCTCCGCCACCGCGTTGGCCGCGCAGGCCGCACCCTGCGGCGTCCAGTGCGTGTCCGCCTTGAAGAAGAGCGGCGTGCCCGGGTCGGCCTTGCGTTGCGCGCTCATCGCCGCGAGCAGATCCGGGACCGGCGTTCCGTTCCGCCGCAACGCCTCGAGCTCGACGCCGTAGCGGCGCTGGGTGTCGGGCGTGAATTTCACGCCGTCCGGCAGGTGCTCGGACAGGATCCGCGATTTCGCCGGGGTCAGGCAGATCACGGTCTGGATCTTCGCCTGCTTGAGGACGCCGACGACGTCGTTGATGAAGGACGCACCCTGCTGCACCCGCGTATAATCGACCCGCGAGACCTGATCGAAGGCGGGAAACAGCCACCCGTCCTTGCCGACGACGACCTCGGAGGCCGCGGCCGATGCGGGAAATGGTGTCGCCGTGGTGAGGCCTAAGAGGGCGGAGCCGCCCATCATGCAAAATGAACGCCGGTCGATACGCCCGGAATATCGGTGTGACTTCATGGCACGACTCAATCAACGAGAGCATGAACCGGGATAGCGGCAGTGGGCGCGTCCCGATCGACGGAATGAGAGGGTTTACTTCTAAATGAAGGCTGAAAATATCGGCCACATCGATCTTTTCGTCTGGAGTCGACCGGTATAACCACGACAGAAATCGGTATTGATTAATGATTCATAAGCAAATCATCAAATGGATAGTGGAGCATGATTTGACGATATTGCTAGGAAATCTCGATGAAGCGAACACCCTCTTGAGCAGACTGAAAACATTGGCGGCGCGCATGATGGTGGATGCCTCAGGGTTCTCGGCATGCATCCGCAGGGTGATTTCAAGGCTATTCTCTAACTCAGGTTGAGTTCCCTCGATCGCACCATCCGCTCAGCCCGCATCGATGGAGCGGCCGGGCGCGAAATTTTCCCCGGTGCTCTGTTTGTCGGGGCGCATCATGCCGCGGAGCGACGCCGTCCGTGTCGCGTTCGAGCACGCCCGGCGAGGGCGCGCCTCGTTGCCTGACCGGGACAAACTCGCCGACAATGGAGATGGATGGAAAATCGCCCGATACGCCTTATGTCAGAGCCTGTTTGAGCAGGATCGTTTTCCATAAAGCGGGACACAGCAGGATATACCCTGCCTACGATCTCATCCTGAGGTGTCAGTCCATCTTCGATCGGCTAACACCTCGGGATGAGGGTAGATATATTATATCTTTAGTTATCCGAGTTTTTGCGATATAAAAATCACTCAAATAGGCTCTCATATGTTTATATTGAATCAAAACATCGCCGCATGCATTGGTTGATTTCATCGGGACGAGGCGTGATCGACCTATCCAGACGAGCGCATGCTTGCGAAGTTCACGGCCTGATGAGGCCGGCGGGCAATCATGGGCGATCCGCGGCGCTTGTTGCCGGTGGCAATCTCGAGGGCATTTCGCCGACGCGCTGCCAGCGCATCCGCACGCGGGTGCGGGCTCCGGGTAGGGGAAGGGCGCCTCATGACCGGCTTGGTGCCTCGACCTGCCGGAGCCCGCTCGGTTCCGGCTGGGAGGTCTTCTGCGGCCCCGTCTGCGATGCAGGTCGCAGGGACGTTCAGCCCGGTCCATGCCCGATGATCGGCCGCCGAGCACGGATCGGTCAATGAGGCTCCGGGGAGGAGAGGAGCCGAAAGACGTGTTCGAGCGTGAGAGGCGAGCGCCCGGCCTCCGGCAGAGGGAGGATTGCCGGGGGCGACGGCGCGGGCGCCGGAGGCTCGTCGCGCATCAGAGCCTCGACCGGCGCGTGACGCGTGGGTTCGACCGCCACGGCATGCGGCACCACGATCGCCGCAATCTCGGGGGAGGGGCCTTCCGGCACCGCCTCGACCCTCGCCGGCGCGCTCTCGGGCGCGAGATCGACGATCCGCTTCAGGTGACCGGTTCGATTCTTGAAATTGTGATAGGAAAACCCCACCATCTCGAAGGATTTGAGCGCGGAATCGACGTCGTTATACGTGGTCATCGTGCTTGTCCGCCTGTTCGGCTCCGCGCGTCGCAGGCTGGCGCCCGCGGCGGAGAAGCAAAAACGATTTCGGTCGATCGCATCCTTTGGGAAAGCCAAGCGCTTCGGCTTCGATTCGGCCCCTGATCGAGTTGCGCGAGGCCATTCGACCCGCGCGATGGTCAGATTGATCGACAGATCGTTTCAAATGCTGACGTGTCGAGCCATGCGAGCAAGAAACGCCGTGGTGAGTCACCGTTTCCCCGGCCGATCGGTGATTGCCCGCGCAGTCATGCGATCTCAGTGTCCACCGTCCGGGCGATCCGATCGGCGAGAGATCTCCGACGCTGAATCGCGCAGTCTCGCGGCCCCTTCAGGTGATCGTGCTGAATTCCTGCATGGCGATGCGCGACAGCATGATCAGCGCCGAGGGGTAGTAATGATCCTCCTCGCCGATGGACGGAAGCGTCCCACCTTCGCCCCCCGCGCGGGTGCGCAGGGCCAGCGCGGCCACGGCGCGCGTCCCGGGATCCGCCGGATACGGAGCGATCGTCCCGCTCTGCAGATCCACCCAGGACGGCGGGAAGGGATGCTGCCCCTCCCAGTACCGCCAGAACGCCGCAAGCGCCCCCTGCGACCTCGTTCGGCACCAGGCGAGGTGAAGCGGGATGCGGATGGCGTCGTAGCTGAAGCGTGCCGGCCAGGAGGGCGCCGGGCTCAACGCCCCCGTGCGTTGGTCCACGCGCAGCCAGTCGGGCGGGAGGTCCCACTTGCCGAACCGTCCGTCCTCGATCAGGCGCAGGCCGTCCGCCTCGAGGGCCGACCAGACCCCGGACGGCGCGACCTGGGCCACCTCGTGGATCATGGGAAACGCGTAGTAGGACGGATTGACGATGACGCCGCCCTCGCGGTCGAATCCGTAGGCGCCCGGAAGCAGGACGAGGCGCTGACCGACCCGCCGGACCAGCAGGCGAAGGATGTCCTGCCCGATCTGGCCCGCCTCGGCCGAAAGGTCCGGGCGCCGCCACACGCGTCCCGCTCTCGCGAGGGCGCCGGCGATGTAGAGGTCGCCGTCGGTGGCGTTGTTCAGGTCGTCGACCGGGGTCTTCGCCTGGGGCTGGAAGCGCCACGCATGGAGGGAGTCCGCCGGGCGCCGGAGATGACGACGCGTCCAGCCGTGGATGCGGTCGAAGGTGGCGGGATCGTTGAAGGACACGGCCATCAGCAGGCCCCATCCCTGACCCTCGCTGTGGGAGACGCCCCCGTTATAGGTATCGACCACGCGGCCATCGGGCGCGACGAAGCGCCTGACGAAGGTCGCATATTCGCGCCGGTCTTCGACGGATGGGGTCGTGAGCGAGGCGAGGCGACGCACCGGCTCGCCTGCGCCCTGGGCCATCGAGGCGGCAAAGGTCGAGCCGGACAAGGAGGAGCCGGCACCGATGCCGGCGAAGGCCGAGCCGATCCCGAGTCCGAACAGCGCACGCCGGTTCATGGTCGATGCTCGTGCAAACACGTGGAAGCCCCACCCCTGTCCGGCTCACGGAAAAAGCGGAGACCCGCACCGCACCCTCCTTCGAGCGTGCCGCTGAATCGTAAAAATCCGGTTATGGCTGCGCCTCGTATTTGACCGGCGCCAGAGGAGCGTCGTGGTGCAGCGTGAAATCGGTGATCGCAGCGCATCGAGATCAATTCCGGCATGCGCTCCGCCTCACGCCGCGCCAACCGAATTTAAGCAATTATTGCATAAAACGAAGAGTGGGAGCGAATGCAAGTCATCTGCGATAATCATAACAAGATCTCCATTGATCGCGACTCCTGAACGCCGAAGTTAGATCGTGAAAATTCTCAGATCTCCTGGTGGCGCCATCGATGCTGGAGATCCCGTCAGCAGGACGGATCTTCGTCTCTTGGAGCTTGGAGAGAACAGCGAGCCGTGGCGTCGGCCGGGCCGTCGGAAGCATGGCGTCGTCGCCGGGCGTCGGACGATGCGGGCGGCGTCCGGCCCGACGAGATCGTCATCGGCGGGTGCGCGACGCGTCCGGTTTTCGAGGAGCGTGCCGCGCCGATCTCGGCGGAGGCATCCGACCCGGATCAAGGTGGCTCCGGACCGCGACGCGTCATCGGGGAAACGGTCGCCCGTCGTATCGCGCCGAGTTAGCCGTGCAGGACCGGCCGTGTCGCGTATGCGACAGGCGAGTCTCCCACGACCTCTCGACCCTGCGCGGCTGGCCCGGGCGGGAAGCCGGAAACCGCCCGGCCATGCTTCCGAGACGGATCTCCGGGCGACCCCCTCTCGCCGGGCCGGCGGAGCGCCTATCTGTTGCTTCGCAACATGGGAGAGCGCCCGATGAGCGATCGCACCGAGTACGTGCCCCCGAAGGTCTGGACCTGGGACAAGGAGAGCGGCGGCCGCTTCGCCAGCATCAACCGGCCGGTCGCGGGCGCGACGCACGAGAAGCCGCTGCCGGTCGGCCGGCATCCCCTCCAGCTCTACTCGCTCGGCACGCCGAACGGGCAGAAGGTCACGATCCTGCTGGAGGAGCTCCTGGCGCTCGGCCATGCGGGCGCCGAGTACGACGCCTGGCTCATCCGGATCGGCGACGGCGACCAGTTCGGTTCCGGCTTCGTCGAGGCCAACCCGAACTCGAAGATCCCCGCCCTCGTCGACCGGAGCGGCGCGACGCCGGTTCGCGTCTTCGAGTCGGGCGCCATCCTGACCTACCTCGCGGAAAAATTCGGCGCCTTCCTGCCGACCGAGCCGGCGGCCCGGGCCGAGACGCTGTCCTGGCTGTTCTGGCAGATGGGCTCGGCCCCGTTCCTCGGCGGCGGCTTCGGCCATTTCTATGCCTACGCACCGACGAAGTTCGAGTACCCGATCAACCGCTACGCCATGGAGGCGAAGCGCCAGCTCGACGTGCTCGACCGGCGCCTCGCCGAGCATGAATTCGTGGCGGGCAGCGCCTACACCATCGCCGACATGGCGATCTGGCCCTGGTACGGCGGGGTCGTGAAGGGCTGGCTCTACGAGGCGGCCGAGTTCCTCGACGTCCAGAGCTACCGGAACGTCCTGCGCTGGGCCGACCAGCTCCTCGCCCGGCCGGCGGTGCAGCGCGGGCGCAAGGTCAACCGCCTCACCGGCGACCCGGCCGACCAGCTCCACGAGCGCCACGACGCTGGCGACTTCGACACGAAGACGCAGGACAAGGTCGGCGGCAAGCAGGGGTGATGCGGGACCGGGCCGATCCATCGTGAGATCGGTCCCGCAGGGCAATCGCCCTCTCCCGGGACGGCCCCGCCGGGCGGGGAGGGGGCCGGGATCCCCGGACGGAGCGCCGGGGCATGGCCCGCGACGATCGGGAATCCGGTCAGGCGTGGAGGTCGGCGCCCTCGTCCTCCTCGTCGTCGGGACCGGTCTCGATGCTCTCGCCGCGGAGGGCGCGGGCCTGCGCCTCGGCCACCCGCCGGGCGCCCTGCGCGTGCCGGCCCGACACGCCGCCGTGATCCTCCGCCCCGTGCTTGATGGCGACCAGCGCCGGATCGCCCCAGCGCTCGAGCAGGACCTGGAACGCCGCCAGGCGCGCCGGATCGAAGGCGATGCGCCGCCCCTGCATGTCCTTGCAGGGATGGGCCGGGTGCAGGGCGGCGCAGGGCACGAGGCCGGCGGGGATCGGCGTCGTCGCCGAATGGGTCCGGCCGCTCCGCAGGAGCTTCGGCAGGACGTGGGTGTGCGGCCCCTCCGGGCTGGTGCCGCCGGCAGGCGGGATCGGGGCATAGACCTCGATGCGGCCGAACCGCGCGAGGAAGACCCGGTGCGGGCTCATGGCGACGAACATGGCGACGAGGCGCGGCCCGATCGGGTTGCCGGGCGAGAAGAGCGGCTGCCCGGCCCCCTCCCGCAGGCAGGCGATGACCTCGGGGTCGCGGCTGCGCAGGCAGGCGTCGACGGCGAGGAGGCCGAGGCCGAGATCGAACAGCACCCCGTCGCGATCCTCGGGGCGGGCCGCCTCGCGGTCGGGGCCGAGCTCCGTCACGACGCCGCGCCGGTTCATGGCGCAGGCCCCTTCGGGCAGGCAGAGCGCCACGGCGTGGTTCCAGCTTGAGGCGCTCGCCGTCTCGTAGGCGACCGGGCGCAGGTCGGGATCGGGCCGCATCGCGATGGCGCCGCGGGCCGTCGCCATCCCGAGGCGATCGTCGGGCAGGGCCGAGACCGGTTCGTCGGGATCGCGCATGAACTCCGCGATCGCCCCGAAACTGCCGAGGCTCCAGGCGGTGCCGGGATCGCGCAGGGCGTCCCGCAGCAGCGCCGCGACGGCGTCGCGGTCAGGAACGGTCCGGCGCTCGGACGGGGTCTGGGCCGGATGGGTCATGGTCGTCCTCCCGGGTATGCCCCGCGCGATGCCAGGGCAGGATGTAGGGTGAGCCGTCGGCATGGGTGCCGCGCAGGACCGCGATGCCGAAGGCCTGCCGCAGCAGCGGGTCCGTCAGGGCGAGGGCGGGCGCCGCGTCGGCGACGATCCGGCCCCCATGCAGCACCACGAGCCGGTCGCAGAAGCGGGCGGCCAGGGTGAGGTCGTGCAGGACCGCGACGATGCCGGTCCCGGTGCGGCTGATCGCCCGCAGGAGGTCCATCGCGTCGAGCTGGTGGGCCGGGTCGAGGGCGGTGATCGGCTCGTCGGCGAGCAGGATCTCGGCCTCGACCGCGAGGGCGCGGGCGAGCAGCACCCGCATCCGCTCGCCCGACGACAGGCTCGGCTCCGTCCGCTCGCGCAGGTGGGTGACGTCGACCCGCGCCATCGCCCGGGCGACCGCCGCGTGATCGGCCTCGCTCAAGGCGGCGAAGGCCCGGCGATGCGGCAGGCGCCCGAGGGCGACGACCTCCGAGACCCGCATCGGCCAGCCGATCCCGGCCGACTGGACCAGGAGGGCGAGGCGGCGCGCCCGCTCGTCCCGGGAGACCGCGCAGAGGGGCCGGCCGTCGAGGAGGACCCGGCCGGCAGAGGGCGGCACGAGGCCGGCCAGCGCGCGCAGGAGCGTGGTCTTGCCCGCGCCGTTCGGGCCGACGAGCCCGACGAACTCGCCCTCTCCCACCGACAGCGACACCCCGTCGAGGATGGGGCGGCCCTGCAACCGGACCCGGAGATCGTCGGCGGACACCCTCATCGGCCGTCCCCCCGCCGGACCAGCAGCGCGATCAGGAACGGAGCCCCGACCAGGGCCGTCACGACCCCGAGCTTCAGCTCGGGCCGCGTCGGAACGAGGCGCACGAGGAGGTCGGCGCCGAGCACCAGGGCCGCGCCGAGGAGCCCGCTCGGCCACAGGCTCGGCGTCGGCCGGGCCCCGACCAGCGGCCGCACCAGATGGGGAACGACGAGGCCGACGAAGCCGATCGCCCCGCTCACGGCCACGCCGCTGCCCACCGCGAGCGCCGCCCCGGTGACGATGCGGAGGCGGACCGAGACGAGATCGAAGCCGAGGCTGGCCGCAATGTCCTCGCCGAGCGCCAGGGCATCGAGGGCGCGGGCGGTGGAGAGCATCAGGACCCAGCCGATCGCCATCAGCGGCAGGCAGAGCCGGACGTGATCGAGGCTGCGGTCGGCGAGCGACCCCATCAGCCAGAACACGATCTCCAGGGCGGCGTAGGGGTTGGGCGCGAGGTTGAGGACGAGCGCCGTCAGGGCACCGGCGAGGCTCGACAGGCCGATCCCGGCGAGGATCAGCCCCTGCGTGCCGGTGCCGCGGGCGGCCAGCACGACGATGCCGAGCGCCGCGAGGGCGGCCCCAGCGATGCCGCCGAGCGGCAGGGCGAGCGCCAGGCTGCCGGCGAGCCCGCCATGGAACACCATCACCGCTCCGAGGGCGGCGGCCGAGGAGACGCCGAGGATGCCCGGATCGGCCAGCGGGTTGCGCAGGTAGCCCTGCATCACCGCCCCGGTCAGGCCGAGGCTGAAGCCGACGAGCGCGCCGAGGAGGGCGCGGGGCAGGCGCAGCTCCATCAGGACCAGGGCGGGAAGGGTGGGCCGGCCGGCCCACGCATCGCCCAGGGCGGCCGGGAGATCGAGGGCGGCGTAGCCGACCGCGACCGAAGCGAGCGTGAGGAGGCCGACGAGGAGGCCCAAGCCCGCGACGAGGCGCCGGCTGCGGGTCTGCGGCGTCATGCGTGTCACGGGGGGCGTCATGGGGGGCGTCATGGGGCGCGCTCCCTCGCCGCCGCCGCGAGCCGGGCGACGAGTTCGGCGATCTGCGGTCCGGGACAGGTCCACAGGCGGTTGGGAATCGCAACCATGCGCCCCTGCCCGCGCAGCCTCTCGAGGATCGGGTGGTGCAGCAGCGCATCGGCGAGGGACGGCGTGCCCGTCTCACTGGCGTCGACCACGACGAGATCGGCATCGGCCAGGGCCGCGGCTTCGAGCGGCACCGAGCCGGTCCGGTCCCGGCCGATCGCGGCGGCGACGTTGACGAGACCGGCGGCCCGGATGATCGCGTCGCCGAGAGTCCCGGGCGAGACCGTGAAGGCGTTCGGGCGCAGGACCAGGACGCGCAAGGAGCGAGCCGCCGGCACGACGTGCGCGAGGGTGGCATCGAGCTCCGCCACCATCGCTTCTCCGCGCTCCGGATGCCCGACGGCCGCCGCGACCTGGCGGATCTGGGCCCGCACGCCGTCGAAGTCGGCCGGCACGCCGAGTTCGAGCGGCGGGACGCCGATCCGCTTCAGGAGCCCGACCGTGGTGCGGGTGGTGAAGGCCCCGGCGACGACGAGGTCGGGCTTCAAGGCGACGATCTCTTCCGCCAGACCCCGTGTGACCGGCACCCCGGCGGCCTCAGCCGCCACGGTCGAGCCGCGGGAATCGCGCGCGAAGGCGGTCACCGCCGCGACCTGCGCCCGGTCGGCGAGCCGCAGCACGAGCTCGTCCGCGCAGAGGTTCAGCGAGACGACGCGCGACGGCCAGCCCGGCGCGGCCGGCTTCTCCCCGGCCGAGACCGGAAAGGCGGCGAAGGCGGCGGCCAGACCGGCCGCGGCCCCGAGGCGGCGCGAGGCCCGCATCCGCGCCCTCTAGAACGCGGTCACGCGCACGCCGCCATAGACGGCAAGGCCCGCGCCGAGGAAGCCGGTCGGGTTCTGATAGCGCTGGTCGAACAGGTTATCGATGCGGGCAAACAGCGTCAGGGTGTCCGAGTAGGCGTAATTGGCCGAGAGGTTGACCAGGGTGAAGCCCGGGTTCTTCAGCCGGGGCAGCGAGAAGTCGCGGTTACCGTCGACGAACGCGCCGATCGCCACCAGGGTGCCGGTGAGCGTGAGCTGCGGCATCGGGGTCCAGATCGCGGTGGCGCTGACCTTGTGCCGGGGCCGGCGCAGCAATTCCTGATGGGTGATCTCGTCCTTGGTGACGGTGTTGGTGTAGTCGACCCGGCCGCTCAGGGTATCGGTGAGCGTGACCGCAACGAAGCTCTCCGCCCCGTAGGCCACGGCGCGGCCGACATTCACGCTTGTCGAGAAGGTCGGGAGGTACGCGGTCTGGATCAGATTGCGGAAATCGGTCTCGAAATAGGTCGCGCCGACGAGCACCCTCTCGCCGAGGGGCTGCTCGAAGCCGGCGTCGAACCCGAAGCTCTCCTCGGGCCGCAAGGCCGGGTTCCCGAAGAACCGAAAGTCCGGATAATCCTGGTAGAGCTGGCTCAGGGTCGGCGGCTTGAAGCCGGTGCCGACGCTGCCCTTCAGGCGTGTCTCCGTGGTGGGCAACGTGTAGCTCGGCGCAATCCGAAAGGTGGTCGCGCCGCCGAACTGGTCGTTCGCGTCGTGGCGGATGTTGGCGACCAGGAAGGCGCGGTCGGTGATCGCCGATTGCAGCTCGGCGAAGCCGCCGGTATTCCCGTTCGATCTGTCGATGCCGGTGGCCTGGAAGCGCTCGTCCTCGCGCTGGGCCCCGAACAGCAGCCGGTGGCCGGGGGCGAGCTGGACGTCGCCACGATAGTCGAAGCGGGTGCGCTCGCCGAGCGTGGTCGAGGACGTCGGCGGCGCGAGCGGGTCGAGCGGTCCGGCGAACAGGCGGTCGAACGTGGCGTAGTTGGCCCCGAAGACGTTGTGGAAGCCCGGCAGCGGCGTCCACTCGGCCTCGCCGCGCATCAGGAGCTGCTGCTGGTCGTTGAGGTTGCGGTAGGGCGTCGGCCGATAGGGAAAGCCGCCATCGGCCTGATCGAGATAGGCGCTGTCGGAGAAGCGCAGCAAATAGTTCAGGCGGAAGGTGTCGGTGAGTTGCGCGCCGAGCTTGGTCGAGACGGATCTGATGTCGGTGAAGGCGGTGCGCAGCGGCACCCCGGGCGGCAGCACGTCGAACGGCGTGACCGGCAGATCGGCTTGGCGCAGGTGCTGCACGGAGAACGCATAGTCGACGATGCCCGACGCGCCCGACAGCCGGCCGCCCTGGTTGAACGTGCCGTACGATCCGGCCTCGGCAAACGCCGTGACCTTCGGCGGTCCCTCGCCGCGCCTAGTCACGAAGGAGATGACGCCGCCGATGGCGTCGGCGCCGTAGAGGCCGCTCTGCGGCCCGCGCAGCACCTCGAGGCGGGAGAGGTCCTCGGTCTGAAGCTGGCTGAAGTCGAAGGAGCGGTTCGGCGTCGAGGGGTCGTTGACGTCGATGCCGTCGATCAGGACCTTGACGTGGTTGGAGTTGGTGCCGCGGATGAACACGGAGGTCTGGCCGCCTGCACCGCCGGTCTGGACGACGGTGAGGCCCGGCACCTGCCGCAGGGCCTCCGGCGCGGTGCGGATCTGCTGGGCCTGGAGCACGTCCGAGGTGAGCACGGTGACGCTCGATCCCGTGGTGGCGATCGGCGTCGGCACACCCGTGGCCGAGACGGTGATTTCGGAGAGCGCGATCGTCCCGTCACGCGTAGGTGGGGCATCGACGAAGGGAGCAGCGACCTGCTGCGCGAGGGCGGGCCTGCAGAGCAGGCCGGGGATCGCGCAGGACAGCGCGAGCGCACGCCAGAGGGCGGGGCGGACGGGACGGGACACGGGCTTCGAGCCTCGGGAGACGGCAGTGGCACGTCACCGCGAACGAGGCCTCGACCGTCATCCCACAACGGGACAACGGCCTTCGGACACCCATCAGAACACCCCGTCTGACGCGTTTCGCGTGTGACCACGGCTGACGGCAGGTCTCCTGGCTCGCGGGTCAGTGCCTGCCACCGTCTTCCCAGGTGTGAGGCACCCAGTGACGTAAGGTGGTGGAAGGCTCGCCGCTCACAGTTGCGGGGGCAGCCGCGGATTCGGCTCGCGCCTCACCGCATTCCCTTTCTCGTCCCCCGAAAGGGAACCGTCACCCTCGTCCTCCCATCTCGTCCTCGGGTGGTCAACCGTCATTCCGACAGAACCGTGCCGTTGTTGCGCACGGGGCGCATCGTGCATCCCCTGCGAGATTGCGTCGATTCCGATGTCATGTCGCAAGGTTCGTGGGACGACGTCAATCATGCCGGACATGCCCACGGTCGACACATGGCGGGTTCGGAGTGTCTGTCGGCAGGTTCGGGCTTGGATCCTATCGATCCTTGGAAATCGGGTGTCGCCGGCCCCGCTCGCGCACGGGGTACGCGGATCCTGCGGCAAGGCCCGGTGTCGACCGGGAGTCGCATCCGGCCGAGATGGATCGTCCGCGGCGCCCGTTATTGTCCCACAGGCACCTTTCCCGTATCGGACGTTCAGGCCGATGCCGGGCCAAACGCATCGAGTTCCATAATCATCCTTATGCGAATGACCGATGGAGGGCGAGGCTGGAACGCTTCTGCTGACGCGATGAATGGCTTACGCTCCGGTTGTCCGGCGAGCGGGAGACCGTCATCGGCTGCTCAAACCCTCGGGCTCGGTGCTGCGGCCGGCTCGGGGGCCCCGCCCTTCCGTAATGTTCGCCGGATCGCCGATGCCGGGCCCGGCGTGCGGTCACGCCATGCCGAAGGCCGGCAGGAACGCGTCCATCTCCGCCGCCCAGGCGGCGGCCAGGTCCTCGTTCGTGCGGCGGCGCAGGCCGAAGCGGCGGAGGGTGTCGAAGCGGGCCGATCCTTCGCGGCCGAAGCTCGCGGCGATGCGCGGGCGCCAGAAGGCGACGCTCCGTCTCGCCTCCGCGCGTCCGCTCTCGGTCGCCACGATCCGGACCAGGCCTTCCTCGCCGAGCTCGGCGTGCCGCGCCTCGCGCGGGGCGATCTGGCGGAAGATGTCGGCGAGCGGCGCGTAGGACAGGTGCGAGAATTCCTGCAGCTGGACGCCGACGGCCCGGCCCATCAGCACGTTCATCACCACCGCGTCGACCCAGCCCTGCAAGGGATAGTGGAACACCGAGAGGCGCATGTCGGAGCGGTGGCGCGCCGTCCCGAGATCGGCGTCGCGCGGGAGGCGGGCCGCCCAGGGATGGTGCACGGCGTAGCGGGCGGTGTCGGCCCCGAAGGTCCCCATCAGAGTCAGCACGCGCTCGGCATGGTCGGTCTTCTCGAGCACGATCCGCGCGGCCGAGATCCGCGCCTTGAGGCCCGGTGCCTCGTTGATCATCGCGGCGAACCCGGCCGAGCCCGCGAGCTCGCTGTCGACGAAGGTCGCCATCAGCCGGAGCAGCTCGCCCCGGTAGCGCGGCGGGACGTTGGACGGGTTCGTCAGGACGCCGCCCTGCCGGAGATATTCCTCGATGTCCATCGTCTCCGGCACGCTGTCCTCCCGGCCCGTGATCTACTGGTCGAAGCTCACGACGAGCGTGTCCGTCGTCGGATAGCACTGGCAGGCCAGGACGTAGCCCTGGCGCACCTCGTAATCCTCGAGGGCGTGGTTCGCGAGCATCTCGGCCTCGCCCTCCAGCACCTTGGCGCGGCAGGTCGAGCAGACGCCGGCCTTGCAGGCGTAGGGGGCGTCGATGGTGTTGGCGAGCGCGGCATCGAGCAGGCTCTCGCCCTGCTTCGGCATCCGGAACGTGCGCGTCGCCCCGTCGAGGGTCACCGTCGCCTCGCATTGCGCGCCGGCGACCGAGGCCGCGCTCGACGCCGCGCGCGCCCGGGCCCGGCCGGGCTGGCCGGAGGCGAAGAGCTCGAACTTGATCTGCGCGTCCGACAGCCCGTGCTCGCGGAGCGACGCCGCGATCGCCAGCATCATCGGTTCGGGCCCGCAGATGAAGGCAGTGTCGACCGAGCCGATATCGATCCAGCGCGAGAACAAGGCGGCGCATTTTTCAGCGTCGACCCGCCCGGTGAACAGGTCGATCTCCTGGGTCTCGCTCTCGAGGACGTGGACGATCGAGAGCCGGCCGAGATAGGTGCTCTTCAGGTCGTCGAGCTCCTCCCGGAACATGATCGAGGAGATCTGCCGGTTGGCGTAGACCAGGGTGAAGCGCGCGTGCGGCTCGCGCGCCAGCACGGTCTTGAGGATCGACAGCAGGGGCGTGATGCCGCTGCCGCCGGCAAAGCCGAGGTAGTGGCGGGCCGTCTCCGGCTCGATCGGCGTGTGGAACGCCCCCATCGGGGGCATCGCCTCGATCACGTCGCCGGGCTTCAGCTCCTGGTTGGCCCAGGTCGAGAACGCCCCGCCCTCGACCCGCTTGATGCCGACCTTGAGGGCGCCCTCGTCCCGGCCGGCGCAGATCGAGTAGGAGCGGCGCAGCTCGATGCCGTCGAAGGCGCGCCGGAAGGTCAGGTACTGGCCCTGCGTGAACGCGAAGGCCTCGGCGTCGCCCTCGCGCGGCTTCAGGGTGAGGACCACCGCGTCCCGGGTGTCGCGCCGGATCTCGGCGACGTCGAGGGGAAAGAAGCGTGCCATGGCGGCCAGCACTCGCAGGTTGGATCGACCCCGGACGGGTCAGATGCACTTGAAGTAGTCGAACGGTTCGAGACAGTCGGTGCAGCGCCAGCTCGCCTTGCAGGGGGTCGAGCCGAACTGGCTGACGCGTTCCGTCCGGTTCGAGCCGCAGCGCGGGCAGGCCACGGTGAGATTCGAGCCGCCGGTGAGCCGGCCGATCCGCCCCAGCAGCCGGCCGTCCGCCGCCGTCCCGTCGATCGGCGGGGCGATGCCGTAGGCCCGCAAGGCCTCCCGGGCCTCCGCGGCGATCCAGTCGCTGGTCCAGGGGGGCGTCAGCGACCGCTCGATGCGCAAGCGCCCGATCCCGCGGGCATGCAGGGCCTCCTCGATCGCCAGGTTGATGACCGCGGTGGCGGGACAGCCCGAATAGGTCGGCGTCACCGTGACCACCAGGGTGTCGTCCTCCCAGGCGAGGTCCCGCACGATTCCGAGATCGACGATCGAGATCACCGGGATCTCGGGATCCGGCACCTCGGCGAGCCAGTCCCGGATCGTTCCGATCTCCGGACGGGCCTGCGTCTCCGCAGGGGAATGGGCTGTCACGGACGCCACGGCGGCCCCCTACCAGGTCGCGCCCGGATAGGCGCGCTGGAGGAACTGCATCTCGGCGAGCATGCGCCCGAGATGCTCGGTGTGAATGCCGCGCCGCCCGCCCTTGTGGGCGAAGGTCCCGTCCGGGACCCGCAGCGTCGCCTCGGCGAGGATCGGCCGCACCGTGGCATCCCAGGCGGCGCGCAGGCTTGCCGGATCGGGCGCGATACCGGCCTCGGCCAGGACGGCGTCCACGGCGTCGCCCAGGAAGAGCTCGCCCGCATAGGGCCACAACACGTCGAGGGCGGCCTGCATCCGGCGACGGCTCTCCTCGGTGCCGTCGCCGAGGCGCACGACGAGGTCGGCCGACTTCTCGAGGTGGTAATGCGCCTCCTTCACCGCCTTCGCGGCGATTCCCGCCACGCGCACCTCGGTCGAGGCGGCGAGCGCCCGCAAGGCCTCGACGTGCCAGGCATCGAACAGGAACTGGCGCATCAGCGTGTGGCCGTAATCGCCGTTCGGTAGCTCGACCAGGAGGACGTTGCGGAACTCCCAGACGTCGCGCAGGAAGGCGAGGTCGTCGGCCTTGCGCCCCCTGCCCTCGACCTCGCCCGCGAGCCCGAGCCAGAACTGGGTCTGCCCGATCAGGTCGAGGGCGATGTTGGCGACGCCGATATCCTCCTCGAGCGCCGGGCCGTGGCCGCACCATTCCGACAGGCGGTGCCCGAGGACGAGAGTGTTGTCGCCCATACGGGTCAGGAACTCGACCAGGGCGGCCCGGGTCGGTTCATGAACCGGCTCACGCCCCACCTCATCGGCCGGATCGTCGGGGGCCGGACGGGCCGCGGCTGCGGAGGCCGCGAGGGCGGCGGCGTCGCGGGTCATCACGTCGGGGAGGGACGGCATCACATGTGCCCCACGTCGCCCGGGATGTCGTAGAAGGTCGGGTGGCGGTAGACCTTGCTGTTCGAGGGCTCGAAGAGCGGGCCCTTGTCGCTCGGGCTCGACGCCACGATGTCGCTGGAGCGCACCGCCCAGATGCTCACTCCCTCGTTGCGGCGGGTATAGACGTCGCGGGCGTTCTTGATCGCCAGTTCCGCGTCAGGGGCGTGCAGGCTGCCGACATGGCGGTGGTTCAGGCCGTGCTGGCCGCGGATGAAGATCTCCCATAACGGCCATTCGCTCGACATGCCCCGCCTCCCCGATGCGTCTTGCTGGTTGGTGTACGCCCGTCGCGGTCACTCGGCCGCGACCGCCATCCTGGCGCGGACCGCCTTGTCCGCATGCGCCTTCAGCCCGTCGCGGAACCAGGCGCCGTCCTCCCAGGCCTTCACCCGGGCGCCGAGCCGCTCGCGGTTGCACGGGCCGTTGCCGGCGATGACCTCGAAGAACTCGCTCCAGTCCGGCTCCGAGAAGTCGTAGCCGCCCTTGTCCTCGTTCCAGCGCAGCCCCTCGTCCGGGACCGTCAGCCCGAGGCGCTCGGCCTGCGGCACGGTCTGGTCGACGAACTTCTGGCGCAGCTCGTCGTTGGTGTTCATCTTGATCCTCCAGGCCATCGATTGGGCCGAATGGACCGAATCCTTGTCGGAGGGGCCGAACATCATCAGCGCCGGAAACCAGAAGCGGTTGAGCGCATCCTGCGCCATGTGCTTCTGGGCCGGGGTCCCGCCGGCCATCTTCGTCATGATGTCGTAGCCCTGGCGCTGGTGGAAGCTCTCCTCCTTGCAGATGCGGATCATCGCCCGGCTGTAGGGGCCGTAGGAGGTCCGCTGCAGCGGCACCTGGTTCATGATCGCCGCGCCGTCGACCAGCCAGCCGACCGCGCCCATGTCGGCCCAGGTCAGGGTCGGGTAGTTGAAGATCGACGAATACTTCATCTTGCCGGCGTGGAGCAGCTCCATCAGCTCGTCGCGGCTGACGCCGAGCGTCTCGGCGGCGCAATAGAGGTAGAGGCCGTGGCCCGCCTCGTCCTGCACCTTGGCCAGCAGGATCGCCTTGCGCTCCAGCGTCGGGGCGCGGGTGATCCAGTTGCCCTCGGGCAATTGCCCGACGATCTCGGAATGGGCGTGCTGGCCGATCTGGCGGATCAGGGTCTTGCGGTAGCCCTCGGGCATCCACTCCTTGGGCTCGATCTTCTCGCCGCGGTCGATCCGCTCCTGGAAGGCGCGCTCCTCGGGTGGCATCTCGTCGAGACCGCGGACCTGGGTGGCGTCGGTCTTCACCAGCTGCGCGTACATGCCGGGTCTCCTCCTGCCGCGTCGCGGGCCGGCCGGCGGGGCCGTACCCGGAGGATGCCGGCCCTCGCCCGGGCACGTCGCCCAGTCTGTTGGCACTAATCTGACAGGCGAAGCATCACACTTCAAGAGCCATTATCGGAAAATGTGTGATGCTTTGCGGCGCCGCTTCGCGACGGCCGTCCGATCGCGGGAAGTCAGGCGCCGTCGCGGATCCGGGCGAGGGAGGCCAGCCGGCCGAGCGTGTCGGGCGTCTCGGGCGGCAGCGCGTCGCTCCCGCTGAGGAAGTGCCGCCCGACGTGACGGTCGGCGGCGGGGGAGAGGCGCAGGTAGAGGTCCGCGAAGAGCCGGCGGGCGCGATGACCGCTCCAGGTCTCCGGCAGGGTGCCGGCCGGCAGGCGCGGGTCGCGCAGGGCGACCTGGCGATAGGCGTGAACGAGAAGAAGCCGCAGCTGCAGGGCTTCGGCATCGGCGAGGCGAAGCCCGGCATCGAGCGCGTCCGTGACGCCCCCGAAGGCCGCCAGGACGGCGTCGTAGCCCGCCGCCACCGCCGCGAGGTCCCAGTGCGCGGCGACGAGACGCTGCAGCATCGGGAGCGGTGCGGTGGTGCCGGCCTCGAACGTCACGTGGGCCGGGTCGGCGGGCCGGTCCCGGGCCGGGCCGAGCCACCAGTGGGGAGCGAGCCGCACGAACCCGTCCCGGTCCAGGGCCGGACTCGTCTCGCCGGCCTCCTCGGCCCCGAGCCAGACGAACCGCCAGCCGGCGTCGGGCTGCGGCTCGAACAGGGTCCGGGCGGCGGCCAGGAACTCGCGCCGCGCCGCCTCCGTGAGACGGTAGAAGCTGCGCCGTCCCTGGCGCTCGCCGGCGAGCTGCCCGGCGGCCACGAGCCGCGACACGGCGGTGCGCACCAGCGTCTCGCTGAGGCCGAGGGCCCCGCAGGTCTCGATGATGGAGCCCATCCACAGCTGGCCGCCGCGCGGCTCGACGACGTCGCCGTAGAGGGTGACGATGACGCTGCCGGCACGCAGGGGGATCGCGTCGACGAGGTGCGGGAGCAAGGCTTCCACTCGATCCTCTCCCCGGGCCTCTTCCCGCTTCTCCCGGTCGCGATCCGCCGAGGATCCGTGCGCGTCGCTCACGCCGCCTCTCCATCCCGGGCGAGCGCGGTGCCGCCATCCGTCCGCCGTCCCCGCCCGGCCGTCGACCGGACCGGAACGGGCATGGCGGCTTATGGCCAAACCCCCTGCCGCACAACCGGGGGGGGCGGAGCGCCCGATCCTGCTACCCGGGGCGGGACGCCGGCGTGGAAGAATGATCGGGTCCGGCCCCGAACGTCGGGCGTCGTCGTTCGTCCGCTGATCGGAACGAAGCCGAGGCGGTGACCGCGAGGGCGATCTCCCGGCCTGCCGGTCCTCCCGACCGAGGGGACGGGTCGCTCGCGCATCGGCCCGGGCCTACGAGTTCGGCTCGACGCCGCGCAGCCAGGTGACGTCGGGCGTCTACACCTCGACCGAGTCCCCGCCCTACCAGCACATCCCGCTTCACAACGAGCAGGCCTATGCCCGCGACTGCTGGCGCTGACGTCGCTGTCCTTCGACATCGCCGTGCTCGAACTCCTCCTGCCGCTCACCGTGGGCGCGCATCGTGCTCGCCTCGCGCGCGCAGGCCCGCGACCCGGACGCGATCGCGGCCCTGGTGCGGGACGAGACGTCGACGTGGTGCAGGCCACCCCCAACGACCCGGCGCCCGCTCGGCGGCGGGCGGGTCCTGCCGGCGTCGTGCCGGCGCTGGTGCGGCGGGGAGGCTCTGGCTCCCGACCTCGCCCGGAACCTCGCCGGATCGGCGGGGCCGGTGCGGGCCTGGACCCTGTAGGGCCCGACCGAGACCACCGTGTGGTCGGCCCGCGCGGATGTCGAGCCGCACGTCTACCTGCAGGGCGTCTCGGAGGCCTTGCCCGGGCTGAGCGACACCCTGGTGTCCGTCCTGGCGGTGCGGTCCGACGAGATCTCGCGCTCGCTCAGCGACGGGGTGCGGCTCGCCGACGCCAGAGATCAGGGCCCGGCGCGGCACAAACGCCCGGTCGCGCAGATGCCCCCGCGAGTCTCCTCGCGGGGGCTGTCACGCCGGTTCGCGACCGACAGGTGCATCGGCTTCCCGCGTCGGCAGCAGGACTTCCGGTTGAAGTCTAAATTCAAGGAGAGGTGGGGATTTTTTCCTCTCGCCGCGGGTGCAGGACTGTTCGGGGCAGAAATGGCGCGTCTCCCCTCTCCCGTATGCGACAGGGGCCGGGGGATCGAAGACCCCGCGTGAGGGTGATATGGTTCTCAATCAGAGCCTGTTTGATTTGCACGACAGTCTTGACGCCCTACTTGTCATTCCAGGACCGCGAAAGCGGAGCCCGAGATGACGATGAGGGTATGAAGACTGTCGATCAGGTCAAGCGGGCTCTCAGATTCGGAGCGTCGTGCTCGCAGTGGGCCGGCTCAGTCGTCTTGCGGCACCGTCTCCACCCTCACCCCTCTCCCTCCCCGTCCCCCTCTCCCATACGGGAGAGGGGGACCCGGGCTCTGATTTCAACTGGTTTTCCCCCGGACAGCCCTGCACCGATCGCGATCGATGCAGGGCGGAGGCCGCGATGCCTACCAGCGATAGGTCAGCGTCCCGAACACGCTCCGGCGGAAGCCCTCGAACACGTAGCCGGTGTAGAAGCCGGAGGTGTAGTAGCGCTTGTCGAACAGGTTCGTGGCGTTGACCGACAGGGTCGCGCCCTTCCAGTCCGGGTTGATCCGCGCGAGGTCGTAGCTGAGCGAGGCGTCGACGACGGCGTAGGACGGGATGGTGTCGACATTGGTCGAATCCGTCCGCGCGCTGAGGTAGCGCACGCCGGCCCCGGCCCGCAGCCCGCCGAACGGCGATCCGAGCGGGAAGGCGTAGTCGGCAAAGAGCGACACGGTGTTGGCCGGGGCATTGGGCAGGCGGTTGCCGATGAGCCTCGGATTCGTGTCCTTCGTCACCTTGGTGTCGAGATGGGCGTAGCCGAAGATGACGTTGAAGCCCTCGAACAGGCTGGCCTTGCCTTCGAGCTCGAAGCCCTTCGCCACCGCCTCGCCGGTCTGGACGAAGAAGCCGGGATTGAGCGGATCGGCGAGCGGGATGTTGGTCTGGGTGATGTCGAAGTAGGAGGCGGTGAAGAGCGCGTTGGTGCCGGTGGGCTGCCACTTCACGCCGCCTTCGATCTGCTTGGCCTCCCGCGGGTCGAGGGCCGCCCCGCTGGCGCGCTGCCCGGCGATCTGCGGGTTGAAGGAGGTCGAGTAGGACATGTAGGGCACCACGCCGCCGTCGAACTCGTAGCCGAGGGCGACGCGATAGCTGAGCGCCGAGAAGTCCTGCTTGCTGACGGTCGCCCGGTTCGCAGCGGCGAGCGGCAGGTTCGGGAAGCTGTTGACGGTGTCGATCTGCTGATCGACCCAATCGTTGCGCACGCTTCCAGTGAAGATGAAGCCGTTCCACTTCATCTGGTCCTGGAAATAGGCGCCGATCTGCCGTTGCGAAGCGCGCGTCGCGATGTTCGTCCGGTTAGGGAAGCTGAAACTGTCATTGTAGACTGGGATGTAGAGGTCGATCAGACGGGTTCCGGCGGCCAGCGGATAGCCGAGCGGGAAGGTCCGGGCATCGTCGCGGTGGTAATCCTGGACATCGATGCCGAAGACGACGCTGTGCGTGATGCCGAAAGTGCCGAACTGGCCCTCGACGTGGTTGTCGGCCAGGATGCCGTAGCTCGATTGCCGGCGCAGGTAGGGGACGACCGCTTCCGAGAGGAAGCCCGGCGGCGTGAAGCCCGGCACGGCACCGACGACGTCGGCCTTGGTCGAGGTCTCGTAGATCCGGAACGCCGAATGGACCAGCCAGCCGGGCGCGAAGGAGTGATCGAGGATGTACCCGATCTCCTTGTTTTCGAGCAGGAAGGTGTTGAAGTTCGGTTGGCCGACGAAGACGTTCGGTTGATAGAAGCCGCGGGCGCTCGGGATGATCGAGCCGATGATCGGCAGGCTCTGCTCGGAGCCGCCACCGCGGAACTCGGCGTATTTGGCGAGCACGGTGAGCGAGGTGTCGGCGTCCGGCCGCCAGGTGATCGCCGGGGCGAGGAAGGTGCGGTCGTCCGGCGTGTAGCGGACCTGGGTGTCGGAATTGCGCACCAGGCCGGTGATCCGGTAGGCGAAGTCCGGCGCTCCCTGGACCGGCCCGGACAGGTCGAAGCCGGCCTGGATCCGGTTGCGGTTGCCGCCCTGGATGAAGACCTCGTTGAACGGGGTGAAGCTCGGGCGCTTCGAGACAAGGTTGATGATGCCGCCGGGCTGGCCGGCGCCGTAGAGCACCGAGATCGGGCCCTTGATGACGTCGATGCGCTCGTAGGCGTAGGGCTCGACGTTCTGGTCGAACGAGTTGAAGCCGTAGCGCAGGCCGTCCTCGTAGACGTTGTCGAAGTTGTTGGCGCCGTAGCCGCGCAGCACGAAGGTCGGTCCGCCCTGGCCGGCCGGATAATCGACGCCCTGGACGTTCGGCGTGTAGGCCACCGCGGTGTTGAGGTCCTGCACGCCGCGGACGTCGAGCTCCTCCCGGGTGATGACGCTCACGGTCGCCGGCGTCTCGAGGATCGAGTCGTTGCCCTTCATGCCGGCCGTCGAGCGGGTCGCGACGAAGCCGTTGGTCCCGAAGGTCGGGTGCTGGGCCGCGACGGTGATTTCGTCGAGGGAAATGGCGCCCCCGTCGGCCGGCTGGGCCGGGGACGGCGTGTTCGATGCCCCGGGCGGTTTCGAGGCCTGGGCCTGGGCGTCGCGCAACCCGGCTGCGAGGCCCGCGATGGCAACTCCCGTCACGAGAGAGGCGCACAGGCTCAGGCTTGCACGATCGGCCAACTGGGTCCAACGCATCGAATAGCCCCGGTAGAAGTGACGATGGGCCCCATCCTTCATGAACGTCAGGGAGAGGCATAGGATCGATTATGGGGCCACGTTTTCGACTGCAATCTCCTGAAAATTTGTAGATTTAATTTATTATAGATGAGAATGAATTAAAATAACTGTCGATCCCCCCAAGCTTCGATAAAAGCATCGTCTTCGGCAAAAATTTTAAATTATCTAATTTAAATTAGAGTATCGATCAAAGGGATTCGCCGTGGGAAAGTGTCCATTTTGCAACAATTTGCGAAGGTGTCTAACACGCGACTCAATCAGTCGCGATCATCTGTAGCGTGTGTCGCTCGTCACGTGGGGAATCGTGACGTCCGCCGCGTCGGGCGCCGGCTGCGCCGGAAGCCCGTGAGAAACGGATGCCCCCTGTTCGTTCGGTCGGTCGATCAACCGGAACCTTCCCCAGCGAACCTCCGACAAAAATCTTACAATATGACTATTGCGTCCGGATGGGGGCTGCCGCATGTTCGAGTCACGCACGCAGATGCGCCGAAAAACATCGAGGGAGACGCCCATGCTCGCTGCCAGGATGCATCGCCTTCTTCTGGCCGCCACGGTCCTCACGGCCATGGCCGCCCCGGGCGCTTCGGCCGCCGGCCTGACGGTGGGGTTCTCGCAGATCGGGTCCGAATCCGGCTGGCGCGCCGCCGAGACCTCGGTCACCAAGTCGGAGGCGCAGAAACGCGGCGTCACGCTCAAGATCGCCGACGCCCAGCAGAAGCAGGAGAACCAGATCAAGGCGATCCGCTCCTTCGTGGCGCAGGGCGTCGACGCGATCTTCCTGGCGCCGGTGGTGGCGACGGGCTGGGACGCGGTGCTGAGGGAGGCGCGGGAGGCGAAGATCCCGGTCGTGCTCCTCGACCGCGACATCGACCCCTCGGGCAAGGACCTCACCCTCACGGCCGTCACCTCCGACAGCGTCCACGAGGGCAAAGTCGCCGGCGAGTGGCTGGCGAAGACCGTGGGGTCGAAGCCCTGCAACGTCGTCGAGTTGCAGGGCACGGTGGGGGCGAGCGTCGCGACCAACCGCAAGAAGGGCTTCGAGCAGGCGATCACAGGTACGCCCACCATCAAGATCGTGCGCAGCCAGACCGGCGACTTCACCCGCTCCAAGGGCAAGGAGGTGATGGAGAGCTTCATCAAGGCCGAGGGCGGCGGCAAGGCGATCTGCGCGGTCTACGCCCACAACGACGACATGATGGTCGGCGCGATCCAGGCCATGAAGGAAGCGGGCTTGAAGCCCGGCCGGGACATCCTCACCGTCTCGATCGACGGCGTGCCGGACATCTTCAAGGCGATGATGGCCGGCGACGCCAACGCCACCGTCGAGCTGACTCCCAACATGGCCGGCCCGGCCTTCGACGCCGTCATCGCCTACAAGACCAAGGGCACCGTCCCGCCGAAATGGATCCAGACGGAATCGAAGCTCTTCACCGCCGCCGATAACCCGCAGGCGGTGTATGATTCGAAGAAGGGGCTTGGGTATTGAGGCGAGTTTTGCTCGGGGCTCTCGATTAAAATTTAGGTTTATATCCGCCGTCCCGTTCGGGCAGAGCTGTCCAGAGACAAGGATGGCACGGGTTTCTCCCTCCCCCCCTCTGCGGGTGAGGGTGCCCGGCTGCGATTGCGAAGCAATCGTGCGCCGGGCGGGAGAGGGGGCGACGCTTCCGGAGAAGTCGCGACCGCGATGACGGGCGCCAAACCCGGCATCGTCGCGCTGCCCCTCTCGGCGGGACTTCGTCCCGCTGCGCTCGCTGACGCTCGCCACCCTCCCCCCGCAGAGGGGGAGGGAGAAACCCGCGCTATACTTGTCGGGATCGACTGCATGTCTTCGGCACACAGTAACGATGCGCCGCTTCTCGCGATCCGCGGGCTCACGAAGAGCTTCGCGGGCTTCCCGGCGCTGCAAGGCGTGGACTTCACGCTCGAGGCCGGCGAGATCCACGCGCTGCTCGGCGAGAACGGTGCCGGCAAGTCGACGCTGATCAAGACCGTGACGGGGATCGTGACGCGCGATGCCGGGACGGTGACGCTCGACGGCACGCCGATCGCGCCGCGCTCCGGCGAGGCGGCGCAAGCGGCCGGCCTCGCCACCGTCTACCAGGAGGTGAACCTGCTGCCGAACCTCACGGTGGCGCAGAACCTCTTCCTGAACCGCGAGCCGACCCGGTTCGGCCTCGTGCGCCACGGCGAGATGCGGCGGCGCGCGGCCGCGATCCTCGCCGGGTTCGACCTCGCGATCGATCCCGGCACGCCGCTCGGCGACCATTCGGTCGCCGTGCAGCACCTCGTCGCCATCGCCCGCGCCGTCGACCTGTCGGCCCGGGTGCTGATCCTCGACGAGCCGACGGCGAGCCTCGACGCGCACGAGGTCGAGATCCTGTTCCGCGTCATGCGCCGCCTGGCCGCCAAGGGGCTGGGCATCGTCTTCGTCACCCACTTCCTCGATCAGGTCTACGCCGTCACCGACCGGATCACGGTTTTGCGCAACGGCCGACTCGTCGGTTCCTGGGCGACCGCAGACCTTCCGCGCATGAGGCTGATCCAGGCGATGCTCGGGCGCGAGCTCGGCGAGGCCACGGCCGAGGCGGCGCCCGCCGACCGGCACCGATCCGGCGCCACCGAGGGAAGCGAGATCGCGGTCTACGAGCAATTCGGGAAGCCCGGCTATGTCGCGCCCTTCGACCTGACGCTCCGGCGCGGCGAGGTCGTGGGCCTCGCCGGACTCCTCGGCTCGGGCCGCACCGAGACCGCCCGCCTCCTCTTCGGCGCCGAGATGGCGCAGACGGGCCGGGCCCGCATCGACGGCGCGCCCGTCCGGCTGCGCACGCCGCGCGACGCCATCCGCCACCGCTTCGGCTACTGCCCGGAGGAGCGCAAGACGGAGGGCATCATCGCCGAGCTGTCCGTTCGCGACAACATCGTCCTGGCGCTCCAGGCCCGGCGCGGGCCGTTCCGCCCGATCCCGCGGCGGGAGCAGGAGGCGCTGGCGCGCCGCTACATCGCCATGCTCGACATCCGGCCGCCCGACCCGGAGCGCCCGATCGGCCTGCTGTCCGGCGGCAACCAGCAGAAGGCGCTGCTCGCCCGCTGGCTCGCCACCGAGCCGCAGGTGCTGATCCTCGACGAGCCGACCCGCGGCATCGATGTCGGGGCGCATGCGGAGATCATCCGGCTGATCCGGCAGCTCTGCGATGGGGGGCTCGCCCTCGTCGTCATCTCCTCGGAGCTCGAGGAGATCGTGACTTACGCCGACCGGGTCGTGGTGATGCGCGATCGGACCCAGATCGCCACGCTCGAGGGTGAGGCCGTCGACGTCACCGCCATCCTCAAGGCGATCGCCGGCGACGAGCCCGCGGAGGCCGCCTGATCGATGCAAGCCCCGTCCCGTCGCCTCCCCGCCCTTCGCCTGCCCCGGCGCGGTGCCCCGCAGCTCCTCGCCTTCGCGGCGATCCTGCTCGTCGACTGGCTCGTCTCGCCGCAATTCTTCGACCTGCGGATGCAGGGCGGGCGGCTGTTCGGCAGCCTGATCGACGTGTTCAACCGGGGCGCGCCGGTGGCGCTCCTGTCGATCGGCATGGTCCTCGTCGTGGCGACCCGCGGCATCGACCTGTCGGTCGGCGCCGTCATGGCGATCGCCGGCGCAGTCGCGGCGAGCCTCGCCGACACCCACGCCCTGCCGGTGGTACTGGCGGCATCGCTCGGCGCAGGCATCCTGTGCGGGGCCTGGAACGGGTTCCTCGTCGCAGTGCTGGGCATCCAGCCGATCATCGCGACGCTGATCCTGATGGTGGCGGGGCGCGGCATCGCGCAGCTCCTGACCGAGGGGCGCATCGTCACCTTCAGCGCCCCGGGGCTCGCTGCCGTCAGCAACGGTGCCGTTGTCGGCCTGCCCGCCCCCGTCGTCCTGACCGTGGTCGTTCTCGCCGTCACGGTGCTGGTCGTGCGCGGTACGGCGCTCGGCCTCCTCATCGAGGCGACCGGCGCCAATGCGCGGGCGAGCGCGCTGGCCGGCGTCAGCACGCGCACGACGACGCTCGCGGTCTATGTCTGGAGCGGGTTCTGTGCGGCGCTCGCCGGCCTCGTCACCACCGCCGACATCCTGGGGGCGGACGCCAACAATGCCGGCCTGTGGCTCGAGCTCGACGCGATCCTGGCGGTGGTGATCGCCGGCACCTCGCTCATGGGCGGCCGTTTCAGCGTGCCGCTCGCGGTGCTCGGCGCCTTCATCATCCAGGCGATGAACACCGGCATCCTGCTCTCCGGCTACCCGCCGGAGCTCAACCTTCTCGTCAAGGCGGTCGTGGTCCTCGCCGTGCTCCTCGTCCAGTCGCCCCGGCTCGCCGGCCTGTCCCTGCTGGTCCGGCGGAGGACGGCGTGACCCGATACCTCCCCGTCCTCGCCACGGCCCTCGTCTTCGCGGCGGCCTACGCGCTCTGCGCCGTGCAGTTCCCGGCCTTCCTGTCGACGCGCGTCGTCGGCAACCTCCTCACCGACAGCGCCTTCCTCGGCATCGTCGCGGTCGGCATGACGGTGGTGATCGTGTCGGGCGGCATCGACCTGTCGATCGGCTCGGTGATCGCCTTCACGAGCGTCTTCCTCGCCCTCGCGATCGAGCGATGGGGCCTGCCACCGCTCGCCGCCTTCGCCCTGGCGCTCCTGATCGCCGCCGCCTTCGGGGCGGCGATGGGCTGGATCATCGCCGCCCTCGACCTGCCCCCCTTCATCGTGACCCTCGCCGGCATGTTCCTGGCGCGGGGAGCGAGCTTCCTCCTCTCCACGGAATCGATCCCGATCACCGCGCCGTTCTATGCGGCGGTGGGCGAGGCGAGCCTGCGCCTGCCCGGCGGGGGCCGGCTCACCGTGGTGGCGGCGATCATGCTGGCGGTCTTCGTCGGCGGCGGCCTCCTCCTCCACCTGACGCGCTTCGGCACGGCGGCCTACGCGCTCGGCGGCAACCGCGTCTCGGCCCGTCTCATGGGCCTGCGGGTCGGCGCGACCACGATCGCGATCTACACCCTGTCGAGCGTGCTGGCGGGGCTCGCAGGGATCGTGTTCTCGCTCTACACCTCGTCGGGCAATTCGCTCTCCGCGGTCGGGGTCGAACTCGACACCATCGCGGCGGTGGTGATCGGCGGGACGCTGCTCACCGGCGGGCAGGGCCTGATGGTCGGCACCTTCCTCGGGGTGATGATCCAGGCCTTGATCGGCACCTACATCACCTTCGACGGCACCCTGTCGAGCTGGTGGGCGAAGATCGCCACCGGGGGCCTGCTGTTCGTCTTCATCGCGCTCCAGCAGGGCCTGTCCGCCCTGGCCCGGCGGCCCCGCCCCGCGGGCCGGGTCCCGCCCCGTCCGGCCTCGGCGCCGGCCCCGTCTCCCGCCCGCGCGCGGCGCTGAGCGGCGGCCGGATCGCCGCCCGCCGGGGGGATTCGGAAGAAAATG
>NZ_JTHF01000208.1 GCF_001043895.1 Methylobacterium indicum
CGAGGGTGACGATGGGCGGCGCGCCTGTCACGGTCTGGCCCGGCGGCGGCATCACCGTGATGGCCGACGTGACCCGGCTGCCGAAGAACGCCTTCGGCTCGGTACCGACGCCCGCGATCGTCGCCCCGATCGAGTTCACCCTGCCGCGCGACCTCTATGCACGGCTCGGCGGCCATGACGGCGACGTGGTGGCGATGACGGACGTCCTGCGCGAGGTCGGGCCGGAAGCCCGGATCGACCCGTGGAATCCCGACCATCCCTGGCCCGCCGCGGAGGTCGCATGACCGCTACCCAGCGGCGCGAGGCGCCGCCCGAGATCGACGCCGAGGCGATCCGCCTCTACCGGGTCGAGGACCAGATCGGCTACCTGATCCGGCGGGCGCACCAGCGCGCCTCCGCAATCTTCGAGACGGTGATGCGCGACTTCGGCGTCACGCCGGTGCAATACGCCGTGCTGTGCAAGCTCCACGACCTCGGGCCGACCTCGCAGAACCAGGTCGGGCGCCATGTCGGGGTCGATCCGGCGACGATGTTCGGCGTCGCCCGGCGGCTCGCCGCCCGCGGCTACGTGCAGCCGCAAGCCGACGACACCGATGCCCGCCTGGTGGTGCTGGCGCTCACCCACGAGGGTGTCGGGGTGATCGAGGCGATGAAGAGCCGCGGCGCCGAGGTGACGGCCCGCACCCTCGATCCCCTCTCCCCCGACGAGGCGGCGGACCTCGTTCGCCTCCTCGCCCGGCTCGGCTGAGCGCATGGACGGGCCGGCGCACCAGCTCCTGGCAGATGGGCGGCTGCACCTGCAGCACGGCCCGATCGACCTGGTGCTGCGCGGCTTCGGGGCCGAGTCGGCGGTGGCCGAGGCGCACCGGACCGCCGTCGCGCGCTTCGCGACGGTCCTGGGCGAGCTCGTCGGCGAGTTGCCGGAGTTGCGCAAACCCATGAGCGGGCGGCCGCGGGTCGAGGGCAGGATAGCCCGCCGGATGGTCGCGGCGTGCCGGCCGCACAAGGAGTTCGTCACCCCGATGGCCGCGGTAGCGGGCGCCGTCGCCGACGAGATCCTCGCGGCGATGTGCGAGGCCGCGCCCCTCGACAAGGCCTTCGTCAACGACGGTGGCGACATCGCGCTCCACCTCACCGAGGGCGAGACCCTGGCGATCGGCGTCGCCGCGGATTTCTCGCGCGGCCCGGTGCCCGCGGTGAACGGCCGGGTGACCTTGCGCCACCAGGACGGGATCGGCGGCATCGCCACCTCGGGGCGGCAGGGCCGCTCGTTCTCCCTCGGGCTCGCCGATTCGGTGACCGTGCTCGCCCGCGACGCCGCCACGGCGGATGCCGCCGCGACGCTGATCGCCAATGCCGTCGACCTGCCCGGGCATCCGGGCGTCGCGCGGGCGCCGGCCACCGAACTCGACCCCGATTCCGACCTCGGGCCGCGTCTCGTCACCGTCGCGGTGCCGTCCCTGTCGCCGGAGGAGATCGCCACCGCCCTGGAGGCCGGCCGAAGCCGGGCCGTCGCGATGCGCGCCGCCGGCCTGATCCGTTCCGCCGCCCTGATGCTGCAGGGCCGATCCATCGTCCTTCAAGATTCAAGGGAGATTCGCCCATGATCGAGGTCCGCAAGATCGTCGTCACCGTCGAGGAGGTCCGTCACGACGGCGGGCCGGCGCTCGACACCCCGATCCTCAAGGGCTCCGTCGCCTGCCTGGTGAGGAACCCCTTCGCCGGCCGCTACGAGGCCGAGATCACCCCGATGATGGATGCCTTGAAGCCGCTCGGCGTCGAATGCGCCCGCAAGCTCCTCGACGCGCTCGGCGGCGATCCCGGCCGGATCGAGGCCTACGGCAAGGGCTCGCTCGTGGGCGCGTCCGGCGAACTGGAGCACGGCGCGCTCTGGCACGTCCCCGGCGGCTACGCGATGCGCGAATTGCTCGGCCAGGCTCTCGCCATCGTGCCGTCGATGACCAAGGTCGGCGGCATGGGCGCCAGCCTCGACGTGCCGATCCACCACAAGGACGCGGCCTATGTCCGCTCCCATTTCGACGGGGTCACCGTGGCGGTGGCGGACGGCCCCCGGGCCGACGAGATCCTGTTCGCGCTCGCCATGACCACCGGCGGACGCCCGCATGCCCGGGTCGGCGGACTCGAGAAGGACGCCATCGCCAAATGGGACGGGCAGCGCTGATCGGCGCGTGAGGCCGCGCCGGGGCGACAGGCCCCGGCGGGACGCACGATGCGTCAGGAGGCCGGCCAGCGCGAACCCATCGGACCACTGCGGCGTCGGATCGACGGCGCGAGGGGAGCGCTGTCGCGATTCTCCGTACAGGACGTCCGCCCCCGCCGCGGCGGTTGCCCGCGCCCGCCGCGGGCGCGATACTGGCTTGGCCGGACAGACAAAACGGGCCGGACGCATAAGAAAACGATGCTCGGGAGGATACCGGAATGCGCGTCATGACCCTGTTGCGGACCGCCGCGGCGGGCGCGGCCCTGTCGCTGATCGCTCTCGCGGCGGTGGCCGCCGACTACCCGGCGCCCCGGGAGGGCGACTGGACGGTCAAGGACTTCAAGTTCCACACCGGCGACGTCCTGCCGGAGCTGCGGCTGCACTACACCACGGTGGGAGATCCGAAGGGCGAACCGGTGGTCGTCCTGCACGGCACGACCGGTTCCGCGGCCAGCATGCTGACGCCCGGCTTCGCCGGCGAGCTATTCGGTGTCGGTCAGCCGCTCGACGCCAGCAAGTATTACATCGTCCTTCCGGATGCGATCGGCCACGGCAAGTCGTCCAAGCCGTCGGACGGGTTGAAGACGAAATTTCCGAAATACAACTACGACGACATGGCCGCGGCGCAATATCGGCTGCTCACCGAGCATCTCGGCCTCAAGCACGTCCGGCTCGTCATCGGCAACTCGATGGGCGGCATGCATGCCTGGGTGCTGGGCGTGGCGCATCCCGGGTTCATGGACGCCCTGATCCCGATGGCGTCGCAGCCGAGCGAGATGGGAAGCCGCAACTGGATGCTGCGCCGGCTCCTGACCGAGACCATCCGGCGCGACCCGACCTATGCCGGTGGCGAGTACACGGCCCAGCCGCCCGCGTTGCGGGTCGCGAACGTCTTCTTCGCGCTCGCGACCAGCGGCGGCACGCTGGCCCTGCAGAAACAGGGACCGACGGGCGAGTCCGCCGACAAGCTCGTGGACGCGCGCCTGGCCGCGCCGTTCAACGCCGATGCCAACGACTACATCTACCAGTGGGACTCGTCGCGCGGCTACAATCCCTCCCCGGGTCTCGAAAAGATCGACGCGGCCGTCCTGGCGATCAATTCCGCCGACGACGAGCGCAACCCGCCCGAGACCGGGATCATGGAGCGCGAGATGAAGCGCCTGAAGAACGGGCGCCTGTACCTGATCCCGGCCAGCACCGAGACCAGCGGCCACGGGACCACGGGGTTCGCCCGGTTCTACAAGCAGCAGATCCAGGATCTCCTGCAAGCCACCCCGAAGCGGGGCATGTAGGCGGTGCCGGGCGCGACCGGACCGACCGGCCGCGCTCCTCAATGACGAAGCAGATTTCGCCGAAGTGGTTACCGGTTCGGCGCCGAAAATCTGCGGCAAAACAAGAACCTGAGCGGGCGAAGCGTTGGCCTGCCAACGCAAGTCTGCTTCGTTCGTCCCGACGATCTCGGCTCACCCTCACCGCTCCGCGGCCTCCGTCCGACCTGCTTCCGCCCGAGCGGATCGCGAGGCCGCATCGTCCCGCCGCCGGAGGGCGGACGCGACCAGCACGTAGAAGAGCGGCGTCGCGAACACCGCCAGGACCGTCGCGGTGATCATCCCGCCGAGCACGCCGGTGCCGATCGCCCGTTGGCTGTTCATGCTGGCCCCCGTGGCGACGGCGAGCGGCACCACGCCGAGGATGAAGGCGAAGGAGGTCATCACGATCGGCCGGAAGCGCAGCGCGCAGGCCTCCAGCGCCGCCTCACGCAAGGGACGCCCCCGGGCCGTGAGTTCCTTCGCCACCTCGATGATCAGGATCGCGTTCTTGGCGGTGAGGCCGATCACCGTGATCAGCCCGACCTTGAAGTAGACGTCGTTCGGCATGTCCCGCGCCAGCATGGCGAAGACCGCCCCGACCACGCCGGTCGGCACGACGAGCAGCACGGCGAGCGGGATCGACCAGCTCTCGTAGAGCGCCGCGAGGCACAGGAAGACGCAGAACAGGGCGAGCGCCAGCAGGTAGGCCGCCTGCGAGCCCGACAGCTTCTCCTGCAGCGACTGCCCGGTCCAGGCGTAGTCGAAGCCCGGGGGCAGCTGGGCGGCCAGGCGCTCCATCTCGGCCATGGCGTCGCCGCTGGCGTATCCGGGCGCGGCGCTGCCCGAGATCTTGATGCTCGGATAGCCGTTGAAGCCGACGACCTGCGACGGCCCCATGGTCCAGGAGACCCGGGCGAAGGAGCGCAGCGGCACCATCTGGCCGGCGGCGTTGCGCACGAAGAGGTCGAGCAGGTCCTCCGCCTTCATCCGGGCCGAGGCCTCGGCCTGCACGATCACCCGCTGCATCCTAGCCTGATTGGGAAAGTCGTTCACATAGGCCGAGCCGAGGCTCGTCGAGAGCGCGTCGTTGATGTCCGCGAAGGTGACGCCCAGCGCGCTCGCCTTCTGCCGGTCGAGGACGAGCTCGATCTGCGGGGCGGTCGGCAGGCCCTCGACGTAGGTTCCGGCCAGGACCGGGCTCCGGCTCGCCGCGGTCAGGAGCTGGTCGCGGGCGGCGGCGAGGGCGGCGTAGCCCTGCTGCGCCTTGTCCTGGAGGCGGAAGGAAAAGCCGCTCGAATTGCCGAGCGCCTCGATCGCCGGCGGCGACAGCGACATGGCGATGGCGTCGGGCAGGCCGCCCAGCGCGGCGTTCGCCCGCGCGCTCACCGCCTCGGCGCCGTCGCCCGAGCCGCGCTCGGCCCAGTCCTTGAGCGTCACGAAGGCGATCGCGGCGTTCTGGCCCTGGCCCGAGAAGCCGAAGCCGAGGAGCGTGGTGCGCCCCGCCACCGCCGGCTCGGCGCCGAAATGCGCCTCGATCCGCTCGACCACGTCGCGGGTGCGGGCGGTGGCCGATTCCGGCGGGGTCTGCGCGTCGACGATGACGTAGCCCTGGTCCTCGATCGGCAGGAAGCTCGACGGCATCCGGGCGTAGCCCCAGCCCAGGGCCGCGACGAGGGCGGCGTAGACGAGAAGCGAGCGCAGAGGCCGGCGCAGCATCCCGGCGACGCCGGCCCGGTAGGCGCGCGTCCCGGCCCGGAAGCGCCGGTTGAACCAGCCGAAGAAGCCCGTGCCCCCGTGCCCGGGAGCGACCGGCTTCAGCAGCGTGGCGCAGAGCGCGGGCGTCAGCGAGAGCGCCAGGAAGGCCGAGAACGCGATCGAGGTCGCCATGCTGACGGCGAATTGCCGGTAGATCACCCCGACCGAGCCGGGGAAGAAGGCGAGCGGCACGAACACCGCGACGAGAACCGCGGTGATGCCGACGATCGCCCCGGTGATCTGGCCCATCGCCTTAGCGGTGGCGTCCTTCGGCGCCAGCCCCTCCTCGGCCATGATCCGCTCGACGTTCTCGACCACCACGATCGCGTCGTCGACCAGGATGCCGATGGCCAGCACCATGCCGAACATGGTGAGCACGTTGATCGAGAAACCGGCCGCCAGCAGCGCGCCGCAGGTGCCGGCGAGCGCCACCGGCACCACGATCGTCGGGATCAGGGTGTAGCGGAGATTTTGCAGAAACAGGAACATCACCGCGAAGACGAGCGCCATCGCCTCGGCGAGCGTCATCAGGACCTTCCGGATCGAGACCTCGACGAAGGGCGTGGTGTCGTAGGGCACGGTGACGCTGACATTCGCCGGCAGCGTGCGCTGGAGCTGGGCGATCTTCGCCTTGACGCCGGTGGCGGCCGCGAGCGCGTTGCCGCCGGGCGCGAGCTGGATGCCGATGCCGGCGGCCGGGCGGCCGTCCTGGCGCGTCTGCATCGCGTAGGACTGGGCGCCGAGGCGTACCTCGGCGACGTCGCGCAGGCGGACCAGCGAGCCGTCCGGGTTGGCCCGCAGCACGATCTCCTCGAACTCGGCGACGTCGGTGAGCTGGCCCTTCACCAGCACGCTCGCGGCGATGCGCTGGTCGTCCCGGGCCGGCTGGGCGCCGACGAGGCCGGAGGCGACTTGCGCATTCTGCGCCCCCACCGCCGCCGTCACGTCCCCGGGCGTCAGGTTGAAGCCGACGAGCTTGGCCGGATCGATCCAGATCCGCAGGGCCTTCTCGGACGAGAACAGGGTGGCGCGCCCGACCCCCGGCACCCGGCGCAACTCGCCGAGCAGGCGCCGCGCCGCGAGGTCGCCGAGGTCGCTCTCGCTCAAGCTGCCGTCGCGGGAGGTCACCACGACGAATTGCAGGAAGCTGGTGCTCGCCTCCTCGACGATCACGCCCTGCTGGGTCACGGCGCGGGGCAGCCGCGCCTCGACCCGCTTGATCCGATTCTGCACCGCGACGGTCGCCTTCGACGGGTCCGAGCCCGGCGCGAACGAGGCCATGATCTGGGCCTGGCCCGAGGTGTCGCTGGTCGATTCGAAGTACATCAGCCCCGGGATGCCGTTCAGCTCCTCCTCGACGATCCGGGTGACGCCGTCGTAGAGCCGCTCGGGCGGGGCGCCCGGAAAGGTCGCCGTCACCTGGATCATGACCGGGGCGACGTCCGGGTACTGCGAGACCGGCAGGAAGATGATCGCGATCGCGCCCACCAGCATGATGAAGATCGAGATCGCCCAGGCGAAGATCGGGCGCGTGATGAAGAAGCGCGTCATGGCCGGTCGTCCTCTCGTCAGGGCTTCGCGGCGGCGCTGCGGGCACTGCGCCAGGGCAGCGGGGTCACCGCCAGGCCGGGCTGGATCCTCTGGAAGCCCTCGACGATCACGGTCTCGGCCGGCTGCAGGCCCTCCTCGACGATCCAGCCGGCATCGGTCAGGGCGCCGACGCGCACCGGCCGCAGGGTCGCCGTCCGCTCGGCGCCGACGACGAAGACCTGGGCCACGCCGGCGCTCGAGCGCTGGATCGCCTGGGCCGGCACCACCACCGCCCCGGGCCGTAGGCCGAGTGCCAGCCGCACCCGAACGTAGGTGCCCGGCAGGAGCGCGACGTGAGGGTTCGGGAAGGTCGCCCGCAGGGAGACCTGCCCGGTGCCGGGATCGACGCCGACATCGGTGAAGACGAGCCGTCCGGCATCGCCGTGGAGCGACCCGTCGGGCATCGCGAGCCGCACCTCCGGGCCGTCCCGGCCGGCCGCCCGCTCCGCGAGGAGGCCGGCCTCGGAGGCCGCGGCGTTGAAGTCGGCGAAGATCGGGTCGACCTGCTGGATCAGCGCCAGCTTCGTCGCCTCGCTCTGGCTGACGAGAGCGCCCTCGGTGACCAGCGCCCGGCCGATGCGGCCGGAGATCGGGGCCCGCACGGTGGCGAAATCGAGGTCGATCCGGGCGCGGGCGAGCTGGGCCCGGGCGCTCGCCACGTCGGCCTCGGCCTGCCGCAGGGCCGCGGTGGCGATGTCGGCTTGAGCCGTACTGGCGGCCTGCTTCTCCAGAAGCGTCCCGGTGCGCTCGGATTGGCGCAGGGCCTGGATCCGGGTCGCCTCGGCGCGGTCGAGGGCGGCGGTCTTCGCGTCGACCTCGGCCCGGTAGACCGCCGGGTCGATGCGGAACAGCACGTCGCCCTTCCGCACGAGACTTCCCTCCGCGAAGGTCCGCTCCTGGATGATGCCGGCGACCTGGGCCCGGACCTCGGCGACGCGGGTCGGGACGAGTCGTCCCGGCAGGTCGACGAGGCGCGGCACGCTCGCCGCCTCGGCGCGCACCACCGAAACCTCCGGCGCCGGAGCCGCGGCGGCCCTCGCATGGTCGTCGCCCGCGGGCTTGCAGGCGGCCGCGGACAGGCAGAACAAGGCGGCGAACGGCAGAAGCCCGAGGGATCGGCGCGGGGACGGCATCTGACCTCCGGTCGGTTGCGCGGTACGAGGCCCGCGTTTAATTCCATACGTATGGATTGAAAAGGGGGGTGAGGGATGGGGCGTCCGCGGACGATCGACCGGGACAAGGTGCTGGAGGCCGCCGAGGCGATCGTGCTGCGCGAGGGCGCCACGGCCCTGACCTTCGAGGCGGTCGCCAAGGCCTCGGGCATCACCAAGGGCGGCCTGCAATACTGCTTCGGCACCAAGGACGATCTGGTGGCGGCTTTGGTCGAGCGCTGGATGACGGCGATGGATGCCGAGCTCGCCGAGAGCCTGCCGCAGGGGGCCGACACCCTGGCGCAGACCCGCCACTACATCGCGGCGGCCGGCCGGATCGACGAGGCGACCCAGACCCGGATGGTCGGGATGCTGGTGACGCTGCTGCAATCCCCCGCGCATCTGCAGCGCGTCCGCGACTGGTATGCCGGCTGGATCGCGAAGTTCGACCCGACCTGCGATGCCGAGCGCCGCGCCCGCACCGCCTTCTTCGCCGCGGAGGGCGCGTTCTTCCTGCGCAGCCTCGGCCTCGTGGCGATGGACGGGGCGGCCTGGGACGAAGTGTTCGCCGACATCCTGACGCTGCGCTGAGGCGAGGCGCCCGCGCCCGCACGCGAGATCACCGGTCCCGGGTGAGCGGGCTTGCGCTGGATCAAGGCCCCCTCCCCCGGGCCCGGCCATCATGGTGGCCGTCCACGAGGAGAAACCGCGATGACGACGGCCGTGACCAGCGCGAGCGTGACCGGACACCCCGCCCTGACTCGAATGAAGAACGAGGCCCGCCCGCTCACCGCACCCCGGGCCGCGGCCCCGGTCGAGGACATCTCGCGCTATCGCACGATCGACAGCCCGCTGGCCCTCGGCATCGCGGCGGCGGCGTCGGTGGTGGTCACGGTCCTGATGCGGATCGTTCTCTGACGGCGGTCGCGCGGTCCGAGTACCCGCACGGCCGTTCGAGTCGCGGCCGTGGATTCTCGCAGTCGGCGATCCCCGGAGGCGGCCCGCGAGGTCGGTCCATCTCCGACGAATCGCGAGCCCGGCTGACCGTCCATTCGCGGACGTGAAGCCTGCCGCCTCATCCCGGGGGCGCGACAGCGGAGCCCGGAATCCAGAATCTCAGGCGGGAGAGGACCAGGAGGAACGCAATCAGCCCTCTTCTGAATCGTCGGCGATGCCGGATCTCGGGCTCCGCTGCGCGGCAGGGGACGACCAGGGATGTATCAAGACTATCAAGTGCGTCGATCAGACTCCGAGAGCCAGTTCGGCCGATCGACATACCCTATCCCACTATCAACCTCATCCTGAGGTGGAGGGTAAGATAGAAAATCCCCTCGCGCTTATGTCGTTGCAAGTCAAACAGACTCTGACAGACGCGACCGCTGCCGAATATATTTCTCCCATCGGCGATCTCATCCCGAATCATCGGTCGATTACAGATCGACCAACCTCGAAGAAGGCCTCCAGACGACGCATCGATCTCTGGAGGCCGCATCGGGCAAGAGCGGACCCGACGCGCTGCCTCAGAACACCTCCTCGCGCCGCGGCTCCGCGGCTTCCGCGTCCCGGCGGGCGATGGCGCGCTCCACCACCTTGGCGAGGCCGACCATGATCGTGTCGAGGGCATAGTCCTTCGGGGTGTAGACCGCCGCGACCCCCATGTTCTTCAGCACCAGCTCGTCCTCCGACGAGATGATGCCGCCGACGACGACCGGGATGTGGTCGAGACCCTCCTGGCGCAGGCGGGCCCGGACCTCGCGCACCAGCGGGACATGCGAGCCCGACAGGATCGACAGGCCGATGATGTGGGCGTTGCGCTCCCGCGCCTTGGCGACGATCTCGGCCGGGGTCTGGCGAATGCCGTCGTAGGTCACGTCGAAGCCGACATCGCGGGCGCGCAGCGCGATCTGCTCGGCGCCGTTCGAGTGGCCGTCGAGGCCGGGCTTGCCGACGACGAGCTTCGGCGCCTCGCCCAGCCGCTCGCCGAGATCGGCGACGAGGAGGCGCGCCTCCTCGGCCGCCCCGGAGGTCGCGGTCTCGGGCGTCACGCCGGTCGGCGCGCGGTACTCGCCGAAGACCTGGCGCAGGCGCTCGCCCCACTCGCCGGTGGTGACGCCCGCCTTGGCGCAGGCGATCGAGGCCGGCATCACGTTGCGGCCCTCGCGGGCCGAGGCCTCGAGCTCGTCGAGCGCCGCCGCCACCGCGGCGGCGTCGCGCTGCGCGCGCCAGGCCTTGATGCGGCCTTGCGCCTCCATCTCGACCGTCTCGGAGACGGTGAAGATCGACCCGTCGCCGGAGGTGAGCGGCGAGGGCTCGCCGTTCTGGAACTTGTTGACGCCGACCACGACCTGCTCGCCGCGCTCGATCGCGGCGATGCGCCGGGCATTCGATTCGACGAGCGCCCGCTTCATCAGGCCGGTCTCGATCGCCGTGACCGCGCCGCCGAGCGCGCCGATGCGGGCGAGCTCCGCCCGGGTCTCGGTCTTCAGCGCCTCGACCTTGGCATCGATGGCGACCGAGCCGTCGAAGATGTCGTCGTATTCGAGAAGGTCGGTCTCGAAGGCGAGGATCTGCTGCATCCGCATCGACCATTGCTGGTCCCAGGGGCGCGGCAGGCCGAGCGCCTCGTTCCAGGCCGGCAGCTGCACGGCGCGGGCGCGGGCGCGCTTCGACAGGGTGACGGCCAGCATCTCGATCAGGATGCGGTGGACGTTGTTCTCGGGCTGCTGCTCGGTGAGCCCAAGCGAGTTCACCTGGACGCCGTAGCGGAAGATGCGCTTGCGCGGGTCGTCGATGCTGTAGCGGTCGCGGGTGATCTCGTCCCAGAGGTCGCAGAACGCCCGCATCTTGCAGATCTCGGTGACGAACCGCATGCCGGCATTGACGAAGAACGAGATGCGCCCGACCACGTCGGCGAAGCTCGCCTCGTCGAAGGCGGGATCGTCCCGCACCGTGTCGAGGACCGCGATGGCGACCGCCAGCGCGTAGGACAGCTCCTGGACCGGCGTCGCTCCCGCCTCCTGCAGGTGGTAGGAGCAGACGTTCATCGGGTTCCACTTCGGAACCTGGCTCGTCGTGAACAGGATCACGTCCTTGGTGAGCCGGAGCGACGGGCCGGGCGGGAAGACGTAGGTGCCCCGCGACAGGTATTCCTTGATGATGTCGTTCTGGGTGGTGCCCTGCAGCGCCGAGAACGGGGCGCCCTGCTCCTCGGCCACCGCGAGGTAGAGCGCCAGCAGCCACGGGGCCGTGGCGTTGATGGTCATCGAGGTGTTCATCTGCGACAGCGGAATGTCCTGGAACAGGGTCCGCATGTCGCCGAGATGCGCGATCGACACGCCCACCTTGCCGACCTCGCCGCGGGCGAGCTCGTGGTCGGGATCGTAGCCGGTCTGGGTCGGCAGGTCGAAGGCGACAGAGAGGCCGGTCTGGCCCTTGGCGAGGTTGCCGCGGTAGAGCGCGTTCGATTCGGCGGCCGTGGAATGCCCCGCATAGGTGCGGATGATCCACGGCTTGTCGCGCTTGACCTCCGGTTCGCCCATATCCGCCCTCGCCCTCGTTGACCGGCCCCGTGGGCGACGCCCACTCGTTCCCGGATGGTAGACACGCCCGGGTTCATCGTCACCCTTGACCTAAGGCTGACAAGTCCGGGCGCCCGCCAAAAGGGCTATGGACGCCCCCTGGAACGACGCTAGAATTCACGGTGCAGTGCAATATTGCAAGGGAGGGACCACGATGGCTGCGAGCGCCGCTCTGGATCCGGTGTCGAAGAGTGGGTCCCCGAAGGGCGGGACCGAAATCAAGGATCTCTACGAGATCGGGGAGATTCCGCCGCTCGGCCACGTCCCGTCGAAGATGTATGCCTGGGCGATCCGGCGCGAACGGCACGGGCCGCCGGAAACCTCGATGCAGATCGAGGTCCTGCCGACCTGGTCCATCGGCGACGACGAGGTGCTCGTCCTCGTGATGGCCGCCGGCGTCAACTATAACGGCGTCTGGGCCGGCCTCGGCGAGCCGATCTCGCCGTTCGACGTCCACAAGGCGGCGTTCCACATCGCCGGATCGGACGCCTCGGGCATCGTCTGGGCGGTCGGCGCCAAGGTGAAGCGCTGGAAGGTCGGCGACGAGGTCATCGTCCACTGCAACCAGGACGACGGCGACGACGAGGAGTGCAACGGCGGCGACCCGATGTTCTCCTCGACCCAGCGCATCTGGGGCTACGAGACGCCGGACGGCTCCTTCGGCCAGTTCTGCCGGGTGCAGTCGCGCCAGCTGATGAAGCGGCCGCAGCACCTGACCTGGGAGGAGAGCGCCTGCTACACGCTCACCCTGGCCACCGCCTACCGGATGCTGTTCGGCCACGCGCCGCACACGATCAAGCCGGGCCAGAACGTGCTGATCTGGGGCGCCTCGGGCGGCCTCGGCGTGTTCGGCGTGCAGCTTTGCGCCGCGGCCGGCGCCAACGCCATCGCGGTGATCTCGGACGATTCGAAGCGCGACTACGTCATGAGCCTGGGCGCCAAGGGCGTCATCAACCGCAAGGACTTCAACTGCTGGGGCCAGCTGCCCAAGGTCAACTCGCCCGAGTTCAACGAGTGGACCAAGGAAGCCCGCAAGTTCGGCAAGGCGATCTGGGACATCACCGGCAAGGGCAACGACGTCGACATCGTGTTCGAGCACCCGGGCGAGGCGACCTTCCCGGTCTCGGCCCTGGTGGTGAAGCGCGGCGGCATGGTGGTGTTCTGCGCCGGCACGACCGGCTTCAACATCACCTTCGACGCCCGCTACGTCTGGATGCGCCAGAAGCGCATCCAGGGCTCGCACTTCGCCCATCTGAAGCAGGCCGCCGCCGCCAACCAGTTCGTGATCGACCGCCGCGTCGACCCGTGCATGAGCGAGCTCTTCCCCTGGGACAAGATCCCCGAGGCCCACACCAAGATGTGGAAGAACCAGCACGCGCCGGGCAACATGGCGGTGCTGGTCAACTCGCCGCGTCCGGGCCTGCGCACCTTCGACGACGTGCTGGAGCTGTCGGGGTCGCGATAGCGACCCGCTCGCTCTGACGCCGGGCGCGCTTCCCGCCGCACCGGCGAGTTGCTAGAACACCTCCGAACTGGCGCCGCGCAGGTCCCTCCCGCGCGGCGCGCATCTCGGACGAAGCGACCCATGGAAAAGTTCACCGTTCTGGAGGGCGTCGCGGCGCCGCTGCCGATCGTCAACGTCGACACCGACCGCATCATCCCCAAGCAGTATCTCAAGACGATCAAGCGCACCGGCCTCGGCAAGGGCCTCTTCTCCGAGATGCGCTACCGCGACGACGGCTCCGAGAACCCGGACTTCGTCCTCAACCAGCCGGCCTACCGCAACGCCAAGATCCTGGTCGCCGGCGACAATTTCGGCTGCGGCTCCTCGCGCGAGCACGCCCCCTGGGCGCTGGCCGATTTCGGCATTCGCTGCATCATCTCGACCAGCTTCGCCGACATCTTCTTCAACAACAGCGCCAAGAACGGCATCCTGCTGATCACGGTGTCGCCGGAAGACCTGGAAAAGCTCCTCGACGACGCGGGCCGCGGCGCGAACGCGACGCTGACGATCGACCTCGAGAACCAGCTGATCAAGGGGCCGGACGGCGGCACGCTGCACTTCGACATCGATCCGGCGCGCAAGCACAACCTCATCAACGGCCTCGACGATATCGGCCTGACCCTCGAGAGGGCCTCGTCGATCGACGCCTACGAGCAGAAACTCGCCGAGCGGCCCTGGGCCTGAGCGCCCACGCGGGTGGGCTGACCGCCTTGCAACTCTCCCTGTCATCCCGGGGCCGCGCTGCGGAACCCGGGCCGACATCGAGAGGCAACGGCCGACGCCGGCCGGGTGACCAGCGACTGGCCTCGGAAAAATAATCCCGCCCGGCCGGTGGGCCGTTCGTCGCGGCCGATCTCCCGTCGGTCGCCGGGTTCGTCAGGTTTTCCTTAACCCTGATGACGCCCTATTCCGGTGCTTGGATCGGCGAAACGGGAGAGATTTCTGCATGACGCGGCGCGCGACCCTCAAGGCCGCCACCCTGCTCTGCCTCGCCGGCCTCGGCCTGCCCCAGGCGGCGCTGGCGGATTTCCGCTCCTGCCTCGCCGGACTCGGCCAGGAGGCCGCGGCGGCCGGCGTGTCGCCGGCGGCGTTCCAGACCGCCACCGCCGGGATCAGCTTCGACGACAAGGTCATCGAGCTGTCCCAGGCCCAGCCCGAGTTCAAGACGCCGATCTGGGACTACATGGCCGCCCTCGTCGACGACGAGCGGGTCGATGACGGCCGCGCCGCCATGCGCCAGCACGCCAGCGCCCTGGCGCTCGCCGAATCGCGCTACGGGGTCGACCGCTACACCATCGCGGCGGTGTGGGGCGTCGAATCGAATTTCGGCAAGAACCTCGGCAAGATGCCGCTGGTCCAGTCCCTGGCGACGCTGGCCTGCGGCGGCACCCGCCGGCGCGACTTCTTCAAGGGCGAGCTGATCGCCACCCTCAAGATCATCGACCGGGGCGACATCGCGCCCGAGCGCCTGACCGGCTCCTGGGCCGGCGCCTTCGGCCAGACCCAGTTCATGCCGACGACCTACCAGCGCCTCGCCGTCGACCTCGACGGCGACGGACGGCGCGACGTGGTCGATTCGGTGCCGGACGCGGTCGGCTCCACCGCCAACTTCCTGCGGGTCGCCAAGTGGCACAACGGCCAGCCCTGGGGCTACGAGGTGCGGCTGCCCCCCGGCTTCAACGTCTCGGCCGCGGGCCGCAAGAACAAGAAGCCGGCGGCGCATTGGGCCTCGCTCGGCGTCACCCGGCTCGACGGGCGGCCGCTCTCGGCCGAGGGGCCGGTCGGTATCCTGGCCCCCGCCGGCGCCAACGGCCCGGCCTTCCTGGTGACCAAGAACTTCGACGCGATCTACTCCTACAACGCCGCCGAGTCCTACGGGCTCGCCATCGCGGTCCTGTCCGACCGGCTTCGCGGCAAGGCCGGCGTGCAGACCGCCTGGCCGACCGACGACCCGCCCCTGTCCCGCGCCGAGCGCCGCAGCCTCCAGAGCGCGCTCACGGCCCGCGGCTACGATGTCGGCGAGCCCGACGGCAAGGTCGGCGCGAAGACCCGCGACGCGATCAAGGATGTCGAGCGCCGCCTCGGCATGCCCCAGACCGGACGCCCCGGCGCGAAGGTGCTCGAAGCGCTCCTGCGCGGCAACTGAGGATCATCCCGCGCGCCGGGTGGCCGAGGCGGCCCGGCGCGACACCGAGAGCATTTTCGACGACGAAGCGGATGCCGGTTCGTCGTCGAAAATGCGGCTAAATCAAAGACCTAGAGTGCTTCGCGATTGCAACGCGATCGTGAAGTGCCCTAGCCTGCGACGCAGAAACGCCGCGTGGGAGCAGTCCTTCAGCGATGCGCAGCCTGTTCGTCCTCGTCAGCATCGTGGTCGCCCTGGGCTTCGTGGTCACGGGGCTGATCAACGGTCTCGACGACCGGGCGCTCGCCCGCAGCGAGCGCGAGGCCGAGATCCGGGTCGGCACCGCCGTGGCGGACGCCGCCCGCCGGCTCGGCCTGGCGCCGGACTGGGTCGCCTATTGCCGGGCCGAGACCCGGCGCAAGCTCGCCACCTACCCGAAGGACGGCTCGATCCCCTTCGGCCTGCGCTACTCCACCGCCGAGACCGACGAGGTCGAGCGGGCGATCCGCGAGCGCGAGACCTACGAGCGCCAGGACCAGATCCTGTGCCTGACGCTGCTGCCCGCGAGCCTGCGGGAACCGGCTTCGCCCTGATCCCTACAGCCCGTAGCGCGCGAAGGCGGCGCGCTCGTCGAGGGCGGCGAGCGCGCCCTCGATCGCCGCGATGCCGACCGCGCCCGGCTCGCGCCGGCGCAGCAGCCGGGCGAGGAGCCCCCCGCGGGCCTGCTCGATCAGCGGCAGCCGCACCGTGTCGCCGAAGCGCGCCCGCAATATCGAGCGCACGTCGCCGTGGCCGTCGACGAGGCCGAGCGCGAGACCCTGGCGCCCGGTCCAGACCGCGCCGGAAAACAGCTCGTCGGGATCGCCCGTGAGGGCCGGCCGGCGGCTGCGGACGAGGTCGGTGAACATCGCCTGCACGTCGGCCTGGATGGTCTTGAGACGGGCGACGTCGTCGGGGTTCTCGGGCCGGAACGGATCGAGCATCGCCTTGGCCTTGCCGGCGGTGTGGACCCGGCGCTCGACGCCGAGGCGCTCGATCAGGCCGGTGAAGCCGAAGCCCGCCGAGACCACCCCGATCGATCCGACGAGGGAGGCCGGATCGCAGAAGATCTCGTCGGCCGCACAGGCGATCATGTAGCCGCCCGAGGCCGCCACGTCCTCGACGAAGGCCAGAACCGGCACCTCGGCCTCCGCAGCGAGCGCCCGGATGCGGTGGAAGATCAGATGCGACTGCGCCGCCGAGCCGCCGGGCGAGTTGATGACGATCGCCACCGCCCGGATGCCCTTCATGCCGAAGGCGCGCTCGAGCGCGGGCGCGCAGGCCCCCAGCGACAGGCCGGCGCGCAGCGGCGAGACCGCCCCGATCGCACCGCTCAGGCGCACGACCGGCACCACCGGATGGCGACGGGCCCAGCGCTCGGGCAGGAGGGCGCGCAGGGCGCCGAAGGGCCGGAACGGCATGAGGCGTGAGATCTCCGAACGGGGCAACCCGAGAGGTATGCGGGCCGCCCGCCTCCGGCAAGCAACCGTCGTTGCCGCAGGGGCCGCCGGTCTCTCACCCGATTCTCACGTTTGCGGACGCCGTCGATTGAAGCGGAGCCGTCGGGGTCTAGGTGTGACGGGAGCGCCCCTCGGTCGTCGGGCGGGCGTCCCGCCGCATCCGGCGGGTCTTTCCGTGTCTCGTTGTCCATTCGCTAGACGGGGCGCCGGCGATGAGCGTCGCGCCGCCCGAGGGAGACCGACATCATGCGCGCCCTACGATGGATCGGCCTGGTCCTGACTCTTCTGGTCGCCGGGATCGGGCTTGGCACCGGCCGCAGCTCGGCTGCCGCCCTGCCGACCGCCGGCGCCCTTGCCGCCGAGGCCAATCCGGCCGCACCGCTCGTCGACAAGGCCTATTACTACCGTCGCCACTACCGCTACCGCCCGTATCGCCGCTACTACGGCTACCGTCCGTACCGGCGCTACTACTACCGGCCGTATTATCGGCGTGCCTATCGCCCGTATTACCGCCGCTACTATCGTCCGTATTACCGGCCATACTACCGTCGGATCTACGGCCCGCGCTTCTACTTCTAGATCTTTTTCTACCGACGAGGTGGATGCCGGTTCGTCGCAGAAAATCCGGCAAAATCAAGGAACCAGAGATCGTCGCGATTGCAGCACGATCGTGAAGTGCTCTAACTCGTCGACGCCGTTCGTCGCCGGCCGGGTCCCTCTCGGCCGGCGATGCTCCGAGGCCCGGGACGGCCATCGGCCCGGCTGCGGCTTACGGTGCATCCGGGCGATGGATGAGCGTAAGCCTGCAGCCGTCGCCGCCAGGCGTGACGCGCGAAATCTTCGCGACGGGTTCACTCCCTAAAGTAATTACCAGACCTTTGTCGAATTATCGATCTCCTGCACATTGACTTTGCACTCGCCGATCAATGCGGACGATCGCGGACGCGGTCCTGGCTGCGCCAGACCAAGGTCGACCACAGTGAGAGCCACGTTGCCGACACTGCTTGGCCTCTTTTCCAGGCTTGTTTACTCCCAGTTAAGTTGTAAAATTCCAAACTGCCGCTAGGGAGATCGAATCCTGGTTTCGCACCTGGGCAGCCTACGAGGGCTTCCCACGCCGCGGGGTCGGCCGAAGGTCGAACGCTGTGCGCCGCGGGAGAAGACAGATGGACGTACTCGTCATCGACGACAGCCAGACGGTATTGATGCGGCTGAAACGCCTGCTCGAGCACGACCAGCAGATCTACGTCTCTGCCATCAACAACCCTCTCGTGGCACTCGACGAGGCGCGGATGCGCGCCTACGACCTGGTGCTCGTCGACTACACCATGCCCGACATGGACGGCATCTCGGTGATCCGCCAGTTGCGGGCGATCGAGCACTATGCCCAGGTGCCGATCGTGATGATCACCAGCGAGGTGAAGGACCAGGTCCGCCTCGCCGCTCTCGACGCGGGCGCCACCGACTTCCTCGACAAGCGCATGGGTCGCATCGAGCTGAAGGTGCGGCTGCGCAACGTGGTGCGGCTCGCCACGGCGGTGCGCCGGCTCGACGACCAGGCCTCGTGGCTCGCCGGCGAGGTCGAGAAGGCGGTGCGCATCCTGCGGGAACGGGAGGCCGAGATCATCTTTCGCCTGTCGCTCGCGGTCGAGTACCGGGACAACGACACCGGCGACCACACCTGGCGCGTCGCGCGCTACAGCCAGATCATGGCCGAGGCCCTGGGACTCGACGCGGAGCTGTGCCGCCGGGTCTATCTCGCTGCACCGCTCCACGACGTCGGCAAGGTGGGGATCCCGGACGGCGTGCTGCTCAAGCCCGGCCGCCTCGACGAGGAGGAGTTCGCCCTGATCCGCACCCATGCGGAGATCGGGAAGCGCATTCTCGGCGGCAGCCATTGCGCGCTCATCGGGCTCGCGGCCGAGATCGCGGAGGCGCATCACGAACGCTGGGACGGCGGCGGCTATCCAAGGGGGCTGTCCGGCGAGGCGATCCCGCTGGCCGCCCGCATCGTCGCGGTGGCGGACGTGTTCGACGCGCTGACCACCGAGCGGCCCTACAAGCGGGCGATGCCGCTGCCCGAGGCGCGCGCCTGCATCGAGGCCGAGAGCGGCCGACACTTCGATCCGGCCTGCGTCGCCGCCTTCCTGTCGCGCTGGGACGACATCCTGGCGGTCGGCGTCTCGGCGGCGGCCCGCCTGCGCGACCTGCCGGCCCTGATCGAGCCCTGGGCCCGGGTCCCGGCCCTGCCCCGCGAGGTGCGGGCCGACGCTCCGCCGCCGGTGCCGGCCCGGGTCGCGGCCGCCTGACGTAGCCGGAGCAACTCACAGGCTACCGGGACGTGGTGGTGCGCGACCTGGTGCCGGAGGCCTGCGTGACGCGCGACCGGCGCGAGTGCTGGCGCACGCCCTCGGGCGAGACGCTGGTGGCTCCTCTGCCGGCGGGTGAGATCCGCCGACAGATCGCGCCCGGCGCGCGCGATCCTGGTTCTGGATGGGGCCGGCTATCAAGGCACCACCAAGAAGCCTCGCGTGGAGGCCATTATAGATCTGTACTGATACATTTTTTATAGTATCAAATTTTTTAGTCGTCCACCGTCATGGTGCCTCCGATGTCAGTGCCGCCCTCACTGTGCGTAGCGCTCTTACGAACACTGGTCCAGGCTGACTTATGCTTCTCTCGTACATTAACACGAGCAGCGTCGGCACGCCTCCGTGAGTTTCTCCTGTAACATCTACTCGACAGGCAGGCAGACCGTCTGGGCCCCATACTTGATAGTGCGTTATGCTGCCCGCCGAGTCTGCTCGATACATAACGTCGCTCGGCGCCTGCGGCGATATACGGAAGCGCCATCCATATTGCATGCCAACATTTTTGACATCTGAACCAAGAACAGGCGGATCGATGTGACGCCCCGTCGTTGGGTCACGCCACCGACCGGTGTTTTCGTCCCACTCCGAACAACAAGTAAGTCTTAGTGGATCAATCCAATAATTAGGCCTGCCACGTATCCAGAAGCCCTTATGCCTCACAACAATCCGATTGGATCCAAACTTACATACTGCGTCGTCAACGGATCATAGTACCGGAACCGGTTGTAGACG
>NZ_JTHF01000209.1 GCF_001043895.1 Methylobacterium indicum
GTTCAGGCGAGGTCGTCGCCCAGGACCTCGCGGGCCCAGCGGAAGGCGCCGTTCGCCGCCGGCACGCCGGCATAGATCGCGGTCTGGATCAGCAGCGCCTGCAGCTCCGGGACGGTGACGCCGTTGCGCAGGGCCGGGCGGACGTGGAGCTTGAACTCCTCCTCGCGGCCGAGCGCCACCATCATGGCGAGCGTCACGAAGGAGCGGGTCTTCCACGGGATGCGCGGGTCGCCCCAGACCTCGCCCCAGGCGGTGCGGGTGATGAAGTCCTGCCACGGCCCGGCGAAGTCGCCCGCGGCGTTCAGCGAGCGCTCGACATGGGCCTCGCCGAGGACGCTCTTGCGGTTGGTGAGCCCCGCCTCGAACGCCACCGCGCCGGTCGCGGCCTCCGGTGCCTCGCGGTGCCGGTCGAGGAAGCCGAGGAGATGGGCGGCGGTGGCCTCCGGCTGCTCGACGGAGAGGAGGTGGGCGGCGTTCGGCAGCACCACCAGCTCGGCGTGGCGGATGCCGTCGCAGATCTCCTGCGCCATGGCGGGCGGCGTCGCCGGGTCGTCGCGGCCGGCGATCACCAGGGTCGGCGCGGTGATGCGGTCGAGGACCGGGCGCAGGTCCATGCGGCCGATGGCGTTGCAGCAGACCGCGTAGCCGGCCGAATCGGTGCCGGTGAACTGGGCATGCACCGGCGCCACCGCGTCGGGGGACGAGGCCGGAAAATTCGGCGTGAACCAGCGGGTCATCGTCGCCTCGACGATCGCCGCCGTGCCCTTCTCGCGCACCAGGGCGGCGCGCTCGTTCCACGACGCCTCGCTCGGCATGAAGGCGGCGGTGGCCATCAGGGTCAGGCTGATCACCCGGTCGGGATGGCGGCTCGCCGCCGCCTGGCCGGTCATGCCGCCGAGCGACAGGCCGACCACGTGGGCGCGGGGGATGTTGAGCGCGTCGAGGAGCCCGATCAGGTCCTCGGCGAGATCCGCGACCTCGATGGGCTGGTCGCGCACCTGCGAGGCGCCGTGGCCGCGGGTGTCGTAGCGCAGCACCCGGTAGCGGCCCCGCAGGTAGGGCACCAGCGGGTCCCACATCGCCAGCGAGGTGCCGAGCGAGTTGGAAAAGACCACCACCGGCGCGCCGCTCGGGCCGGACAGCTCGTAGTTCAGAAGGGTGCCGTTGGCCTCGATCTGGGGCATGGGAACCTCGTTTTACGCGGAATGCAGGAAAGCGGCGAGGCGCGAGACGTCCGCCAGCGCCCGGTCGGCGGTGCGGGCCCCGGCCCGGATGGCGGGGCCGAGGTCGAAGGCGGCGTCGAGGTCGGCGCCCGCCGTCTCGGGTCTCGCGCGCAGGACGGCCTGGAGCGAGCCCTGTCCGTCGCGGACGGCACCGGCGGCCTCTTCCACCAGGGCGTGGGCGGCCTTGGCACCGACCACCGGGCTCAGCCGGCTCGCGGCGGCATCGGCGAAGAGCAGGCCTTGCGTCACGTCGAGGTTGCGGCGCATCCGTTCGGGATCGGGCACCAGCCCCTGCGCGAGGCCGCGGGCTTCGCGGAGCGCGCCGGAGGCGAGACCGAACAGGGTCGGCAGGGCGTGCCATTCGGCGTGCCAGGCGCCGGCCGGACGCTCGTGGGCCGCCGCCATCCCGTCGAGCAGCGTCAGGCTGGTGCCCTTGGCGGCGCCGAAGGCGGAGAGAATCACCGTCGAGGAGACGGGGTTGCGCTTGTGCGGCATCGCCGAGGAGCCGCCGCGGCCCGGCATGTAGGGCTCGGCCACCTCCCCGACCTCGGTGGTGGCGAGATGCGCGACGTCGGTGGCGAACTTGGCGAGCGCCCCCATCAGGAGCGCCAACCACGAGCCCGTCTCGGCGATGCGGGCGCGCCGGGTGTGCCAGGGCGCGAGGTCGGGATGGAGACCGAGCGCGGCGGCGAATCCGTCGCCGATCGCCTCCGCTCTCTCGCCGAGGCCGGCGAGCGTGCCCACGGGGCCGCCGAGCGAGGCGGTGAGCACCCGCTCGCGCAAGGCGGGAAGCAGGGCCGCCACCTCGGCGATGCCGAGCGCCCAGATCGCCGCCTTGAAGCCGAAGGTCACGGGCGCGGCGTGTTGGCCGTAGGTGCGCCCGACGCAAGGCGTCTCGCGGTGGTGGCGGGCCAGAACCGAGAGCCCGTCGAGGATCGCCTTCAGGTCGGCCGCGACGAGGTCGAAGGCATCGCGGATCTGGAGCACCAGGGCGGTGTCGGCGATGTCCTGGGTGGTGGTGGCCTTGTGGAAGGCGGGCTCCAGTTCCGGGGGCAGGGCCCCCTGCACCGCCTTGACGAACGGGATCACCGGCACGCCCGAGACGGCGGTGCGCCGGCCGAGCGCGGCGGGGTCGAGCGCCGTCGACGTGACCGCCTCGATGGCGGGAGCGAGGGAGGGCGGCACCAGGCCGGCCTCCGCTTGCGCCCGGGCGAGGGCCGCCTCGGCCCGCAGCATCGCCGCCACCCGGGCCTCGTCGGCGAAGACGGCGCGCATGGCGTCCGTGGCGAAGAGGGGCCCGAGCAGGGCGGAGTCGAGGGCCGAGAGCGTCATCGGATCAGGCCACGGGCTTCAGGTGGAGGGCGGCACGGGCCTCGGCCGGGGTCGCGACCTTGCGGTTGTTCCGCGTCACCATCTCGGCGGCGAGCGACACCAGCTCGGCGTTGCTCGCGGCGAGCCGGTCCTTCGTCACCCGGATGTTGTCCTCAAGGCCCGTGCGCACCGCGTCGGCCCCGCGGGCCAGCGCCCAGTTCATGACGCGGGCCTGCTCGCGGCCGATGCCGGCGGCGGTCCAGGTCGCGCCCGGGATGACGCGCTTGGTCTCGGCGAGCAGGATGTCGAGCAGGTGCTCGTCGGCCGGCATCGCGTTCTTCACGCCCATCACGAACTGGACGTGAGGATGGGCATCCATCAGCCCCTCCTCGATCAGCCGCTTCGCGCCGTGGATGTGCGAGAGATCGAAGATCTCGATCTCGGGCCGGATGCCGTTCCTGTGCATCGTGCCGGCGAGGTCGGTCACGAGGGTGGCGTGGTTCTCGTAGACGATGCTCGGGAAGTTGACCGAGCCGGTCGAGAGCGAGGCCATGTCGGGCTTGTGGACCAGCGAGAGGCCGCGCGCGCTCGGGTCGCGGCCGCGGCCGCCGGTCGAGAACTGCACGATCATGCCGGGGCAGTGCTTGCGCACGCCCTCCTGCACCGCCGCGAACTTGTCGGGGTCGGAGGAGGGGGATTCGTCGTCGTTGCGGACGTGGATGTGGACCAGGGTGGCGCCGGCTTCGAAGGCCTGATGCGTGGATTCGATCTGCTCGGCGACGGTGGTGGGCACCGCCGGGTTGTCCGTCTTGCGCGGCACGGAGCCGGTGATCGCGACGGCGATGACGACGGGGTTCATGGGGGTCTCCTGGCTTTGGTTGGTGTGTTGCGGTTTCCGCCTGATCTGTCCGATGCCAGTAAAACGCGGGATCCCCTCTCCCGTGTGGGAGAGGGGTAGGGGTGAGGGTGCGACGGTGCCGCAAGATGGCTGGACCGTTCCGCTGCCAGCACGACGATCAGCGATTCACACTGAAGCGTAGCACCCTCACCCCCGGCCCCTCTCCCACACCTTGCAGCGATACCGGGCGAGCCCGGCATCGCCTGGAGAGGGGAGGCGCGCTATACTTTTATCGGAATAGCCAAGCAGAAATCATAGGGGCGGTTACGATCACACGTCGAAGAACACGGTCTCGTTCGGTCCCTGCAAATAGATGTCGAAGACGTAGACGGTCTTCCCATCGCGCTCCTCGCGCCTGGCCAGCAGGCTGTCGCGCTGCTGGCCGCGCTCGACGAGGTTCAGCACCGGATCGTCGGCGTTGGCCGAGGCCTCGTCGGCGAAGTAGAGCCGGGTCTGGAGGCCGATATTGATGCCGCGGGCGGCGATCCAGAGGTTGATGTGCGGTGCCATCGGGCGATGGCCCTTGCGGCCGACGATCGGGCCGGGCTTCACCGTCTCGAAGGACCACACGCCCGTCTCGAAATCCGAGCCGGTGCGACCCCAGCCCCGGAAGCCCGCATCGAGGGGCTTGCTCTCCTGGCGGTCGGCCGGATGGTTGTAGCGGCCCGCAGAATTGGCCTGCCAGATCTCGATCAGCACGTCGCGCACGAGGGCGCCGGCCCCGTCGAAGACCCGGCCCTCGATCCGGATGCGCTCGCCCGCCGTGTCGGGCCCGGTGAGCACGTTGGTGAAGTTGGTCTCGAAGATGTCGAACCCGGCCTGGAGCGGGATCAGCCCGATATGGACGTAGGGGCCGGCGGTCTGGGACGGCGTCTCCTGGAGACGGACGGGAAGCGGCTGGACCATCGTCTCAGTTCCCCTGGAGCTTGTTCTCGAACAGCGTTTGCTGGCGGCCGCGCAGCACGATGTCGAACTTGTAGGCGAGCATGTCGAGCGGCACCGCGGCGCCGAGGTCGAGGGGGGCGATCAGGCGCTCGGCGGCGGAGCGGTCGGGGATGCCCTGCACCATCGGGTCGCGCCAGATCAGCGGGTCGCCCTCGAAGTACATCTGGGTGATGAGGCGCTGGGCAAAGCCGGAGCCGAACACCGAGAAGTGGATATGGGCCGGGCGCCAGGAATTGAGGTTGTTGCGCCAGGGATAGGGCCCGGGCTTGATCGTGCGGAAATAGTAGAAGCCGTTCTCGTCGGTGATCGTCCGGCCGCAGCCGCCGAAATTCGGGTCGATCGGCGCGAGGTAGCGGTCGTTGCGGTGGCGGTAGCGACCACCCGCATTGGCCTGCCAGAACTCGACGAGGGTGTGGGGGATGCCCCGCCCGTTCTCGTCGCGGACATGGCCGTGGACGAAGATCCGCTCGCCGATCGGCTCGCCCTCGCGGGCGTAGTTGAGGATCAGGTCGTTGTCGAGCGGACCGAGCTCGGAGTGGCCGAAGGCCGGGCCGGTCACCTCCGACAGGGAGGATTGCAGCGAGATCATCGCCCGGCGCGGCGAGCGCAGCACGCTGGTCTTGTAGTCCGGCGTGAAGGCCGGCGGGTGGATCGAGCGGTCCCTTTGCAGGAACTCGCTGTCGGCGTGGATCATCGTCTCCTCCTGGGCGCCCCGTCCGGGGCGTGGTGCGGGTCGTGCGAGGGTCGGCCCTCGGGTGTTCGAGATCGTTCGACGCGCCTGCCCCGAGGGGTATCACTCCCCTGCGGGGCGGGCCATGCCGGCCCTCAGGACATCGCCGGCCGGGTCGTGGCGGGCCGGCCGCCAAGCGCGCCGAGATAGTCCGAGAAGGCGCCGACCGAGGCCAGGTCGGCCGCCGCCGCCAGCAGCTCCGGCGCGATCGCGTCGCGCTGCATCTCGGTCAGCCGCAGGCTCGGACCGGCGACGCTGAGATTGCCGACCGCGCGGCCGGTCTGCGGATGCACGATGTTGGCTGCCATCGCGGCGGCGCCCGGCGTGTTGGTGTCCTGCACCCAGGCATAGCCCCGGGCCCGGGCCTCGTTCACCAGCGCCATCAGGGCGGCCACCGTGCGCGGCGCGTTGGGGCCGCATTCCTCGGGAGCCCCGAGGCCCTGGCGCATCACGAGGCTCAGGGCCTCCTCGTCGGTGAGGCTGGCGAGCCAGGCGATGCCGGTCGAGGTGGTGGAGAGCCGGGCTTCGGTGCCCATGTCGCCGTCGTAGCGCAGGCCCGTGCGGGCGCCTTGCGCCTTCGCCACCCAGACGAGGCGCGGGTAATCGACCACCGCGAGCCGCGCCAGCTCGCCGCTGAGGCCGGCCAGCCGGTCGAGCACCGACTGGGCGATGTCGACGACGCCGGTGCGCGACAGGTGCTTGAGGCCGAGCGTCGCGAACTTGGTAGTCAGCAGGTAGCGGCCGGTCTCGCCGTCCTGCACGACGTAGGCGTGCTCGGCCAGCTCCGCCAGGAGACGATGCGCGCCGCTCTTGGGGATATCCAGCGTCTCGGCGATGGTCTGGAGGGGCAACCCGCGCGGATGGTTCGCGAGGAGTTCCACCAGATCCAGGACGCGCCGCAGCAGGGAGCCGGCCATCTCTCGTGCTCGAAATCCGCGCTCGCAAATCTGGAACGCAGTTCTGGATTTGAACTCAGTTCCGATCTAAGTCAAGGGAGCGAACGAGGGGGGACGTCGGACATGCGCGGCACGGGCCAGCACGAGACCCTGATCGGCATCGCCCTGATGGTGAGCGCGGTGGCGGGCTTCGCCTCGATCGACGCCTCGGCGAAGTTCCTGAGCGGAACGATGAGCCCGTTCCTCATCGTGGCCCTGCGCTACCTCGTCAGCTTCGTCATCGTGGCGGTTTTTCTCGCCGCCCGGCGCGACATCGTCGGGCTGATGCGGACCCGCCGGCCTGGCTTGCAGGTCCTGCGCTCGCTCTGCCTCGTGACGGCAACGATGTGCTCGTTCGTGGCGCTCCGCTACCTGCCGCTGGCGCAGGTGACCTCGATCACCTTCGCCTCGCCGCTCGTGGTGGCGCTGATCGCCGGGAAGCTCCTGGGCGAGCGGGTCGGCTGGCGGCGCGCGATCGCGGTGCTGATCGGCTTCTCGGGGGTGCTGGTGGTGAGCCGCCCGGGCCTCTCCGGCATGCACCCGGCGGCCCTGCTGGCGGTGGTCACCGCCCTCGTCAACGGCATCTACATCGTGGTGACGCGGATGCTCGCGGCGCATGATCCGCCCGAGACCACGATGTTCTATACCGGCCTCGTCGGCTCGGTGCTGACCGCGCCGGCCCTGCCGTTCCTGTGGGAGACGCCGAGCGAGACCTCGACCTGGATCGGCATCGTCTCCGTCGGCTTCTTCGGCGCGCTCGGGCATTGGCTGCTGATCCTGGCGCATCGCCGGGCCCCGGCCTCGACGCTGGCGCCCTTCGCCTACGCCCATCTGCTCTGGGCGGTGCTCCTCGGCTTCCTGATCTTCGGCCACCTGCCGGACCACTGGACGGTGATCGGCGGCGCGATCGTCGCGGCCTCGGGGCTGTACCTGCTCTATCAGGAGCGCCCCCGGGTCACCCCGCCGGGGGAGGAGGGGGCGGTGTGAGGCGCCGCCTCTGAACTCTCCCCCTTCTGCATAGGACTGTCCGGGGAAAGACGAAGCGCAGGAAATCCCCTCTCCCCGCGGGCCTAGCATGTTCACACATCTCGGTTTGAGCGCTTTTCCCTCAAAGGCAGCGCGCCTCTCCTCCCCCTTGTGGGGAGGAGTTGGAGGTAGGGGTGGTGCCGGAGGAGACT
>NZ_JTHF01000021.1 GCF_001043895.1 Methylobacterium indicum
GACCGCGCCGCCAAGGCGGCGGTGGCCGACGCGGCCAAGCAGGTGTCGGCGGTGACGGCGTTGAGCCCGCGGGCGATCGTCGATGTCGGCTTCGTGATCTTCGCAGCCGTCCGGCTGCTCCGCCGCATCGCCACCATCTATGGCGGCCGGCCCGGCCTGTTCGGCTTCCTACGTCTCGCCCGCGCGGCGCTCGCCCACCTCGCCGTCACCGGCAGCGTCGCGGTCGGCGACAGCCTGGTGCAGTCGGTGCTGGGCCTCGGCGTCGCAGCGCGGATCTCGGCCAAGCTCGGGGAGGGGGTGCTCAACGGCCTGATGACGGCGCGGTTCGGGCTGGCGGCCCTGGCCGTGTGCCGGCCGCTGCCCTTCACCCGCGAGCCGATGCCGCGGCTCGGGGACGTGGCGGGAGAGTTGCTGCGCGGGAACGGCGACGGCGAGGGACGGGAGACGTCGCGGTAGGCCCGGAGGCGGGATCGGTCGGCGGGAAACAGGTACGGGTCACCGGATCTGCACGGAGGCCGGAGAAAACCCGACACCGGCTCTGTCGGAAGCGAGGCGCCGGTCCGCAGGGGCGCCTGGCGGGCCGTGTCGCCGGCCCTCTCAGGGCTGTTTGACGGGCCATACCAATTCCGAACCCTCCCACGTCATCCTGGGGCCGCGGAGCGGAGCCCGGGATGACGGGGTGGGGTGGCGATGCCTGCGCCAGACCGACTGGAGCGGACCATCAAACAGGTTCTCACGAGGACGGACCGGTCAGCGCGCGTCGGGTCGCCTCGTCGGCGGGCAGGAAGCCCTCCAGGGTCAGCTCGGAGAGCGCGACGTCGGTCGCCGTTCCGAAGACGGTGGTGGTCGACAGGAACGAGAGCTGCCGTCCCGTCGCGGGATGCCGGAGGACCAGCGGCACGGCGATCCGGTCCGCGTCGGAGGGATGCACCGCCTGCGATCGTCCTCCCGGCGCGGGCAGGGCCTGCAGGGCATCGTGGAGGCGATCGAGCTCCGGATCCCCGGACGTGGCCGCATCGCGGCGCAGGCGCTCCAGGATGTGCCGGCGCCATTCGCCGAGGTTCAGGATCGCGGGGGCGAGCCCCTCGGGCGACAGCGACAGGGCGAGCACGTTGACCGGCGGCCGAAGCAGGCGGGGCGCCACGCCGGCGAGAAGCGGCGTGAGGGCGTCGTTGGCGGCCACCAGCGTCCAGTGCCGGTCGACGGCGAGCGCGGGAAAGGGCTCGTAGGCGGCGAGAACGGCGCGCACGGCATCGAGCGCCGCCCTCATGTCGGGCTGCTCCAGCGGGCGTTCGGCGAAGACGGGGGCGTAGCCGCCCGCCACGAGCAGGCGGTTGCGCTCGCGAAGCGGCAGGGCGAGGCGTTCGGCGAGCCGCAGGAGCATGTCCCGGCTCGCCGCCGACCGGCCGTTCTCGACGAAGCTGAGATGCCGCGCCGAGATCTCGGCCTCGAGCGCGAGATCCAGCTGGCTGAAACGGCGACGCCGCCGCCAGTCGCGCAGCACGTCTCCCACCGTGTTGGTCGCGAGCGCTGCTCTCATACGGTCCGCCTCGCACGCCGATCACGTCCTGCCGATGTCCTACCAAGTCGCGGCCCGCCGGGTAATGACCTGCGAGGTAATCGCCGGACGCGCATCCGCCTTCCATGCTCGGGCTCCCAACCGACGAGGAGACCGACATGCGAGCCCCGCGCGACATCGCCACGGACTATCTGGCCGTCTGGAACGAGGCGTCCGCCCCCGTCCGCCGGCGCCTGCTCGAAACCTGGCACCCGGACACCCGCTACCGCGATCCCCTGATGGCGGCCGACGGGCGCGAGGCCGTCGCAGCCATGATCGAGAGCGCGCGGGAGCGGTTCCCGGACCTCGCGTTCCGCCTCCACGGCACGCCGGACGGCCACGGCCCCTTCGTTCGGTTCTCCTGGACGCTCGGGCCGGCGGACGGCCCGTCCGTCGCGGCCGGCACCGACGTCGTGCGCCTCGACGCGACGGGCCGCATCGCCGAGGTGATCGGCTTCCTCGACGAGGTACGGTCATGACCGCGCCCTTCGTCGAGATCGCGGACGGCCACAGGCTCTTCCTGCGCGACTGGGGCAGCGGGCCGCCCGTCCTGCTCCTCGCCGGCTGGGGCATGGATTCGCGCATCTGGGGCGACGTCATGGTTGCGTTGAACGCCCACGGCCTGCGCACGATCGCCTACGATCGCCGCGGGCACGGCCGCTCCACCGACCCGGGACGGGCGGACGACGAGGGTCTGGCGGACGACTTGGCGCGGGTCGTCGCCGCCCTCGATCTTCGCCGCGTCACGCTCGTCACCCATTCGGGTGCGGCCGGGGAGGCGATCCGCTACCTCGCGCGCTACGGAACCGAGAGGATCGCCCGCCTCGTCCTCGTCGGCGCGACCGGGCCGCGCATGATGGCGGACGACGGAGGTCCAGGGCTCACACCCGAGATGGCGGCGGCGATGCGGGCGCGGCTGGCCTCCGACCTGCCGGGCTGGATCGAAGAGACCATCGAGCCTTTCGCGCCCGGGCATCGGGCCGCGCTGGGCGCCTGGATGTCCGGCATGGTGCAGGACGTCTCCCGGCGCATCCTCCTCGACGTCCAGGATGCCATCCTGTCGGTCGACCTTCGGCCGGAGGCCGCCCGTCTTGCGCTGCCGGTCACCCTGATCCACGGCGATCGGGACGCCTCGGCCCCGCTCGACCTCACGGCCCGGGCCTATGCCCGCCTGATCCCGGGCGCGGAACTCGTGGTCTATGCCGGTGCCGCACACGGCCTGATCGTCACGCACGCCGCGCGGCTCGCCGCGGACATCGCCGGGAGGTGCGCGTCGTGAGCATCGCCTACCTCGTCGGGTTCAGGCTCCGGGAAGGCCAGCGGGAACGTTTCCTGGACCTCCTGACCGCGGTCATGGACGCGATGCGCCACGAAGCCACGTATCGTGCCGCCACGCTGCACGCGGATCCGGACGATCCGACCCGCTTCCTTCTTCACGAGATCTGGGCCGACCACGACGACGTCGTGAACGTCCAGCTCCACCGTCCCTATCGGCGCGCCTGGCACGCGGCTTTGCCCGAATTGCTGCGGGAGGAGCGCCGCATCGAGGTCTGGCGACCGGTCGAGCCGTGAGTGCCGCCGGCTTCGGGCGGGACGCTCGATGCACGTGCCGCGCGGCGGATCGCAATCCTGCCGCGCCCCGTCCGGTTACCGAACGGCCGCCGGCCCCATCGGCAGCCCGACGTAATTCTCCGCCAGCGCCGTCTGCGCGGCCTGCGACCCCCGGATATAGGCCAGCTCCGCCACCTGCATCCGGCGCGCGAAGTCGTCCATGTCGGGGAAGCGGTGGGTGAGGCCGGTGAACCACCAGCTGAAGCGCTCGGCCTTCCACACCCGGGCGAGCGCCCGGGCCGAGTAGCCGTCGAGGCCCGACGCATCGCGGTCGGCGTAGTGCAGACTCAACGCCTCGGCGAGCATCGCGACGTCGGAGACGGCGAGGTTCATGCCCTTGGCGCCGGTGGGCGGGACGATGTGGGCGGCGTCCCCGGCGAGGAAGAGGCGGCCGTAGCGCATCGGCTCGGCGACGAAGCTGCGCAAGGGCGCGATGCTCTTCTCGAAGGAGGGGCCGCGCACCAGCCCGGCGGAGGCCTGCGGCCCGAGGCGGGTCTCGATCTCGTCCCAGAAACGCTCGTCCGACCAATCCTCGATCCGTTCGTCGAGGCCGACCTGGACGTAGTAGCGGCTGCGGGTCGGCGAGCGCATGCTGGCCAGCGCGAAGCCGTGGGTGTGGTTGGCGTAGATCAGCTCGTGGTTGACGGGCGGCACCTCGGCCAGGATGCCGAGCCAGCCGAACGGATAGACCCGCTCGTACACCTTCAGGACGTCGGCGGGGATCGCCGCGCGGCCGACGCCGTGGAAGCCGTCGCAGGCCGCGACGTAGTCGCAGGCGAGCGTGCGCGCCTCGCCGTTCCTGGTGAAGGTGACGCTCGGGGTCTCGCCGGCGAGGTCATGGAGCCGCAGATCCTCGGCCTCGAACACGATGCGGACGCCGCGGGGCTCGGCCGCGTCGAACAGGTCGCGCATCACCTCCTGCTGGCCGTAGACCGTGACGGCCGCACCGCCGGTCAGCGCCGCCATGTCGATGCGGAAGATCTCGCCGTCATAGGCGAGGTTGGTGCCGGTATGGACCAGACCCTCGGCCTTGAGCCGCCCGTCGAGGCCGAGCTCCCGCATCAGCGCGACGGTGCCCTGTTCGAGCACGCCCGCCCGCACCCGGCCCTCGACGTAGTCGCGGGTCCGCCGCTCCAGCACCACCGCGTCGATCCCGGCGCGGGCCAGGAGGTGGGCGAGGAACAGGCCGGCCGGGCCGGCGCCGATGATGGCGACCTGCGTGCGCATGGGCGTTTCCTTGTTCATGGGCGCCACGATCCCGCGGCGGCCTCGCCCCCGGTCTGCGCGGCGGCTCTCATGCCGGAAAGGTGAACCGGCCAGACCCGGTTGACGATGGACGGCGCGAGGAAAAAGTTGGATTTTTCGAACGTCCGCCCCTCCCGCCAGGGCTCGCCCGCGATGCGCCCGGATCCCGCCCAAGCCCCTGCGGTGCCGCACTTCTTCCTCTACGGCGAGGCGCCGCGGGACGCGGACGACCGCTTCCTGCACCTCGAAGCCTTGGACGATCGCAGCCGGCCGAACCGCTGGACCATCCGTCCTCACGTCCATTCGGGGCTGCACCAGGTCTTCCTCATCGCCGAGGGCGGCGGCGAGATGCGGGCGGAGGCCGAGCGCTTCGAGGTCGAGGCGCCCTGCCTGCTGGCGGTGCCGGCCGGCACCGCCCACGGCTTCAGGTTCACCGACGGCACGGTCGGCACGGTGCTGACCCTGTCGTCGCGCTACCTGCGCGACCTGTGCGGCCGCGAGCCGGAACTGGCGGCCCTGTTCGCCGGACCCGCCGCCCTCGCGCTGCCGGAGCCGGGCGCGGTCGAGGAGGCGGTGGCTGAGCTCGCCCGGGAGCTCGCCTGGGCGGCGCCGGGGCGGCGCGGCGCGATCGAGGCGCAGCTGATGCTGGTCCTGGTCGCCGGCCTGCGCCGGCTCGCCGCCGCGCGCGAGCCCACGGCTCCACCGGGCCCGCAAGCGCTCTTGACCGCGCGCTTCCGGGAACTGGTCGAGGCGCAGCACCGCCGCGAGCGGCCCCTCTCCGCCTATGCGGACGATCTCGGGGTGAGCGAGGCGCGGCTGCGGGCTGCCTGCCGGGCGGTGGCGGGCGCGAGCCCGGGCCGGATCATCCGCGAGCGCCGGCTGCTCGAGGCCAAGCGCAGCCTGCTCTATTCCGATCTCGGCATCGCCGAGATCGCCTACGGCCTCGGCTTCACCGACCCGGCCTATTTCTCCCGCTTCTTCGCCAAGGGCACCGGCGAGTGCCCCCGGGCGTTTCGCGACCGGCGCGGCGCCGACAGGGGAGAGACGCGATGACGACCGGACGGGACGGGCTGACCCGGCAGGGGTTTCTGGGCGCCGCGCTGGCGGCGGCCGTCGGCGGCGGGGCGGCGGCGCAGGGTGGAACCTCGGCTTTGCACCGGCGGCCGATCCCGGCGAGCGGGGAGACCCTGCCGGCGATCGGGCTGGGCACTTGGCGCGGCTTCGACGTCGGGGAGAAGGCCGCCGAGCGGGAGCCTTTGCGCGAGGTGGTGGCGGCCCTGCTCGACGGCGGCGGGAAGGTGATCGATTCCTCGCCGATGTACGGCCGGGCCGAGGGGGTGACCGGCGACCTCGTCGCCGAGGCCGGCGCCCGCGACACGGTCTTTCTCGCCACCAAGGTCTGGACCAGCGGCCGCGAGGCGGGTCTCGCCCAGATGCAGCGCTCGCTCCAGCTGCTGCGCAGCGAGCGCATCGACCTGATGCAGATCCACAACCTGCTCGACTGGCGCACCCATCTGCCGGTCCTGCGGGACTGGAAGGCGGCGGGCCGCATCCGCTACCTCGGCATCTCGCACTACACCGAGAGCGCCTACGACGCCGTCGAGGCGGTGCTGCGGGCCGAGCGGCTGGACTTCCTGCAGATCAACTACGCCCTCGACGACCGGGCGGCGGAGGATCGCCTGCTGCCGCTCGCCGCGGAACGCGGCGTGGCGGTCCTGGTCAACCGGCCGTTCGGCGGCGGCGGTCTTCTGCGGCGCCTCGCGGGCCGGCCGCTGCCGGACTACGCGGCGGAACTCGGCTGCACCTCCTGGGCCGGGATCCTGCTGAAATTCGTCATCGGCCACCCGGCGGTGACCTGCGCGATCCCCGGCACCGCCGATCCCGGCCACATGGCGGCGAACCTGCGCGCCGGCACCGGCCCGCTGCCGGACGAAGCCCTGCGCCGCCGCATGGTCGCCGACCTGCTGCGATGAATCGGAGCTGAACGCCAGAGCGCTCAAGTCATCATGCACCCGTCTCGGGTAAGCGCGGCCATTGTCGAAGTCGATCCGGCCGGCAAGCGTATCCTTGACGCCTTATTGCTGCCGTTCTGCCCGTGTTAAGGAACCTCCATCTACATCGCTCCACGCCGACCACGCGGCCTCCCGTCATTCGCATCGCGGCCAAGCCATGCCGCGCGACGGATCGGCCACGCTCGTCATCGGCGAAAACCGAACGGTCCAGGGGGTTTCTTCATGCGCAAGTCGTCCGTCGCCGCTCTCGTCCTGTGCGCCGCCCTGCCGGCCAGCCTGCAGCCGGCGTCGGCCGAGGGGCGCGGTGCCGGCGCCGGCTACAACGGGACGTGGTCGGTGCAGCTCGTCACCGAATCGGGCCTGTGCGACAGCCGCTACACCGTCGCGCTCGCGATCGACGGCGGCGCCGTGCGGGTGGCCTCGACGGAGGAGGGCGGCGCGAGCGTGAGCGGGCGCATCGGGTCGGACGGCCAGGTCGGCCTGACGGTGCGCCACGGCTCGGCCAGCGGCGCCGCCTCGGGCCGGCTCCAGGCCAATTCCGGCTCGGGCACCTGGAGCGTATCCGCCCTCTGCTCGGGCCGCTGGACGGCGCAGCGCCGCTCGACCCGCGTCGCGCAGGCCGACTGATCGAAGAGATCGCTGCACCCAGCAGCGATCAGCCCTTGGCGCCGGCGCAGAGCCGGCTCCAATGCTGCGCATGAACCGTGCCGATGATGCCCGAGGCCCAGGCCAGGCGGCAATCCGGCATCAGGGGCGCGTTGTGGCTCTCGAGGTGGTAGCTGCCCCGCTGCGAGCCGCGCAGGATCTTCTTCAGGTAGCGGTGCCCCTCCGCGGTCGCGACCGCGGCATAGAGGTCCAGCAGCCGCTCCGGGCTCTCCCCGGCCTCGGCGCAGAGCACCACGTCGTCGGGCTCGTATTTCGGATACATCGACAGGCCGGCGACCCGGAACGCCACCGTGCCGGGCGGCACCCCGAACGGCACCGTGATGCGAAAGAGGTCGCCTCCCGGCCCGGGCTGTTCGTCGCCGGTCTCGATCAGGCCGCCGGCACTGATCAACCCCTTCACCCCCACGACCTGCCCGCCCTCCGCGGATGACTCCCCCGCCTCGTCGTCGCCGAACAGCAGCCCCTTGGCGGTGACCTCGACGCCGTCGCGGCGGAAGCGCGCGGCGTAGCGCTCCGCATCGTCCTGGCCGATCGTCCGGGTCCCGGCCTCGTGCGCCCGGTAGGTGCTCTCCGGCCACGCGTTCTGCAGGGCGGCATCCCGGGCCGAACGGTAGCCGGCGGCGATGCGTGCCTGCCGCAGCCGTTCGCCCTGGGCCGCCCGCACGCGGTTCTCTCCCAGCTGAATCACCTCAGCGAACACTCCCGACACTTGAGGTATTGAAGGCGATCATTACATCATGTAGTGATCATGGTCGCAAGGACCGTGGCGAGGCTTGGACAAGCATCGTTGTTCGCGCGTGCCCGCCGTCGGCCATCCTACCCCGAAGCCCGCCTTGCGCCGTACCCCTCGTTGCGGGAGTTCCCCGATGGTCCACCGTTTCCTCGCCCCCCGTCACGGGCCGTCCGACGACGGGACCGACGGCCGGTCGCCGCGATCCCCGGCCGCGGCGGGGGAGGATCGGTCATGCGGGCATGATCGCGCTCGCCTCGCGGCTCGCGCCGGTGCAGGAGAGGGGCATGAAGGTTGCTCTGATCGTGCTCTGGACCCTCGCGGCGGGGGTCGGCCTGTTCCTGATGGTCCGCTCGCGGATCGTGACCGCAACCACGGCCCTGACGCGGGATGCCGCGCGGGATGCGGAGGACCGCCCCCGCGATCCGCCGGACCCGCCCGGCGCGGCCTGAACCGCACCGCCCACCCGCGACCCGGGAGGGCGGCGTGACCAAGGGCAAGCGCCGCATCGCCCGCCGCCGCCGGGAGGCCCTGGCGCATGACCGTGCCCCGGCGGACCGGGCCGCCGAGATCCGGCGACGCCGGCGGCGGCGGGTCCGCCCCGGGCGGACCGTGATCGCCGCCGACCGGGTCTGGCTCGTCGCCGAGACGAAGCCGCGCTGGGCAGCCCGGGCCGCCCGCGACCTCGACGCGATCGGCATCGCCGCCTTCGACCCGCGGGAGGAGGTCGAGCTGACCTCGCCCTCGGGTCGCCGCCGCACCGCGCGGGTCCCGCTGCTGCACCGCCTGGTCTTCGTCGGCCTGCGCGACGATGCCGACCTCGCGCGGGTGGAGGCGCATCCCGGCATCGACCGGGTCCTGTTCCGCGACGGCCGCGCCGTCGTCATCGCCCCCGCCGTGCTCCAGGGCTTCGCCGACGCGATCACCGGGCATGGCGGCGGCCGGGACGGGGCCCCGGAGGGCGCCGATGAGGAGGCGGTGAGGGCGGTGCTCTTCGCCCTCGGCGACGACGTACGAGTAGCGACGGGACCGCTCGCGGCCCTGCGCGGCACGGTCGAGGGGATCGATCCGGCCCGCCGCCGCTATCGGGTCGCCCTGTCGCTGTTCGGACGCGAGACGCCGGTGATGCTCGACGAGGATCAGATCGCGCGGGAGTGAACCCGATAAAAAAAGTCGCGTCCCGCCGAAGAGAACATTTGACGAACATCGGTGGGGCGAGTACAAGGGTTTCAGGTTATCCGGGTCCGCGGCCTGCCCCATCGAGGGACGTGGCCGCTCGACTGCCCCGCCGATGCGGGGATGTGTCCCCGGACCCGGCCCACGGCATCACCGAGGCGAAGGGCGGCTCGTGCCCGCCGGCCTCGGATGCCGGCGGTCCGCAGCCGTGCCGTGCCTCCCACCTTCCGACGAGGCGACATGGCCAAGAAGCCATCGGCGAAGAAGCCTTCTGCACCCAAGTCCTCTGCACCCAAGTCCTCGGCCACGACGCGCCCCGAACGGCGTGAAGCGCGGCGCAGCATCGACTGGGCGGGGATCGCGGCATCCTACCGGGCCGCCCCTGACCGCGGAGCCGCGATCGCACGGCAATTCGGCATCAGTCCGGCGGCGTTGCGTCGCCGGGCGCGGGCGGAAGGGTGGGAGCGGGATACCGCTCTACCCGTCATGGCCGCGCGTGACGCACCCGCGGATCCGGCTCGTCCGGGCGGTGTCCTCGGGGGCCACCGCATCGTGGTGGCGCAGGGCGCCGCCCTGACCCTGCGGCTCCTCGACGATCTCCGGGCGGCGATTGCCGAGGAGGCCGTGCCGGAGGACGGGTCGGAGGAGAGCGGGCTTGCCCGGGCCGCGGCCCTGCAGAAGCGCGTCGCGGCTCTTCGCGATCTCGCTGCCGCGGCGCGGCTGTGGATCGCCCTCGAACGCCAGGCCTGGGATCTCGACGCGAAGGGAGACGGAAAACTCCGTGACGACACCGCGCTCCCCGATCCCCAGGCCGCCTTCCGCCTCCTCGACGGCGAGCAGCGGGCCCAGCTTCGGGCCATCGCCGAGCACCTGGCTCAGCGACCCGCCGGCCCTGATCCGGGCCCTCGACCGGCTCGATAGCGAGGAGAGCCTGGCGGGGTTCGTCCGTCGGGCCTGGCCGGTGATCGAGCCGGGCGCGCCTTACATCCATGGCTGGCACATCGACGCCGTCGCCGCCCATCTCGAAGCCGTCACCGCCGGCGAGATCACCCGGCTCCTGATCAACGTGCCGCCCGGCACGATGAAGAGCCTGCTCGCCGGGGTGTTCTGGCCGGCCTGGGAATGGGGGCCGAAGAACCGGCCATCGTTGCGCACCGTCGCGGTCTCGCATACCGAGCGGCTGGCGCTCCGCGACAACCTGCGCACGCGGCGCCTGATCACCTCGCCCTGGTACCGGGACCTGTGGGGCGAGCGGGTGCGTCTCACCCGCGACCAGAACCGCAAGGGCCGGTTCGAGACCACGGCGTCCGGCCTGCGCGAGGCGGTCTCGGCCGGCTCGATCACCGGCTCGCGCGGCGACCGGGTGATCCTCGACGATCCGATCTCGGTCGAGGGCGCCAAGTCCGAGCGGGTGCGCGAGGCGGTGGCCCAGTGGTTCCTGGAGGCGGTGCCGACCCGCCTCAACGACCCCGTGCACTCGGCGATCGTGGTGATCATGCAGCGGCTGCACGAGCGCGACCTGTCGGGCGTGATCCTCGCTCGGAACCTCGGCTACGAGCACCTGATGCTGCCGATGGAGTTCGAGCCGGAGCGCGCCTGCGCGACCCGGATCGGCTTCAGGGACCCGCGCCGCGAGCCGGGCGAGCTGCTGTTCCCGGCCCGCTTCCCCAGGGAGGTGGTGGAGCGCGACACGGCGACGATGGGCGCCTACGCGGCGGCCGGCCAGTACCAGCAGCGGCCGGCCCCCCGGGACGGCGGGCTGTTCAAGCGCGGCTGGTTCACCCTCGTACGGGCCCTGCCCGCCGGCTGCACCGCCGTGCGGGCCTGGGACCTCGCTGCTAGCGTGCCCAGGGCCGGACGCCAGCCGGACTACACCGCGGGCGTCAAGCTCGCCCGCAGCCCCGACGGGCATCTCTACGTCGTCGACGTCCGCCGCGACCGGCTCTCGGCCGGGGGCGTCGAGCGGCTGATCCTCGCCACCGCCGCCGAGGACGGGCCGGCCTGCCGGATCTCGCTGCCGCAGGATCCGGGCCAGGCCGGCAAGGCGCAGGCGCACTACCTCGTTTCGCGCCTCGCTGGCTACGACGCGCGCGCCTCGCCGGAGAGCGGCGACAAGGCGACCCGCGCCGCCCCGGTCTCGGCCCAGGCCGAGGCCGGCAACCTCCACCTCGTCGTCGGGCCCTGGAACGAGGCCTTCCTCGACGAGCTCTGCACCTTCCCCAACGGCGCCTTCCTCGACCAGGTCGACGCCCTCTCGCGCGCCTTCTCGGCGCTGGCCCGGCCGGGATACGGCCTGCTCGGAGTCCTGTGATGTGGCTCGCCGACCGCCTCGCCAACCTCGTCTCCGGCCTCGGCGGGCCGCGGGACAAGAGCACCGGCAACCTGCACGTCCACGTGCCCCGGGCCCGGGCCGAGCTCGACGCCGCCTACCGGGACAACTGGCTCGCCCGCAAGGTCGTCGACATCGTGCCCTTCGACATGCTGCGCGAGTGGCGCGCCTGGCAGGCCCCGCCGGAGGTCGCGGCGGCGCTCGCCGCGAGCGAGGAGCGCTTGGGCCTTCAGGACCGCCTGCTGCGGGCCTTGCGCCTCGCCCGCCTGCATGGCGGCGCTGCACTCCTGATCGGCGACGGTGCGCCCGATCCGAGCCTGCCGCTCGAACCCGAGACGGTCGGGCAGGGGGGCCTGCGCTACCTCCACGTCCTGCCCCGCGGCCGGATCCAGGCCGGCGCCATCGAGCGCGACCCGCTCTCGCCCTGGTTCGGCGAGCCCATCGCCTACACGATCGCGGGCGGGCAGGCGGTGCATCCCTCCCGGGTGGTGCGCCTCCTCGGCGCCGCCCTGCCGGACGACATCGTCGGCGACGGCTGGGGCGACAGCGTGCTCCAGGCGCTCTTGGAGGCGATCGACCAGGCGACGGCGGCCGCCGCCCACATCGCCGCGATGCTGCCAGAGGCCAAGCAGGACGTGATCTCGGTGCCGGGCCTGTCGCAAGCCCTCTCGACCGAGGACGGCACCCGCCTGCTCACCGAGCGCTTCGCCTACGCGGCCCGGATGAAGGGCCTGTTCGGGATGCTGCTGCTCGAAGGCGACGGCCACTCGCCGGAGGGCGAGCGCTACCAGCAGAAGCAGCTCGACTTTTCCGGCCTGCCGGAGGTGGCCCGCCTCTTTCTCCAGGTCGCGGCGGGCGCCGCCGACATCCCGGTGACGCGGCTGCTGGGCCAGTCGCCCGCCGGCCTCAACGCCACCGGCGAATCCGACATCCGCAACTATCACGACCACGTCGCGGCCCGTCAAACCGTCGAGCTGACGCCGGCCATCGCCCGCCTCGATCGCTTGCTGGTCCGCGACGCTCTCGGCCGCGACGAGCCCGCCTTGCGCTACGTCTGGCGGCCGCTCGCCCAGGCGAGCGAGCGCGAGAAGGCGGAGATCGGCCGCCTCAAGGCCGAGACCGCCGCGATGCTCGCGCGCGAGGGCGTGGTGCCGGCGCACGTCCTCGCCCGCGGCGTCGAGGGCTGGCTCTCCGCCGCCGACCTCTTTCCCGGCATCGCCGCCGCCTTCGCGCGGCCGGCGGGCTGAGAAGGGCTTCCCACCCACTCCCGAGCGGTCCGACACGGTCACATCGCCGGACAAGGCGCGGGTTCATCTCCTCTCCCCGCGGGCGGGGAGAGGGTCGCTTGCACCTTGTCGTGCAAGCGACGAGCGCAGGCGAAAGCCGAAGCGAGGGTGAGGGGGTCTCGACGGATGAGGCTCCTCCGGCACCACCCCCTCACCCTCGGGTCGATCCCTTCGGGATCGATGCGCCGCCGCGCCGCGTCACCTGAACGGTGACGCGGCCCTCTCCCCACCCGCAGGGAGAGGAGCGATGCGCGCGACCCGGCCTGTGAACCGACCTTTGCACCGGCGCGGCGCTTCCCACCTCCCACGCGAGACCCCACCCATGCACCTCTTCGACAGACTCAGCCTCGGCCCCGCGGCCGAGATCGCGGGCGCGCGCCCGCTCGGCAACGGCGCCCTGGTGGTGCAGGCCCGCGCGGCGCGGGCCGGCAACGTCCAGGTCTATCGCGGCGACGAGGTCGCCCGGCCGGATCTGGCGCAAGTGCGCATCTACCGCGACCCCGACGAGATCTTCCGGCCCGAGAGCTTGCGCAGCTTCGGCCACAAACCCGTCACCCTCGACCACCCGCCCGAGGCGGTGACGCCGCGGACCTGGCGCGGGGTGGCGCGCGGCCATGTCGGCGACGAGGTGGTGCGCGACGGCGAGTTCGTCCGCATCCCGATGCTGCTGGCCGATTCCGCCGCCATCGCGGCGGTGCAGGGCGGGCGGCGCGAGATCTCGGTCGGCTATACCTGCGACCTCGACTGGACCCCCGGCACCGCCCCCGACGGCAGCCCCTACGACGCCCGCCAGACGCAGGTGATCGTCGACCACGTCGCCATCGTGGCGCAGGGGCGTGCCGGCCCGGATTGCCGCATCGGCGACGCCGACCGGCGGCTCGCCGAGGCCGAGGCGAGGGCAGAGGCCGCCGAGACCGCCCTGGCCCAGCGCGACGGCGAGGTCGCGGCGCTCCGCGCACGGGTGCCGGACGCCGCCGCCCTCGACGCGCTCGCCGCCGAGCGGAGCGGCCTCATCGCGCAGGCCCGCCGGATCCTCGGCGACGCCTTCGATCCCGCCGGCCTCGCCCCCGAGGTGATCCGGCGCCAGGCCGTGGCCCGCCTCCTCGGCGACGCGGAGACGGCCGCCATGAGCGCGGCGGCGATCGAGGGCGCCTTCCGGGCCCTCGCCGCCGATCCGCGCCACGCCGCCCCGCGCCCGTTCGCCGATCCGCTGCGCGACGCCCTCCGCCAGCGCCCCGACGCCTCGACGCAAGCCCCCCTCACCCAGGAGGCGGCCCACGCCGCCATGGTCGAGACCCTCCGCAACGCCTGGAAACCCGCAGGAGCCCGCTGATGCCCGCCGTCCAGACCAGCTATCCCGGCCGCCCGGCTGTCGCCTACGAGGGCATGGCCGCCGACCAGAACCCGGCGACCATCCTCAGCCGCACCGTCGAGACCCCGGAGGGGATCGGCTTCGGCCGCGCCGCCTTCCAGGGCAGCCGCGACGACGGGATCGCCGCCACGGGCGCGGTCTTCCGCGGCATCGCGCTCGCCGACCGCAACGCCCGGCCGAACCCGGCCGGAGCCGACCTCTTCGCCAAGGGCGAGACCGCCCCGGTGATGGTGTCGGGCGCCGTCTGGGTCGTCACGGCCTCGGCCGCGAGCGCCGGCAGCCCGGCTTACGTCACGCCTGCCGGCGCGATCACGGCCGCCGCCTCCGGCAACACAGCCATCGCCAACGCCCTGTTCGACACCTCCGCCCCCGCCGGCGGCCTCGTCCGCCTGCGCCTGAACTGAAGAGAGGCACGCGCATGACCCGCACCCTCGTCACCGATGCCCCCCGGGCGCTCGCCTTCCTGGTCAGCCAGCAGGCCTTCATCGAGCCCACCGTCTATCGCGCCCAGTACCCGGCAATCCGCTATCCGCGCCTCGTCCCGGTCGATACCGCCGCACCCGAATGGGTGCCGACCGTGACCTACTTCTCGGTCGACCGGGTCGGCCAGGCGACCTGGGTCCATGGTGCTTCAGCCGACGTGCCGAAGGTCGAGATCACGCGCCGTCAGCACGAGACCACCGTCGCCATGGCGGGCATCGGCTACGGCTACGACCTGGAGGAGCTCGGCAAGGCCCAGCTGCTCGGCATGACCCTCGACGCCGACAAGGCCGACGCGGCGCGGCTCGCCTCCGAGGAGTTCATCGACCAGGTCGCGCTGTTCGGCGATCCCGGCAAGGGGTTTTCCGGCCTCCTCAACCATCCGGGCGTGACGGTGGGCAGCGCTGCGGCGACGGGTACCAACGGCAGCACCGCCTGGGCCCAAAAAACCCCCGAGCAGATCCTCGCCGACGTCAACGGCCAGCTGATCGGCATCTTCACCGGCTCGAACACCGTCGAGCTGGCCGATACCCTGCTGCTCCCCTACGAGCAGATGCTCGGCATCGGGCTTCGCCGCCTCGACGGCATCAGCCCGCTCACCCTGCTCGAGTGGATCCGGCGCCACAACGTCTACACCCTGGAGACCGGGCAGGAGCTGACGGTCTACGGCGTGCGGGCGCTCGAGACCGCCGGGACCGGCGGCAGCGCCCGCCTCGTCGCCTATCGCCGCGACCCTTCCGTGCTGAAGCTGTGGCTGCCGATGCCGTTCCGGTTCTTTCCGGCCTGGCAGACCGGACCGTGGCGCTTCGAGGTGCCGGGTGCCTTCCGGCTCGGCGGCCTCGACATCCGCCGCCCGGCCGCCTGCCGCTACCTCGACGGCATCTGACGGAGAACCACCATCATGATGCGGGTGACGAACCACGCCGCCGGTCCCCGGCTGGTCTGGCCGAAGGGCGCGCGGGCGCCTCGGCTCCTGGTGCCCGGCGAGAGCGCGATCCTCGCGCTCCCCGATCGGCCCGATCCCTGCCTCGCCGCCTGGGCGGCGGCCGGGGAGGTGCGGATCGAGGCGGCGGAGCCAAGCCCCGATCCCCGGCCCGATCTCCGGCCCGAGCGCCGCCGCGGCCGCGAGCGGCCGACCTCCGGCGAGGAGGCGTGAGATGGCGGATGCGATCACGCCCGAGGCCTTCCGGACCCGCTTCCCGGCCCTCGCGGGAATCGCCGATGCGGTCATCGCCGGAGCGCTGGCTGAGGCCGCCCCGCGGGTCGGCGCGTCCTGGCCCGACGCGGATGCCAGGCTCGGGCGGATGCTCCACGCCGCCCATACCCTCACCCTCGACGGGCAGGGCGGGCCGGAGGCCGAGCTCGCCCGGGCGGGCGCCCTCGACCTCAAGGCGTTGCGCTCGGGCACGCTCCACCTGGAGCGCCGCGACCCGGCCCCGGACGCCGCCCCGGGCACTCTCGGGCTCACCTCCTACGGGCGGCGCTTCCACGAGGTGATGCGCCGCAACAGTCCCGGCGTGGCGGTGGTGTGATGGCGCTCCTCGACGGCCTCGGTCGCCATCTCGGGGGGGTGATCGCCCCCCTGTTCGACGCCGCCATCCTGCACCGGGCCGGCCTCGGGAGCGAGCCGGTCCGCGCCCGGATCGAGGGCATCCGGGAGGCAGGGGAGGAGGCCGGCCTGCCCGGCCGCCTGGTGCGGGCGGTCGTGCTGACGCCGGGCGCCGCCCCGGACCTCGACGACGAGATCACCCTGGCGGGGATCCGCCACCGCATCGTCGCGGTGGAGACCGACCCCGCCGGCAGCCACGCCCTCATCCAGGGGAGACCGTTGTGACCCAGAGAGCCGAGACCGGCCCGTTCCAGGCGCGGCTCGCGCGGCTGGCCGAGGCCGGCGCGCAGGCCGCGCGGCGCCGCGCGGCGGAGGCCGCCGCCGCGCTCGCGGCCGACATCGCCGCCGAGCTGCCCGACGGGCGTGCCGAGGCGGCGGCGACCCCGACGGGTGCCGCCGTGACGGTCGAGGCCCGGGGTCTGATCGCACGGGAATTCGGCACCGCGACGAAGAGCCCGCGCCCGGTGATCGGTCCGGCGATCGCGCGCCTGACGGGGGCGGGCTGATGGCCGGCCTCGACCTCTCCCCCGGGCTCCTGCGAATGGCGCGGGAGCGTCTCCTCGCCGATCCGGCCCTGCGCGGCCTGGTCGGGGGCCGGGTGCGCGAGGTGGTCGGCGCCCGGGAGGAATGGCCGTTCCTGCGCGTCGATCCGCCGGAGGTCGGCCCCTACGAGGCGCAAGGCTGGCGGGGCTGCACCTGCCGCCTCACCGTCCACGCCTTCCTGCGCGGCGCTCGCGGCCTCGGCCCCGTGCAGGAGCTGCTCGCCGCCGTCGCGGCCGCCCTCGACGAGGCCGACCTGGCGCTGCCCCGCGGCGAGCTCCTGTGGCTCTCCCACGAACGCAGCCTCGTCCTGCCGGAGCCCCTCGGGCCCGGCTCCTGGCACGGCGTCGCCCGCTTCGGGGCGGTCGTCGCCGAAACGACCTGACATCCTCATCCGGGAGCGAACCCGCCATGGCCCAGCCCACCACCCTGCCGTTCTCGGCGATCGCCGTGAAGCTCGAGAGCCCGGCGAAAGCCGGCACCTTCGAGGCACCCTGCGGCCTCACCGAGCGCGCGGCGCAGTTCACCAAGGAAACCAACAGCGCGGTCGTGCCCGATTGCGCCAACGAGGACGCCGCGCCCTTCGTCGACCGGTTCGCGGTGTCGAAGTCGGTCGCGGTCTCCGGCAAGGGCGTGATGGCCCGCCAGAGCCTCGCGCGCTGGCGCGCAGCCTACGAATCCGACGTGCCGGTGAAGGCTAGGGTCGAGGTGAGCGGCACGGGCGCGGAGGGCGGCGGCGCCTGGGAGGGGTTGTTTCACCTCACGAGCTTCGAGGTCGGCGCCGTCCGGGGCGAGCGCTGCAGCGTCATAGTGGCGCTGCAATCGACCGGAACGGTCGCCTTCACGGCCGCGGCGTGAGGCGCCGATGAGCCGCGACGGCCATGTCGACCTCGATCTCGAGGGCGCCACCCACCGCTTCCGCCTCGCCATCGGCGACCTCGAGGCCCTGCAGGAGGCGACGGGCCTCGGCCCGGTCGCCCTGCTGCAGCGCCTCCATGCCGGACTGTCCTACCGGTTCCGGGACGTGCGCGACGTCCTGCGCCTCGGCCTGATCGGCGGCGGCACCCCGGTACCGCGGGCCCACGCCATCGCCCGCCGTCTCGACGGGCTGCCCTGCATCGCGCTCATCGCCAAGGCCGCTCTGGTCTTGGCGGCGGCGCTGGAGGGCGCCGAGGACGAGCGGGTCGGCCGCCCGGCCGGTGCCGCCGGGCCCGAGGGGCGGATCGCCTTCGCGGCCTTCTACGGGGCCGCCGCCGCCATGGGCCTGCCCGCCGCCGACCTGCGGGCGATGAGCCTGTGGCAGCTCGCCGCCTACATCGACGGCTTCAACCGTGCCCGCGATCCGAACGCCGCCGACGCCCCGACGCTGCAGGAAGAGGACGCGCTCTGGGCCTGGATCCAGGACGCCTCCGACGAGGGCTTCGCATGACGACCGAGATCGAGCGCCTGGTGGTCTCGCTCGAGGCCAACGTCGCGGCCTACGAGCGGGAGATCTCTCGGGCCGGGCCGCTCGCCGAGCGGGCGATGGCGGAGGCCGAACGCGCCGTCGAGGCCGGGTCTGGCCGCATCGCCGCCGCGATGACCCGGGCCGGTGCCTCGCTGCGCGACGAGCTCGCCCGCATGGCCGCGCCGGAGACCCTGGGTCAGATCCAGCGGGCGATGGAGCAGGCGAACGCCCTGCCGGCAATTGCGGGCGACGGTGCCGCCCTGCGTCGGGTCGACGACGCGGTCGGGGGTCTCGCCGCGCGCCTCGGAGAGGCCGGCTCCGCCTCCCGGGAGGCGGTGGCGGGGTTCGCCGCGGTGGCGGGCGCGGTCGGGGACATCGCCCAGAAAATCCCGGCCGCCGCCGACCTCGTCACCGATCTCGGCCGGCGGGTGAAGGCGGCGTCGGGGGAGGGCGCGGCGATCCGCGCCCGCATCGCCGACGCCTTCGCGATCAGCGATGCGGCCCCCCGCGGCAGCCTCGCGCCGGTTTCCGAGCCCGCGCCGCAAGGTGGTGCGCCGGCACCCGCGCCCCTCCGGGCACCGGTCCGGACGACGCCGGCCCGGGCGAGCGCGGAGGAGGGGGACGACGGCTTCCGCGACGAGGTCTCGCGCCTCACCCGCCGCACCGGCCTCCTCAGGATCGAGGCGGAGTCGGTCGGCCGGGAGGAGGGCGCTGCCGCCAGGGCCGAGGCGGCGTTCCGCCTGCTGGAAGCCGCCAAGAAGGCCGACCTCGCGGTGACGCCGGCGCTCCGCGCGGAGGTCGACCGGGTGGCCGAGGCCTACGGCGCCGCGACCGCCCAGGTCGAGCGGGCGGAAGCCGCGCAGCGCGCCGCCCAAACGGCTTCGCGCGAGCTCGGCTCGGTGCTCGCCGACAGCTTCAAGGGCGCGATCCTGCACGGCGAGCGCCTGACCACGGTCGTCGCCCGGCTCGCCACGACGCTGGCGAGCCGGGGCCTCGATCGTGCCTTCGACGGCCTGTTCGGCCGCGGCAGCCCCGGGGCCGACCTGATCGGCGATGCCCTCGGCTCGCTCGGCCTGACCCAGAACCCGACCGGGCGCGCCGCCGGCGGCCCCGTCACCCCGGGCGTCGCCTACACGGTGGGCGAGAGCGGTCGCGAGACCTTCGTGCCGCTCCAGCCCGGGCGCATCCTGCCGGCGTCCCACGGCGTCGCGCCGACGCCCGCCGTCCCGACCGTCCAGATCTCGGTCTCGATCGCCACCGCCGACGCCCCGAGCTTCCATCGCTCGGAGGCGCAGGTCAGCGCTGCGCTCGCCCGGGCGGTGCAGCGCGGCCTCCGGGGTCTGTGAGGGCCGGGCCCCGTCATCCTCAGGAGGCCGCGCGCCATGTCCAGCTCCTTCCACGAGGTGCGCTTTCCCCTCGCCCTGTCCTACGGCTCCCGCGGCGGGCCGGAGCGGCGCACCGAGATCGTGACCCTCGGCTCCGGCGACGAGGAGAGAAACAGCCTCTGGCGCCACGCCCGTCGCCGCTACAATGCCGGGCCCGCCCTGCGCTCGGCCGAGGACGTCGCGACGCTCCTCGCCTTCTTCGAGGAGCGCCGCGGGCCCCTCTACGGCTTTCGCTGGCGCGACACCTTCGACCACAGTTCCGCCGCCCCCGGGCGGACGCCCGCCCCCACCGACCAGCGCCTCGGCACCGGCGACGGCACCACCCGGGCGTTTCCCCTCGCCAAGACCTACGGCGCCGCCTTCGCCCCCTATGCCCGCCCGATCACCAAGCCGGTCGCCGGATCGGTGAGCATCGCAGTCGGCGGCGTGGCGCTCGGCGCCGCTGCCTTCACCCTCGACGCCGCCACCGGCCTCGTCACCCTGAAAGCGGCGCCCGCCGCGGGCGCGGTCGTCACCGCGGGCTTTCTCTTCGACGTGCCGGTGCGCTTTGCCACCGATCGCATCGAGATCGACCACCAGGCCCTGCGCGCCGGCCTCGTCGCCGACATCCCGGTCATCGAGATCCGCCGGTAGCTCCCATGAAGATCCTCTCTCCCTCCCTCGCCGCGCACCTCGCGAGCGGGGTCACCACCCTCTGCCACTGCTGGATCGTCACCCGCACCGATGGCCTGCGCCTCGGCTTCACCGACCATGACGAGGACCTGGTGGTCGACGGCGTGACCTGCTCGGCCGAGAGCGGCGCCACCGGCACCGCCGTGGAGCAGGGCACCGGCCTCGCGGCCGACAGCCTGGAGATCGTCGGCGCCCTCACGAGCGGGCGCCTGGCCGAAAGCGAGCTGGCGCGGGGCCTGTTCGACGGCGCCGCGGTCGCGGTGTGGCGGGTCGATTGGGCGAGCCCGGCCGATCGGGTGCTGATCCTGTCGGGCACCGTGGGCGAGGTCTCGCGCGGGCCCACCGCCTTCACGGCGGAGGTGCGGGGTCTCGCCGATCGCCTCAACCAGCCCCGCGGCCGGGTCTACCAGCGCTCCTGCGACGCGCTGCTGGGCGATGCCCGCTGCGGGATCGACGCCGGGGCCGCCGCGATCCGCGGCGCCGGCACGGTCGCGACGGTGAGGAGCGCCCGCAGCGTCACGGCGTCCGGCCTCTCCGCCTACGTCTCGCGCTGGTTCGAGGCCGGCCGGCTGGTCTGGACCTCCGGCGCCAATGCCGGCGCCGCGGTCGAGGTGCGGGCGCACGGCCTCGCCGGCGGGCTCGCCAGCCTCGACCTGTGGGAGCCGATGCCGGCCCCGATCAACCCCGGCGACACGTTCCAGGTCGTCGCCGGCTGCGACAAGTCCCTGGCGAGCTGCCGGGACAAGTTCGCCAACGTCCTCAACTTCCGCGGCTTCCCGGACCTTCCGGGCAACGACTACGCCGTGGCCTACGCGGTGCAGGGGGCAGACAATGACGGAGGCCGCCTCGGCTGAGACGCGGGCGCGCATCGTCGCGCTGGCCCGCACCTGGCTCGGCACGCCCTACCACCACCAGGCCAGCGTCCGGGGCGCGGGCTGCGACTGCCTCGGCCTGCTGCGGGGCGTCTACGCGGCGCTCTACGGCGCCGAGCCGGAGGTGCCGCCGCCCTACTCGCCGAGCTGGGCCGAGGACCGGGGGCGGGAGACGCTGCGGGAGGCCGCCGCCCGCCACCTGGTGGCGCTCGACCTCGCAGACGTGGAGCCCGGCGACGTGCTGCTGTTCCGCTGGCGGGATCGCCTGCCGGCCAAGCACTGCGCCATCCTCACCGGCCCGGCGCAGATGGTCCATGCCTATGACGGCCACGCGGTCCTCGAGACGTGGATCCCGCCGGCCTGGTCCCGGCGCATCGCCTACGCCTTCCGGTTCCCCGCGATCCCGCCCGCAATCCCGCTGGAGCCCCCATCATGAGCACGCTCGTCCTCTCGGCGGTCGGCCAGGCGGCCGGCTCCGCCCTCGGCGGCCCGATCGGCGGCGCCCTCGGCCAGGCGCTGGGCGCCGCCGGCGGCAGCGCCCTCGACCGCGCCCTGTTCGGGTCCCGCCCCAAGCCGCAGATCAATATCGGGCCGCGCCTGGCCGATCTCCACGTCACCGCCTCGACCGAAGGGGCGGCCATCTCGCGCGTCTTCGGCCGGGTCCGCGTCGGCGGGCAGATCATCTGGGCGACCAAGATCAAGGAAGTCCAGAAGGTCGAGAAGGTGAAGTCCGCCGGCGGCAAGGGCGGCGGCGGACAGAAGCAGTTCAACGTGACGTATTCGTACAGCGTCAGCGTGGCGATTGCGTTGTGCGAAGGCCCGATCGTCGCCGTGGGCCAGGTCTACGCGGACGGCAAGCCGATCGCGCTGGCCGCCTACGGCGCCCGGGTCTATCTCGGCGACGAGGCGCAGGGCCCGGACCCGAAGATTGCCGCGATCGAAGGCGCCGCCAACGCCCCGGCCTACCGGGGCCTGGCCTACATCGTGTTCGAGGACCTGCCCCTGGCGGGCTTCGGCAACCGGGTGCCGGTCCTCACCGCCGAGGTGATCCGGCGGGCGCCCAACGCCTCCGGCCGGCCGGCGCTCGAGGAGCTGGTGACGGCGGTGACGATGATCCCCAGCATGGGGGAGTTCACCTACGCCACCGTGCCGGTCAACGCCTCGACCTTCGGCGGGATCGCGGGACAGAACACGGTCTCGGGCGGGGTCGACGCGCTGAAGGCCCTCGACCAGCTCGCCGTCGAGGCGCCGCGCTGCCGGCACGTCTCCCTCGTGGTCGCCTGGCAGGGCACGGATTTGCGGCTCGGCGCCTGCCGCATCGTCCCGAAGGCCGAGACGGCGAACAAGACCACCACCCCGGAATGGCTCGCCGGCGGGGTCGACCGGGCGAGCGCGGGCCTCGTCAGCCGGGATGCCGGTGGGGCGCCGATGCTGGGCGGGGCACCCTCCGACCTGTCGGTGGTGCAGCTCATCCAGGCGCTCAAGGGCCGGGGCTACGCGGTCACGCTCTACCCGTTCGTGATGATGGACATCGCCCCCGGCAACGGCCTGCCCGACCCCTATGGCGGGGCGGAGCAGGCGGCGTTTCCCTGGCGTGGGCGCGTGACCTGCCACCCGGCCCCCGGCCGGCCCGGCAGCCCGGACAAGACCGCGGCGGCGGCCGATCAGGTCGCGGCGTTCTTCGGCAGCGTGGCGCCGGCGGACCTGGCGTGGAACGGCAAGACGGTCACTAGCGCCAAGGCGGAGTTCTCGTTCCGGCGCTTCATCCTGCACTGCGCCCGGCTGGCGCAGGCCGCCGGCGGGGTCGAGACCTTCCTGATCGGGTCCGAGATGATCGGGCTCACCACCGTGAGGTCGGGCGCCGCGACCTTCCCGGCGGTGGCGCAGCTCATCGGCCTGGCGGCCGACGCCCGGTCGATCCTGGGGAGCGCGACGAAGATCGGCTATTCGGCGGACTGGACGGAATACGCCTCGCATCGCCCGGCGGACGGCTCGGGCGACGTGTATTTCCACCTCGACCCGCTGTGGTCGAACGCCAATATCGATTTCGTCGGGATCGACAATTACATGCCGCTCGCCGATTGGCGCGACGGCTTCGACCATCTCGACGCCAAGGGCGGCACGTTCACATCCGGGGTGCCCTCGCCCTACGATCCGGCCTATCTCACCGGCAACGTCGCGGCCGGCGAGCTGTTCGACTGGTACTATCCGACGCCCGCCGCCCGCGACGCGCAGGCCCGGGCGCCGATCGCCGATACGGCTTACGGCGAAGATTGGGTGTTCCGCCTCAAGGACCTGCGGGGCTGGTGGGCGAACCCGCACCGCCACCGGCCGGGCGGGGTGCGCCAGGCGCAGGCGACCGCGTGGGTGCCGCAGGGCAAGCCGGTGCGCTTCATCGAAGTGGGCTGCCCGGCGGTCGACAAGGGCATGAACCAGCCCAACGTCTTCGTCGACCCGAAGTCGTCGGAAAGCTTCCTGCCGTACTACTCGAACGGCCGGCGCGACCTCGCCGCGCAACGGGCCTACCTCGAAGCCACCTTGGCCTATTGGCAGGGCGCGAGCGGCAACCCGGTCTCGTCGGTCTATGGCGGGCGGATGGTCGATCCCGAGCGGCTGTTCGTCTGGACGTGGGACGCCCGGCCCTACCCGGATTTCCCGCGTCAGGCCGCCGTGTGGAGCGACGGGCCGAACTACCGCTTGGGCCATTGGATCAACGGCCGGCTCGGGCTCACGCCGATCGCCGACGTGGTGGCCGAGCTGTGCGGCGGGCTCGGGGTGCCGATCGATGTCGGCGGGCTCCATGGCCTGGTGGAGGGCTACGCCATCGCGGAGGTGCAGACGCCGCGGGCCTCCCTCGACCCGCTGCGGGCGTGCTTCTTCTTCGACGCGGCGGAGTCGGCCGGGCGGCTGGTCTTCGCCCCGCTGGCGCGAGCGCCGGCCATGCAGCTCACCGCCGACGACCTGGTGGCGCGGGGCGGCACCGGCGGGGACTACCGGCGCACCCGGGGCGAAGAGACGGCTTTGCCGGGGGTGGTGGCGCTCACCTACATCGATCCGCAGCGCGGCTACCAGTCGGCCTCCGTGGAGGCGCGCCGGGTGAACGGCCGGGCCAACGCGGTGCAGCGGGTGAGCGTGCCGCTCTGCCTGGACGAGGGGGCAGCCCGGGGCATCGCGCAAGCGCTGCTCTATCAGGGCGTGGTCGAGCGGGAGCAGGTCGGGGTCACCCTGCCGCCGTCCTGCCTGGCGCTCGATGCCGGCGATGTCGTCACCCTCGCCCTCGCCGGGGGCGGCACCGATTACCGGCTCACCCGCCTCGGCCTCGAGCTGGGCCGGCCGGCGAGCGCGATCCGCACCGACCTCGCGGTCTACGCCTACCGGGACGGCACCGCGACGCCGCGGCCGGCCGAGCCGCCGGCGACCGTGGGGGTGGCGTTGTTCCGGTTCCTCGACCTGCCGCTCCTGCGGCCGGACGCGGTGCCCCATGCCCCCTACCTCGCCGCCTACACGGCGCCGTGGTCGCCCGTCTCGGTCCTGCGCGCGACCGCTGGCGGGGCGTTCCAGGAGGATGCCGTGGTGGGCGCCCGGTCGATCATCGGGCGGCTGACGGCCGACCTCTATCCGGGCCCGTGCGGGCGGTGGGACCGGGTGAACAGCGTCTATCTCGAGGTGCCGCGCGGGGTGGAGCTGGCGTCCGCTCCCGAGGTCGACGTGCTCAACGGGGCGAACGTCGCGGCGCTGCTCACCCCCTCGGGCGAGTGGGAGGTGCTGCAATGGGCGCAAGCGACCCTGCTGGCGCCCGGCCGCTACCGGCTCGCCACGCTGCTGCGCGGCCAGCTCGGGACGGACTTCGCCCTCGGCAGCCCGACGCCGATCGGCGCCCCGTTCGTGGTGCTGACGGATGCCCTGGTGCAGTCGGGAATGCCGCTCTCGGCCCGCACGGTGCCGCTCGCCTGGCGCTGGGGACCGCTCGGCCGGCCTCAGGACGATCCGAGCTTCACCGGCGCCACCCTGGCGTTCCGGGGCGTGGGCTTGCGGCCCTACGCGCCGGCGCAAGGCCGGCTGGTGCGGGCGGTCTCGGGCGACCTGCGGCTGTCGTGGGTCCGGCGCACCCGGATCGACGGCGACCCGTGGGAACAGCTCGAGGTGCCGCTCGCCGAAGAGGTCGAGGCCTACAGCCTCGACGTGCTGGCGGGCCCGGGCGCGGGGGCCACGGTGCTGCGGACGTTCGAGGTCGGGACGCCCGCGCTCACCTACACCGCCGCCCACCAGGCGGCGGATTTCGGCGGGCCGGTCACCAGCCTGTCCGTCGCCATCCACCAAGTCTCGGCAACCTACGGCCGCGGCGCGGCCCTGAGGGCGACCCTGTATGCCTGACGCCATCACCGCCAACCTGTCCCTGCCGCTGATGGCGGCGGCGCAGGCGCAAAAGCACGTCACCCACAACGAGGCGCTCGTCGGCCTCGACACGCTGGTCCAGCTCGCCGTCCTCGACAAGGACCTGACCGCGCCCCCGGCCAACCCCGTCGAGGGCGACCGCTACCTGATCGCCGGTGCTTCCCCCACGGGGGCGTGGGCGGGCTGGGCCGGCCGGGTGGTGCGCTACCAGGACGGGGCCTGGCGCAGCTTCCCGCCGCGCCCCGGCTGGCTCGCCTTCGTGGCGGACGAGGTGGACCTGTATACCTTCACAGGTGTGGCCTGGGCCTCGTTCCGCTCCACCCTGACGGTGCTCCAGAACCTGACGCGGCTCGGCATCGGCACCACCGCCGACGCCGCCAACCCCTTCGCCGCCAAGCTCAACAAGGCGCTGTGGACCGCGCTGACGGCGGCCGAGGGCGGGACCGGGGACCTGCGCTACACCCTCAACAAGCAGGCGGCCTCCAACACCCTGTCGCTGCTGTTCCAGTCCGGCTTCTCCGGCCGGGCGGAGCTGGGCTTGACCGGCGACGACGACCTGAGGGTGAAGGTCTCCACTGACGGCGGCACCTGGCGCGAGGCCCTGCGGATCGACCGCGCCACCGGCGGCCTCGACCTCGCCGCCGCGGAGGCCTCCGCCGCGGTCGCCGGCACGGTCGACCTCGGCGGGCTGGCCGCGCTGAAGGTGGTGCTCACCGGCTCGGGCACGGTGACGAGCTTCGGCACCGCCCCGAACCGGGTCCGGTTCCTGCGCTTCACCGACGCCGCGACGCTCACCCACAACGCCGCGAGCCTGGTGCTGCCGGGCGGGGCGAGCCTGGTCACCGCCGCCGGCGACACGGCCCTGGCGGTATCGGACGCCGCCGGGGCCTGGCGGGTGCTCAGCTATGCCCGTGCCTCCGGCAAGCCGGTCACCGGCCCGGCCGCGGCCGAGATCACCGACGCCAGCGCCGCGGGCCGCACGGTGCTCACCGGCACCGCGGCGCAGGGCGCGACGGCGCTCGGGCTCGGCGCGACCAATCAGCCGAGCTTCGCCGGGGTGATGATCGGGGGCGGCGGCGCGTTCACGCCCGGGGCGATCTACTCGGATCCCGGATGGGGTTTCCTGTTCTACCCGCGCGTGGCGGGACAGGCGGCGGCGCACGCTTTCTTCAACTCCGCCGGCAGTTCGGTGCTGATGGCGATCAAGGACGGTGGCGATGTCGGGATCGGGGTTGGGGCCTACCCCGCGACCAAGCTCGATGTCGGCGGCCCGATCCGGCCGGGCTCCTACACGGTGGCGACGCTGCCGGCCGGGGTGGTCGGGGCTCAGGTCTACGTCTCGAACGGCCGCAAGGTCACGGAGGCGGCCGGCGCGGGCACCGGCGTGACGGCCACCTACTCCAATGGGGCCTGGCGGCGGCTGTCGGACGACAGCGCGGTTGCGGCGTGAGGACGACGATGAGCGAACCCTACCTCTACGAGTTCCTGTATCGCGGCCGTCCGGCGGGCTCGGCCGAGGCGCCGGCCTGGCACGTCGTGCTCGGCCGGTCCGTCACCCCGCCGGGCGCGACGGAGGCGCAGTTCGTGGCGAGCGGGGCGCTGAGCCCGGCGCAGGCCGAGGCCGCGGGGTTCCCGCTCTCGGCGGTGCTGGCGGGGATCGAGGCGGCGGCGCTGGCGGGGCGGGATGCCGCCGTGGCCGAGGCGGCGGCGCTGCGGCGCGAGCGCGACGCCCTGGCCGGGGAGCGCGACAGCCTGGCGGCGCAGCTCGCCGCGCGGGAGGCGCCGGCGGCCGACGTGCTGCCGGCGATCTCGGACCGGCAGTTCTTCCAGGCGCTGGCGCAGGCCGGGGCGATCACGCCCGACGCGGCGCTGGCGGCGGTGATGACCGGCCGTCTTCCGGCGCCGATCGAGGCGGCGGTGACGGCGCTGCCGGCGGCGGAGCGCTTCGCCGCCCGGATGCGGCTGTCGGGCGCCACGGCGTTCGAGCGCGGCCACCCGATGGTGGCGCAGCTCGGCACGGCGTTGGGCTACGACGCGGCGGCGCTGGACGCGCTGTGGCGCCAGGCCGCCACCCTCTGATCGGCTGCCCCTGATCGCGGCCCGACGCCCGGGCCTGCGGGCCGGCGCGCTGCCCCCCTTCTGCACAACCTGGAGAGACCGATGACCGCGACGACGTTCGAGCGGGCGATGCCGCTCGTCCTGGCCCACGAGGGCGGATGGTCCGACGACCCGGCCGACCCGGGGGGTGCGACGAACCTCGGGGTGACGATCGGCACCTTGAGCCTGTGGCTCGGCCGGCCGGCGACGAAGGCGGAGGTGAAGGCGCTGACCGTCGCGAGCGTGTCGCCGCTCTACCGGCGCCGGTTCTGGGACGCGGTGCAGGGCGACGCGCTGCCGGCGGGTCTGGATTACGCGCTGTTCGACTTCGCGGTGAACAGCGGCCCGAAGCGCGCGGTGATCGGGCTGCAGCGCGCCTTGGGCACCGCTGACGACGGGCTGCTCCGGGCGGTGGGG
>NZ_JTHF01000210.1 GCF_001043895.1 Methylobacterium indicum
GCGGGCGGCGGCCTCGAGCAGGATCGCGATGGTCTGGGGGATCTCCAGCGCCCCCGGCACCGTGACGACCACGGCCTCGGCGCCGGCAGCCGCGATGGCGGCCGTCGCGCCGGCGAGCAGCTCGTCGGCGATGTCCTCGTAGTAGCGGGCCTCGACGACGAGCACCCGGGCTCCGGTGAGCTGGGGCCTGACGGCGCCGCTGTCTCGGCGTGGCGTGACCATGGCGAACTTCTTCAAAGATCTCGAACGGCGCCGGGGCGAGCGCGCGGCCTTCCGGCCTCGCTGCGATGCATCACCGGCGGGGGAGGGGAGCACTAGACCAGAAGCGGCCCCTCCCACAAGAGCGCGGGCCTCCGCAGATCGTCGCTGCTTGCCAATCGATAACAATCCGGTCATCCCGGGCGCCGGTGCCGGGCCGCGAACCCGGCCGCAACAAGAAATGCGCCGCAACAAGTCCGCCCGGGAGGGGACCGCCGTGACGTCCGACATCGAAGCCCGCACGATCAAGCGCATCAGCTGGCGCCTGATCCCGTTCCTCATCGTCTGCTACTTCGTGGCCTATCTCGACCGGGTGAACGTCGGGTTCGCCTCGCTGAGCATGAACAAGGATCTCGGCATCTCGGCGACGGCCTACGGTCTCGGCGCCGGCCTGTTCTTCATCACCTACTTCATCTTCGAGGTGCCGTCGAACCTCGCGCTCGAGAAGTTCGGGGCGCGGCGCTGGATCGCCCGCATCATGCTGAGCTGGGGCCTGATCTCCGGCGGCATGGCGTTCATCGGCGGCGAGGCCAGCTTCTTCATCATGCGCCTGCTGCTCGGCGCGGCCGAAGCCGGCTTCTTCCCGGGCATCATCTTCTATCTCACGCTGTGGTTCCCGGCCGCCTACCGGGCCCGCATCGTCTCGCTGTTCATGGTGGCGATCCCGCTCTCAAGCGTCATCGGCTCGCCGATCTCCGGCCTGCTGCTCGAGCTCGACGGCGTGCTCGGCTTCAAGGGCTGGCAGTGGCTCTACGTGATCGAGGCGCTGCCGGCGGTGGTGCTGTCGGTGATGACCTACTTCTACCTCACCGACCGCCCGGCCGACGCCCAGTGGCTCGCCCCGGACGAGCGCGCCTGGCTGGAGCAGACGCTCGCCGCCGAGGCCGCCCGCAACCCGCGCCAGGGTCACGTTCCGCTGACCCAGGAGATCCTCAACCCGCGGGTGCTCGCCATCGCGGTCGTGTATTTCGGCGCCGTGGCGCTGCTCTACGCCTTCGGCTTCTTCCTGCCGCAGATCTTCAAGGGCTTCGGGCTCACCAACGCCCAGACCGGCTTCGTGATGATCATCCCGTACGCCGTCGGCACCGTCGGCATGCTGTGGTGGGGCAAGCGCTCGGACGCCAAGCGCGAGCGGCGCCATCACCTCGCGGCGGCGCTCGCCTGCGCCTCGCTCTGCACCGTCGGGGCGGCGCTGGTCGGCGACCCGATCGTCAAGGTCGTGCTGTTCTCCGGCGCCGCGCTCGGCATCTTCGGGGCGCTCCCGATCACCTGGACCCTGCCGACCGAGACCCTGTCGGGGGCCGCCGCCGCCGGTGCCATCGCGGTGGTGAACTCGATCGGCAACCTGTCGGGCTTCGTCGCCCCCTACGCCGTCGGCGCGATCAAGGACTGGACCGGCAGCTTCACCGGCGGCCTGCTCCTGATCGCCTGCGCGGGCATCGTCGGCATGATCACCGTGCTGCGCCTGAGCCATACCGGCGCACCCGCGGTCCCGGGCCGCGTCGGCGCCGCTGCCGAATAGGCCGTCCGCAACCGACCGGGGCGGCTCTCGCGGGCCGCCCCGGGGCACGGCAACACACTCTGCGAAAATCTGGAATTCCTCTGGTTCGACACGCCTTTTCGCCCTGGATTCCGGGGCTTGGCCGTGCCAGAGAGCTACCCGCGCGGCGACGCCCGGTCGCATTGCCGCCATGAGCGGGGAGGTGCTTCGGTCCGGCAGGATCGGGGTCACGAGAACCCCGCCGACCCTTCCAGCGGGCCTTCCAGCCGCGCGCCCCGCGGGCGGCGGTCCGCGCCGTCTAACGATTTCTCGCAACGATTTCTCGGGAGAGCCGGAACTTGGCCACCACCGCCGCCCCGTCCGACGCTGCGCATCCCCACGGGTCGACCCGCCGGGACTTCCTGTTCCTCGCCACCGGCGCGGGCGCCGTGGTCGGGGCCGCCGCTCTCGCCTGGCCCTTCGTCGCCTCGATGGCCCCGGACGCCGAGACGATCGCCGCCGGCGCGCCGATCGACGTCGACCTCTCGCCGATCGCCGACGGCCAGATCGTGAACGTGTTCTGGCGCGGCAAGCTGATCTTCGTGCGCCACCTCACGGAGAAGGAAGTCGCCGACATGAAGGCGGTCGCCCCCGCCAGCATGATCGACCCGGCGCCGTTCCTGGGCCGCGTCAAGTCGGGCCACGAGCGCTGGCTCGTGACCTACGGCAACTGCACCCATCTCGGTTGCGTGCCGATCGCCAACGCCAACGGTCACGAAGGCTGGGGCTGCCCCTGCCACGGCTCGCAGTTCGACGCGGTGGGCCGCGTGACCCGTGGCCCGGCGCCGATCAACCTGCCGATCCCGCCCTACGCCTTCCAGGGCGACACCAAGGTCCGCATCGGCGAAGGCGCCACCGCCTGATCATCCGCCGATCGTGAAGCAACGCCAGACGCGGGCTGCCCCATGAGCGCACACGCTACAACCTACGTCCCCAAGAGCCGCATCGCGAAGTGGTTCGAGGCCCGGCTGCCGATCGTCGGCCTGGTCCATTCCTCGTTCATCGCGTTCCCGGTTCCCCGTAACCTGAACTACTTCTGGACCTTCGGCGCGATCCTGGTCGCGATGCTGGCCTCCCAGATCATCACCGGCGTCTGGCTGGCGATGCACTACCAGCCCTCGGCCACCGAGGCGTTCAACTCCGTCGAGCACATCATGCGCGACGTGAACTACGGCTGGCTGCTGCGCTACATGCACGCCAACGGCGCCTCGATGTTCTTCATCGCGGTCTACGTCCATATGTTCCGCAACCTCTACTACGGGTCGTACAAGGCCCCGCGCGAGGTGCTCTACATCCTGGGCGTGATCATCTACCTGCTGATGATGGCGACCGCGTTCCTCGGCTACACCCTGCCGTGGGGCCAGATGTCGTTCTGGGGCGCCACCGTCATCACCAACATCCTGGCGGCGATCCCGATCGTCGGCGATACGATCCAGAGCCTGCTCTGGGGCGGCTACTCCGTCGGCAACCCGACGATCAACCGCTTCTTCTCGCTGCACTACCTGCTGCCGTTCATGATCGCGGGCGTCGTCGTCCTGCACGTCTGGGCGCTGCACGTCACCGGCCAGAACAACCCGACCGGCATCCCGATCAAGACCGGCAAGGACGCCGTGCCGTTCACCCCCTACGCGACCATCAAGGACGTGTTCGCGGTGGTGGTGTTCTTCGCCTTCTTCGCCTACTGGATCTTCCTGCAGCCGAACTACCTCGGCCACGCCGACAACTACATCCCGGCGAACCCCGCCGTGACGCCGGCGCACATCGTGCCCGAGTGGTACTTCCTGCCCTTCTACGCCATCCTGCGGGCGGTGCCCGACAAGCTCGGCGGCGTGGTGCTGATGTTCGGCGCGGTGATCATCCTGGCGCTCGCGCCGTGGCTCGACACCTCGCGGGTCCGCTCGGCCAACTACCGGCCGATCTACCGCCAGTTCTTCTGGGTGTTCATCTTCTGCTGCTTCCTGCTCGGCTGGCTCGGCTCGAAGCCCCCGGAAGGCGGCTACGTGCTCGCCTCGCGTATCGCCACGGTCTACTACTTCGCCCACTTCCTGATCGTGATGCCGCTCGTCGGCCTGTTCGAGACGCCGAAGCCCCTGCCGGGCTCGATCCTCGAGAGCGTCACCGGCCCGGGCAAGCAGGTCGGCTCCTCCGGCATGCCCGCCGGCGCCACCGCCGCCCCCTCGACCAAGGGATAAGCGACGCCGCGGGGCGGGGGCCGCCGGCCCCCGCCTCACGACCGCCCAACAGAATCACGACGCCGCAAGGGGCATCGAGGGGAATGATCAGAACACGCGCGCGCGGGACACGCGCTCTCTTTGCGGCCGCTCTCGCCGCATTCCTGTCCGCCGGTGCCGCCTCGGCGGAGGATCACGGGCCGCTGCCGCACCGCGAGAAGTGGACCTTCTCGGGGATGTTCGGCACCTTCGACCAGGCGCAGCTGCAGCGGGGCTTCCAGGTCTACCGCGAGGTCTGCTCGAACTGCCACAGCCTGAACTACATCCGCTTCCGCAACCTGGAGCAGGAAGGCGGACCGGATTTCTCCGCCGCCCAGATCAAGGCGCTGGCGGCCGAGTACAAGGTCAAGGACGGGCCGAACGATTCCGGCGACATGTTCGAGCGGCCCGGCCGCCCGGCGGACAGGATCCCGGCCCCGTTCCCGAACGAGCAGGCGGCGGCCGCCGCCAACGGCGGCAAGGCACCGCCGGACCTGTCGCTGATGGCCAAGGCCCGCACCTTCGCGCGCGGCGGCCTGTGGTTCATCATCGATTGGCTGCCCTTCGTCGGCTACACCGAGCAGGGCCCGGACTACATCCACGCCCTCCTCAACGGCTACAAGGAAGAGCCGCCGAAGGACGTGACGGTGCCCCCGGGCGGCCACTACAACGAGTACTACCCGGGCCACGTCATCGCGATGCCCAAGCCCCTCAGCGACGGTCAGGTGACCTACGCCAAGGGCGCGAACGGCCAGCCGGTCGTGCCGGAGACGGTCGACCAGTACTCGCGCGACGTGACCGCCTTCCTGATGTGGACGGCCGAGCCCCACCTCCTGGCGCGCAAGTCGCTGGGCCTGCGGGCGATCCTGTTCCTGCTGGTGCTGGCCGGGCTGCTCTACTACGTGAAGAAGAAGATCTGGTCGGACGTCGGCGGCGAGACGCACGGGCTGCAACCCGAGCTTCACAAGACCAGCTGACGCCGGACAATCATCCCTGCCAGAGGCCCCGCGAGGGGCCTCTTTTCGTTACAGGAGAACCCTGATGGTCAAGGCCGTGCTCGGAGTGATCGGCGGGTCGGGCGTCTACGACCTGCCCGGCCTGGAGGACGTGCGCGAGGAGGCGATCACCTCGCCCTGGGGCGAGCCGTCGGACGCCCTGCGGATCGGCCGTATCGGCGACACGACGGTGGTCTTCCTGGCCCGCCACGGCCGCGGCCACCGGCTCTCGCCCTCCGGCATCGACTACCGGGCCAACATCGACGCGATGAAGCGCGCCGGCGTCACCGACATCGTGGCGCTCTCGGCCTGCGGCTCGTTCCGGCAGGAGCTCTATCCGGGCCTGTTCGTGCTCGTCGACCAGTTCGTCGACCGCACGGTCGGCCGCACCTCGTCGTTCTTCGGCAACGGCTGCGTCGCCCACGTCTCGATGGCGCATCCGGTCGGGCCGGCGCTCCAGGCCCGCATCCTGGAGGCGGCGGAGGCCGAGGAGATCGCGGTCAGGAAGGGTGGCACCTACGTCTGCATGGAGGGGCCGCAATTCTCGTCCTACGCCGAGTCGCTGACCTACAAGGCGCAGGGCTACGACGTGATCGGCATGACCAACATGCCGGAGGCCAAGCTCGCCCGCGAGGCCGAGATCACCTACGCGACGATCGCCATGGTGACCGACTTCGATTGCTGGCACCCGGAGCACGGCGCGGTCGACGTCGCCGCCGTCGTGGCGGTCGCCCGCGCCAACGCCGCCAAGGCCGCCCGCCTGGTGAGCCGTCTCGCCCGCGATTTCCCGGCCGAGCGGATCCCATGCCCGGCGGGCTCCGACCGGGCGCTGGACGGCGCGATCATGACCGCCCCGACCCACCGCGACCCGGCCCTGATGGCGAAGCTCGACGCGGTCTGCGGACGGGTGCTGGCGGCGGGCTGAGCCCCGGACGCGTTCGCGCGTCGATGCGCGCGACGGTATAAAGCCCGGATCACCCCTGGCATTTCCGCGGGCTGCCTTTTAACAAGGCAGCCCGTTTTCCGTTGGCGACAGCACCTCTTCGATGACCGACACCTTCCTCCGCGCCGGCCGCGTCGATCGACGCACCGCCGAGACCGACGTCTCCGTCGCCCTCACCCTCGACGGCACCGGCAAGGCCAGCATCGCCACGGGGGTCGGCTTCCTCGACCACATGCTCGAGCTGCTCGCCCGCCACGCCCTGTTCGACCTCGACGTCAAGGTGACGGGCGATCTCCACGTCGACCAGCACCACACCACCGAGGATTGCGGGATTGCGCTCGGCCAGGCCTTCGCTCAGGCGCTCGGCGACAAGCGCGGCATCCGCCGCTACGCCGACCTGCACCTGCCCATGGATGAGGCACTGACCCGGGTCGCCGTGGACATCTCCGGCCGGCCGTTCCTGGTCTTCCGCACCACCTTCGCCCGCGAGAAGATCGGCGCCTTCGACACCGAGCTGGTGCGCGAGTGGTTCCAGGCCTTCGCGATGAATGCCGGGATCACGCTCCACGTCGAGACGCTGTACGGCGACAACCAGCACCATATCGCCGAGAGTTGCTACAAGGGCCTGGCACGTGCCTTGCGGCACGCCGTCGAGGTCGATCCCCGCGAGGGCGGCCGCGTGCCGTCGACGAAGGGCTCGCTCTAAGGCCGCAACGACGGATCCCGGGGGGAACGGATGACCACCTACACCCTGCACGTGCCCGACGAGGTCGATCCCGCCGAGCCGGAGGCCCTGGACAGCGCCAAGCTCGTGCCCGATGCCTTCGTCTGGCCGGCCTTCTGGTTCTCCGCCCTGTGGTTCTTCTGGCACAGGCTCTGGCTTGCCGGGCTGTTGGTGCTGGCGGCCGAAATCCTGGTCTGGCTCGTCGGGCTCGCGCTGGGGTTGAGCCCGGCGGCGGGCTTCGCCATCGCGCTGCTGCTGTCCTGGCTCGTCGGCCTCGAGGCCTCGTCCCTGCGGCGCTGGACCTATGCCCGCACCGGGCGCCCGATCCGCGACGCGGTGACGGCCTCGGACGTCAAGGAAGCCGAGGTGAAGTTCGTCGCCCGCTGGTTGCGGGAGGAGGGCGCCCGGATGGGTGCCCCCCCGGCGCGTCCCGTCACCCCGGCCCAGTCCCGGTCCGAGAGCCCGGCGCTCGGCCTGTTTCCGGAGGCGCAGGGCCAACGGTGAGCCCCGCCACCACGTCATCACGCGCCACCCGGACCGGCGGCGCGATTCGGGAGAAGCTCCGTTGAGCGCCGACACCGTCGCCATCATCGATTACGGCTCGGGCAACCTGCACTCGGCCGCCAAGGCCTTTGAGCGCGCCGCCCGCGAGGCCGGCACCGATGCCCGCATCGTCGTCACCTCCGACCCCGCGACCGTCGCGGCGGCCGATCGCGTCGTCCTGCCGGGGGTGGGCGCCTACGCAGATTGCCGGCGCGGGCTCGACGCCGTGTCGGGCATGGTCGAGGCGATGACCGAGGCGGCCCATGGGCGCGGCCGGCCGTTTCTCGGCATCTGCGTCGGCATGCAGCTGCTGGCGAGCCGCGGCCTCGAATACGCGGTGACGCCGGGCCTGGGCTGGATCCCGGGCGACGTCGCCCCGATCACGCCGTCCGATCCCGGCCTCAAGGTGCCGCATATGGGCTGGAACACGCTGCAGGCGCACCGGCCGCATCCGCTCCTCGACGGCATCCCGACCGGCCCGGACGGGCTGCACGCCTATTTCGTGCACAGCTACGCGCTCAGTCCGGCCGAGCCCGGCGACGTGGTGGCGAGCGCCGATTACGGCGGCGCGGTCACCGCCATGGTGGCCCGCGGCACCATCGCCGGCACCCAGTTCCACCCCGAGAAGAGCCAGACCCTCGGCCTTCGCCTGATCGGCAACTTCCTGCGCTGGCGCCCCTGACCGGGCGCCCCTTTCGACGAACTCCAGCCTTGCGGTGACGACGCGTGATCCTGTTTCCGGCCATCGATCTCAAGGAAGGGCGCTGCGTCCGCCTCGTGCAGGGCGACATGGCCCAGGCCATCGTCTTCAGCGACGACCCGGCGGCGCAAGCCACGACCTTCCAGGAGCAGGGCTTTTCCTGGCTCCACGTCGTCGACCTCGACGGCGCCTTCGCGGGCGCGCCGATGAACGCCGCGGCGGTCGACGCAATCCTCGCCGCCGTCACGATCCCGGTGCAGCTCGGCGGCGGCATCCGCGAGATGCGCACCGTCGAGGGCTGGCTCGCCAAGGGCGTCAGCCGCGTCATCATCGGCACCGCGGCGGTCAAGGACCCGACCTTCGTGCGCGAGGCGGCCCGGCGCTTCCCCGGCAAGATCGCCGTCGGCATCGACGCCAAGGACGGGCGTGTCGCGGTCGAGGGCTGGGCCAAGACCTCGACGGTGACGGCCGAGGAGCTGGGTCGCCGCTTCGAGGATGCCGGCGTCGCCGCGATCATCTACACCGACATCGCCCGCGACGGCATCCTCAAGGGCCTCAACATCCCGATGACCCTCGGCCTCGCCCAGGCGGTGAAGATCCCGGTCATCGCCTCCGGGGGCCTGGCCTCGATCGAGGACGTCCACCGCATCCTCGAGCCCGACTGCGCCAGCCTCGCCGGCGCCATCACGGGCCGCGCGCTCTATGACGGCCGCATCGACCCGAAGGAGGCGCTCGCCGCCATCGCGCGGGCCGAGGCCCAGCAGCAGAAGGCACGGCCCGCCGGCTGAGGCGGAGGGGCCCGCCCCGTGATAGGATCGCGGCAGGCTTCCGGAGGCATGTGACGGCGTGACGACCGCGACTCGCAGATTCAAGCCGGCGGGGCCTGGCCCGGCCCGGCCGGCGACCGCCTACGACGACGATCTCTACGGCTGGGCGATGGAGCAGGCCGCGGCTTTGCGCGCCGGCGCATTCTCGGCGATCGACCGTGAGAATCTGGCCGAGGAGATCGAGACGCTGGGACGCTCGCAACTGAGCAGCCTCGTCAGTGCCTGGCGGGTCGTGCTGCTGCATATGCTGAAGTTCGATCACCAGCCCGACCGTCGCTCGCGAAGCTGGGCGCTTTCGATCCGCGATCAGCGTGATCAGGCGGCCGACGTTCTCGCCGACAGTCCGGGCCTGAAACGGCGGCTCGACGAGGCGATGGTGCGGGCCTATCGCGGGGCGCGCCTCGACGCCGCGCGGGAAACCGACCTTCCGCTGCGCGTATTTCCCGAGGAATGTCCCTACTCGCGCGACGAGATGCTCACGCGCGACTTCCCGATCGATCCCCGAACCTGAAACGGCGCCCGTGCTCAAGACCCGCATCATCCCCTGCCTCGACGTGAAGGACGGCCGCGTCGTCAAGGGCGTCCAGTTCCTGGAGCTGCGCGACGCCGGCGATCCGGTCGAGGCCGCCAAGGCCTACGACCGGGCCGGGGCCGACGAACTCTGCTTCCTCGACATCACGGCGAGCCACGAGGCGAGAGGCATCCTGCTCGATGCGGTGAGCCGCACGGCGGAGGCCTGCTTCATGCCGCTCACCGTCGGCGGCGGCGTGCGCAAGGTCGAGGATATCCGCACGCTCCTGCTCGCCGGGGCCGACAAGGTCTCGATCAACACCGCAGCGGTGAACGATCCGGACCTGGTGGCACGGGCGGCGGAAAAGTTCGGGGCCCAATGCATCGTCGTGGCGATCGACGCCAAGCGGGTCTCGGGCGAGGGGGAGGCTCCGCGCTGGGAGATCTTCACCCATGGCGGCCGCAAGCCCACCGGCATCGACGCGATCGACTTCGCCCGCACGGTGGCCGCCAAGGGAGCGGGCGAGTTGCTGGTCACCTCGATGGACCGCGACGGGATGCGGTCGGGCTACGACATCGGGCTCACCCGGGCGATCAGCGACGCGGTCAACGTACCGGTCATCGCCTCGGGGGGCGTCGGGGGGCTCGACGACCTCGTCGCCGGCGTGCGCGACGGGGGCGCGAGCGCGGTGCTTGCCGCCTCGATCTTCCATTTCGGCCAGCACACCGTCGGGGAGGCCAAGGCCCATATGGCGGCGGCCGGCCTCGCCATGCGGCTCGACCCGACGCCCTGACCCGACCATCGCGGCCGGGACGGGCGTGCGAAGCCGCTTGACCACGCGGCTTCGCCGGCCCCAGGGTTCGCCCGCAACACCACGTGGCAGCCTGATGACCGCCTTCTCCCTCGCCGACCTCGACCGCATCGTCCGCGAGCGCGCGGCGGCCTCGCCGGACGAGTCCTACACCGCCAAGCTCGTTGCCGGCGGGCCGGCGCGACCGGCGAAGAAGCTCGGCGAGGAGGCGGTGGAGGCCGCCATCGCGGCGGTGCAGGGCGACCGCGACGGGCTGACCGCGGAGGCCGCGGACGTGCTCTACCACCTGCTGGTGGTGCTGCGCGCCGCCGAGGTGCCGCTGGAGGCCGTGATGGCCGAGCTGGAGCGGCGCACCGCCCAGAGCGGCATCGCCGAGAAGGCGGCGAGGAGGCCGGCATGAACGAGGCGGGCATCAACGATCGGCTCGGGCCGGGCCCGGCGCCAACCCTCGGCGCGGCGCAGCTCGCCGCGAGCCTCGACGAAGCGACGGACCACCTCTCGCCCTACCGGGTCTTCTCCCGCGAGGAATGGGCGCATCTGCGCGCCGACACGCCGCTCACCCTCACGGCCGAGGACGTGATGCGGCTGCAATCGCTCAACGACCCGATCTCGCTGGAAGAGGTCATTGCCATCTACCTGCCGCTGTCGCGGCTGCTCTCGCTCTACGTCGCGGCGACGCAGGGGCTGTTCAAGGCGACCCAGCGCTTCCTCCTCGCCGAGCGCGAGGTGAAGGTGCCCTACATCATCGGCGTCGCCGGCTCGGTCGCGGTGGGCAAGTCGACCACCGCCCGGGTGCTCAAGGCGCTGCTCGCCCGCTGGCCCAACACCCCGAAGGTCGACCTCGTCACCACCGACGGATTCTTGTTCCCGAATGCCGAGCTGAACCGCCTCGGATTGATGGAGCGGAAAGGCTTCCCGGAGAGCTACGACACCCCGACGCTGCTGCGCTTCCTCGCCGACATCAAGGCCGGCAAGCGCCACGTCGCGGCGCCGCTCTACTCCCACCTCGTCTACGACGTGGTGCCCGGGGAAACGACGGTCGTCGACCGGCCCGACATCCTGATCGTCGAGGGGCTGAACGTGCTCCAGCCGGCGCGCCTGCCGCGGGACGGCACCGCGATTCCCTTCGTGTCGGATTTCTTCGACTTCTCGGTCTATCTCGACGCGCACGAGGACGACCTGCACCGCTGGTACGTCAACCGCTTCCTGCGCCTGCGCCACACCGCCTTCCGCGATCCGCTCTCGTACTTTCGGAAATACGCGGAAATCAGCGAGGAGGAGGCCCTGAACACCGCCGACGGGCTGTGGAACCGCATCAACCTCCTGAACCTGCGCGACAACATCGTGCCGACGCGCCAGCGCGCCAGCCTGATCCTGGCCAAGGGCGCGAGCCATCGGATCGAGAGCGTGGCGTTGCGCCGGCTGTAGGAACGCCGCATCGCTCATCCGGTCAAGGAAGCGCCCACGCCGAGTTCGAGACTTGGAGGTCGATGGCGTGGGCGCATGCCGATGAGCGAGGCAGTCCGACCACTTTATGGGATCGGGGTGGCGCCGCCATCACCCGTTTGGGGGAGGCCTCGGCGGACGCGCGTCGGCAGGCCACACGGTACACGACCCTGGCCGGGAACCGTTCAGCAGGCTCCATGACCCATTGCAATGACCCATTGCAAACCAACCCCTTTTCCGGACGACTGAAGCGAAGCGGAAGGAGATCCGGAATCCAGCACGAAAAGCCGCGAAGCGTCTCATTGTCTGCGACGGTGCAACAGGTCGAGCCGCTTCGCGGCATGTCCTCTGCTGGATCCCGGATCTCCTTCCGCTGACGCTCCAGTCGTCCGGGAAAGGGGGTGGAACGCCCGCGTGGTGGCCTCCACTTTCTTTACTGTCGTGTACCGCGGGCAGGCCAACGCAAGTCCGCGGAGGTTCTTGCTTTATCGCAGATTTTTGCCGCCGAACCGGTGACCGCTTCGGCGAGATCCGCTCAGTCCGGGCCTAGGCCGTCCGGATCTTCCTCCAGCGGATAGGCCGCCTCGACCACGTAGGGACCGCCGCCGACCGAATCCCGCGCCGAATAGAGCGCCACCCGCCGGGCGGTGAAGGTCAGCCGCGGAAAGACCGGCTGCATCGCGAGATATTGCGCCACCCCGTCCTGGCCGGCGCCGCGCTTGAGCCGCGCCAGCGTCACGTGCGGGGTGAAGCGCCGGGTGTCCGGCTCCGCCCCGAGATGACGCAGGATCCGCTCGTGCTCGGCCTGCAACTCCGACAGATCGGGATCGGGCACCACCCGGGCGAAGAGCGCGTGCGGCCGCTCGCCGCCGAAGCTCGCGAGCCCGTCGAGGGTCAGCGTCAGGGGAGGGCGGGACCTGGCTTCGGCGAGAGCCGCGGCGATCTCCTCGGCCATCCCGCCGTCGACGTCGCCGATGAACCGCAGCGTGACGTGGTAATCCGATGGCTCGACCCAGCGGGCCCCGGGCAGCCCGCCCCGGAAGGCCCCGAGCATGAGGCCGGTCTCGGGCGGGACCTCGATCCCGGTGAACAGGCGCGGCATGGCGGCTACGCTCCCTTGCGCAGGCGCGTCACGAAATCCTCCACGCTCGGCAGGATCCCGGTGACGATCCGGGCCACCCCCGCCTTGGTCGGGTGCAGGCCGTCGGCCAGGTTGAGGCTGCGGTCCCCCGCGATCCCGTCGAGGAAGAACGGATAGAGGATCAGGCCGTAGCGCGCGGCGAGACGCGGGTAGATCGCGTCGAAGCGCCGGCCGTAATCGGGCCCGAGATTCGGTGCCGCCCGCATCCCGGCGAGCAGCACCGGGATGCCGCGGGCCTTGAGCCCCGAGATGATCGCGTCGAGGGCCTTCTCGGTCACCGCCGGGTCGGTGCCGCGCAGCATGTCGTTGGCGCCGAGCTCCAGAATCACCCCGTCGGTCCCGTCCGGCACCGACCACGCCACCCGGTCGAGCCCGCCGGTCGCGGTGTCGCCGGAGACGCCCGCATTGGCGATCGTCACCGCGTGGCCGCGCGCCTTGAGGGCGGCTTCGAGCTGGACCGGGAAGGCGGCGTCCGCCGGCAGGCCGAGGCCGGCCGTGAGGCTGTCGCCCAAGGCCACGAGGTTCAGCGTGCGCTCCGCGGCGCGAAGCGGCGAGGTCAGGGTCATCAGCAGCGACACGATCAGAAATGCGAGTGCCGCGCGGCGGCCATCATGGCGGACCAGGGTTGCACGGCCCATATCGGGCCGGCGGGCCGCTTGTCTTGCGTTGGTCCGTCCCACTCGTCACCTCCGGCCGCGACCGATCCGGTCGCCGCGTACAGATCGGCTCTTCGCGCATGACCGACAAGGCCACCGGACCGGCGATCGCGCTCCACGGCGTCGATCTCAGCCTCGGCCGCGGCGCCGCCCGGGTCCACATCCTCAAGGGGATCTCGCTCGACGTCGCCCCGGGCGAGGCGGTCGGCCTCGTCGGGCCGTCGGGCTCGGGCAAGTCGACCCTGCTGATGACCATGGCCGGGCTGGAGCGGCCGGATTCGGGGCGGGTGGTGGTCGAGGGCACCGACCTCGCCGGGCTCGACGAGGACGCGCTGGCGCGCTTCCGCGGCCGGCGCATCGGCATCGTCTTCCAGTCCTTCCACCTCGTGCCGACCATGACGGCGCTCGAGAACGTCGCGCTGCCCCTCGAACTCGCCGACGCGCCCGACGCCCATGAGCGGGCGGCCCGGGAACTGGAGGCGGTCGGCCTCGGGCACCGGCTGCACCATTACCCGGCCCAGCTCTCCGGCGGCGAGCAGCAGCGCGTCGCCATCGCCCGCGCCATCGCGCCTGAACCCGCGATCCTGGTCGCCGACGAGCCGACCGGCAACCTCGACGAGGCGACCGGCGCACAGATCGTCGACCTGCTCTTTTCCCTCAAGCGCGACCGCGGCGCGACCCTGGTGCTGGTCACCCACGATCCCGGCCTCGCCCGGCTGTGCGACCGTACCGTGCGGCTGCGCTCGGGCCTGATCGATACCGCGGTGAGCGCGTAAGGACCCCCATGCACGGCAGCCTCCCCACGCTCCCCGGCGGTCGGTCTCCCGATCGTCCTGCCGGGGCCGGTCGTCCGTCGCGCCTGCCCCTGACGCTGCGCCTCGCCCTGCGCGAGCTGCGGGGGGGCCTGCGCGGCTTCACGGTGCTGCTGGCCTGCATCGCCATCGGGGTCGCCACCATCGCGGGCGTCGCCTCGCTGTCGCGCTCGCTCTCCGACGGGCTCGCCCGCGAGGGCCAGAAGATCCTCGGCGGCGACGTGACCTTCGGGCTGATCCACCGGGAGGCGAGCCCGCAGGAAAGGGCCTTTCTCGACGCGCGCGGCCGCGTCTCGGTGGTGGGCTTCACCCGCGCCATGGCCTCGGCCGGGGAGAAGGGCGCGGCCCTCGTCGAGCTGAAGGCGGTCGGTCCCGACTACCCGGTGGTGGGCGACCTCGTCACCGAGCCGCCGCTGCCGCCCTCCGAGATCTTTTCCCTGCGCGACGGCACCTATGGCGCCGCCGCGGACGCGGCGCTCCTCGCCCGCCTCGACCTCAAGCTCGGCGATCGCCTCACCGTCGGCGGGGCCGAGATCGTGCTGCGCACGGTGCTGACGAGCGAGCCCGACAAGATCGCGGGCGGCATCGGCTTCGGACCGCGCCTGATGGTCTCCCTCGACGCGCTCAAGGCCTCGGGCCTCGTCCAGCCCGGCAGCCTCAACCGCTTCGTCTACCGGGTGATGCTGCCGCAGGGCGACGACGCGGCGGTCGAGCGGGTGATGAGCGAGGCGCGCCAGGCCCTGCCGGAGGCCGGCTGGGAGGTCCGCTCGCGACTCAACGCCGATCCGCGCTTCGCCCGCAGCATCGAGCGCTTCACCCAGTTCCTGACGCTCGTCGGCCTCACCGCGCTTCTCGTCGGCGGGGTCGGCGTCGCCAACGCGGTGCGGGCCTTCGTCGAGCGCAAGCGCGCCTCGATCGCGACCCTGAAGAGTCTCGGCGCGCCGGGGAGCCAGGTGGTCGGCATCTATCTGGTGCAGGTGATGCTGATCGCCGGGATCGGTATCCTGGCCGGCCTCGTGGTCGGCGCCGTGCTGCCCTTCGCCCTCGATGCCGCCTTCGGGGCGCTGCTGCCGCTGCCGCTCAACCCGACGCTGGCGCCGGGCGAGCTCGCGGTCGCGGCCCTCTACGGGGTGCTGACGGCGCTCGCCTTCGCGATCGGACCGCTCGGGCGCGCCCACGACGTCGCGGTGTCCGGGCTGTTTCGCGACACCGTCGACCCCGACCGGCGCCGGCCGCGGCCGCGCTACCTCGCGGTCCTGGCCCTGGCGCTCGCCGGCCTCGTCGCGCTGGCGCTCGCCACCGCCTACGACCGCGCCGTGGCGCTGATCTTCATCGCGGCGGCCGGGCTCGCCTTCGGGCTCCTTCGCCTCGTTGCCCTCGGGCTGATGGCGCTCGCCCGCCGCCTGCCGCGCCCGCGCCGGGCCGCACCGCGGCTGGCGCTGGCCAACCTCCACCGTCCCGGCGCGCTCACCCCCTCGATCGTGCTCTCCCTCGGCCTCGGTATCACGCTGCTGGTGGCGTTGAGCCTGATCGACGCCAACATCACCCGGACGCTGACCCGCTCGCTGCCCGCCAAGGCGCCGAGCCTGTTCTTCCTCGACATCCCGGGCCGCGAGGCGGAGGCCTTCGACCAGTTTCTCGGCCGCGCCGCGCCGCGGGCCAAGATCGAGCGCGTGCCGATGATGCGCGGGCGGATCACGGCGCTGAACGGCGTGCCGGCCGGCCGGATCAAGGCCGGCGAGGACGCCGCCTGGGTGCTCGACGGCGACCGCGGCATCACCTACGCGGAGGACCTGCCCGACGGCTCGACGATCACCGCGGGCCGCTGGTGGAAGGGCGAGGAGGCGGGCAAGCCGCTCGTCTCCTTCGACGAGCAGCTCGCCCGCAGCCTGAACCTCAAGGTCGGCGACACCGTCACCGTCAACGTGCTGGGCCGCAGCCTGACCGTCCCCATCGCCAACCTGCGCCACGTCGAATGGCGCAACCTCGGCATCAACTTCGTGATGGTGTTCTCGCCCGGCACCTTCCGGGGGGCGCCGCACAGCGACCTCGCGACGCTCACCCTGCCGGAGGGGCCGGACACCGCCCTCGAGGCCCGGATCCTGCGCGACGCGGCCAAGGAATTTCCCTCGGTGAGCAGCGTGCGGGTGAAGGACGCCCTCGACGCGGTCAACGACCTCGTCGGCAAGCTCGTCTTCGCGATCCGCGGCGCCAGCGCGGTGGCGGTGGCCACCAGCCTGTTCGTCCTCGCGGGCGCGCTCGCCGCCGGCCACCGGGCCCGGCTCTACGACGCGGTGGTGCTGAAGACGCTCGGCGCCACGCGGGGGCGGCTGCTCTCCGCCTACGCCATGGAATACGGCGCGCTCGGTCTCGCCACGGCGCTCTTCGGGCTCGCCGCCGGTACGCTCGCCGGCTACGTCATCCTGACCAGGGTGATGCGGCTCGACTTCGCCCTCGACCTGTCGGGGGCGGTGCTGGCCGCCGCGCTCGCGGTCGCGGCCGCCATCCTGCTCGGGCTCGCCGGTACCTGGCGCATCCTCGGGCAGAAGCCGGCGCAGTACCTACGAAATCTTTAGTATTTTTAATCCATCCGCCGCCCTGCGGCGGATGGACGTTGCGTTTTGCCGCTCCGCGGCCGGTCATGGCCGTCTCACGCCCTTGTGCGCCCTCCCTGCCCGCCACATATTCCGGTCAAGGCGTTCGGCACCGCGAGGGACCGGATACCGGCATGACGCCCCCGGGCGTCCGAGGGTCGCGTGAGAGCCTCGCATCACGATCATCCACGCTAGAGAGCTTCCGAAGGAATCTCCCATGGCATTCGAGAACAGCCCCTTCCGGCAGGGCAACGCGACAGGCTACGGCGGCCCCACCGGCTACGCCCAGGGCCAGGTGCAGGTCGACCAGGGCCTGCGCGCGTTCATGCTCGGCGTCTACAACAACATGATCATCGGCCTGGGCATCTCCGGGCTGGTGGCGATCGGCATCAACAAGCTCGCGGTGGCGACCTCGTCGGCGGACGCGGTGGCGCGGATCGGCTCGGTCCCGCTCACCAGCTTCGGCCGCACGCTCTACGCCACCCCGCTGATGTGGGTGATCGCGCTCGCGCCGCTCGCCTTCATCTTCCTGTTCTCGTTCCGCATGGACCGGATGTCGGCGGCGACGGCCCGCACCACCTTCTTCGCCTTCGCGGCGGTGATGGGTGCGTCGCTCTCCACGCTGCTGATCCGCTACACCGGGGCGAGCGTCGTCCAGGTCTTCTTCATCACCGCTGCGGCCTTCGGCGGCCTGAGCCTCTACGGCTACACGACGACCCGCAGCCTCTCGGGCATCGGTTCGTTCCTGGTGATGGGCCTGATCGGCCTGGTGATCGCCAGCCTGGTCAACATCTTCCTGGCCTCGAGCGCGCTGCAATTCGCGATCTCGGTCATCGGCGTCCTGATCTTCGCCGGCCTGACCGCGTACGACACGCAGAAGCTCAAGGAGATGTACCTCTACGGCAACTTCGACGGCGAGACGGCCGCCAAGGTGTCGGTGTTCGGTGCCCTGACCCTGTACCTGGACTTCATCAACATGTTCCAGTTCCTGCTCTCGCTGATGGGCAACCGGAACAACTGAGCATCGGTCCCCGGGGGCGAGCACGACCCCCGGACGGACCCGACGAGAAGCCCCGGCCTTCAGCGGCCGGGGCTTTTTTCGTTGGAGCACACCGACTCCGTTGACGGCAAAAAATAACTGACTTAAGTCAGGTGAATGTCGATCGACGCCATCAGCCGCATCCGCCGTTTCAATCGGGCCGTGACCGCCGAGGTCGGGGCGCTCGACACCTCGTTCCTCGGCCGCGGCCGGCCGCTCGGTAGCGCCCGGGTGCTGAACGCCATCGGGCATGGGCGCGGCGAGGTCGGTGCCATCCGGGATTATCTCGGGCTCGATTCCGGCCTGCTGAGCCGGCTCCTGCGCGGGCTGGAGGAGGAGGGGCTGGTCGTCACGCTGCCCCACCCGGGCGATGCCCGTCGCAGGGTCGCGGCCCTGACCGAGGCGGGACGGCGCGAGTTTTCCGCCTACGAGGCACTGTCGAACGACCGGGCGGGGGACCTGCTCGCCCGCTTTCCGAAGGGCGAGGAGCTGCTCCGCGCCATGGACCTCGTCGCCACGGCGCTCGGCCGCGACCGGATCGCGATCGAGGAGGCCGATCCGCGCGGGGAACCGGCACGCCACTGCCTCGCCGCCTACTACGCCGAACTCGGCCGGCGCCTCTCGACCGGCTTCGACGTTGCGCTGTCCCGCGACCCGGAGGCTGCCGACATGATGCGGCCGCGCGGCGCGTTCCTGGTCGCGGTCTCGGACGGGCTGCCGATCGGCTGCGTCGGCCTGAAGGGCAAGGGCGGCGAGACGGCGGAGATCAAGCGGCTCTGGGTCTGCCCCTCCGCCCGCGGCCTCGGCCTCTCCCGCCGGCTGATGGAGGCCGCCGAGGCGGCCGCGCGCGAGATCGGGATCGCGGTCTTGCGGCTCGATTCGAACAGCGCGCTGACCGAGGCGCTGGCGCTCTATCGCCGCACCGGCTGGGTCGAGATCGACCGCTTCAACGACGATCCCTACCCGGATTTCTTCTTCGAGAAGCGGCTGTGACGGGCGCGGGCCCCGCTTGGTCTCACCCCTTGGCTCCACGAAGGATCAACCGGCTGCCCCGCACCTCGTAGGAGGCCAGGCGCTCCAGAAAACTCATCCCGAGGAGGTTCACGCTCAGGGCCCCCGGCCGGGTGACCAGGGCGGAGACGCGGGTCTCGGTGATCGGGCCGACCGCCACCGTGTCGAGCACCACCGGGGCGGCGGCGGTGCGGCCGTTGGCGGTCTGGACCTGGACCCGGTAGGCGGACGGCGCCGGGTGCAGGCCCAAAGCCGCGGCGGTCTCGGCGGTGAGCACCACCGCGCTGGCGCCGGTATCGAACACGAAGGCGTGGCGCCGCCCGTTCACCGCCGCCTGAACGGTGAAGCCGCCATCGACCCGGCGGGCGATCGTCACCTCGCGGCCGGCACCGGGGACAGGCTGTCCCGGATCCATCTCGCCGAGGGTACGGAAGGCGAGGTCGCGGGCCTGGTCGCGATAGACGTAGAGGGAACCGAGCCCGGCGCCGACGATGCCCCAGATCAGGAGGGCGAGGATGCCCTCGCCGAAGCCCGTCCGGAACCGGTTCCCGACGCCGTTGAGGAGCAGCAGCGCGGCGGCGAGACCGCCCGCGAGCCCCGCCGCCTCGTCGGGGCGCAAGCCCGCGATCTCGCGCCCGCCGACGGCGCTGAGCGCGTAGGCGCCGGCCAGCAGCAGGAGCCCGATGCCGACCGCGCCCGGCACCGATCAGGCGACCGCGGGAGTCGGGACCGGCTCGGGCTCGGGATAGGCCGCGGCGAGCCGGGCCGGCAGCCCCGCCATGATGCGCAGCCGCTCCGGCTCGGCGAGGGCGCCCCAGGCGGCGATCTCGTCGCCGGTGCGGCCGCAGCCCTCGCACAGGCCGGTCACGGGATCGAGGACGCAGAGGCGGATGCAGGGAGAGGAAGCGGGCATCAGGCGGGAATCGCGATCACGAGGGCGAGGAGGGCGGCGATCTCGGCGGTCTGCTGGCTCGCGCCGATGACGTCGCCGGTCTGGCCGCCGACGAGGCGCGCGGCCATCCGGGCGAGCGTCCAGGCGGCGACGAAGGCTAGGATCCCGGCGAGGGCGAGGCCGAGCCAGGGCAGGCCGAGGAGGCCGGCTGCGATCAGCACCGCGAGGCAGAGCGCCCAGGCGGTCGCATGGGTGGCGCCGCTCGGCCGGCCGACCGCGTGGGCGGCGCCGTCCGGGCGGGCCGGCGGCAGGCGGCAGAGCGGCCACAGGGCGGCGGTGCGAGACAACGCCGCGACCGCCAGCAGGGCGACCGCGACGCGCCAGCCGATCCGGTCGGCGAGGGTCGCCAGCGCGCCGATGCGCAAGGCGTAGGACAGGACCAAGGCGGCGGCACCATACGCCCCGATGCGGCTGTCGCGCATGATCTCGAGGCGCCGCGCCACCGTCAGGCCGCCCCCGAACCCGTCGGCGACGTCGGCGAGCCCATCCTCGTGCAGGGCCCCGGTGACCAGGGTGGAGAAGGTCAGCGCCAGGGTCGCGGCGAGGAACGGCCCGAGGCCGAGGGACAGCCCGGCCGCGAGCGCGACCGCGCCCGGCAGGCCGATCACCAGGCCGGCGAGCGGCAGCATCCGCGGCACGGTCCGGAAATCGGGGGCGGCGTGCCGGTCGGTCTCGCCCGGCAGGGCCGGGACCGGCAGGCGGCTGTAGAAGCGCAGGCAGGCGGCGAGGTCGCGCAGAGGCGGCCACGGCCCCTCGTTCGGCGGTGGCGGCTCGAACGCGTCGTCGGCCTCGTCCGGCCCTGCCCTCACATCCGTCGCCATCGCCTCGACGCATCCCGATACCCGGACGCGATCCGCACACCGGATTCGCCCCCGCCCGGCATTTTGCTGTATCTGCTCGGCCCACGATAGCCCACCGGGCGGGGGAGACCCGCCCCGGCGGGGGAAACCCCCGCGGAGCGAGAGATTCCATGACCGCCGACACGACCGATGCCGCCCCGTTCGACGACATCCGCCGCCTGATCGCCACCATGCCGGGGCCGGACGAATCCGCGGCCGCCGAGGTCTCGGCCCGCGATTCGGTGCTGACCAAGCCCCCGGGCAGCCTCGGCCGGCTCGAGTTTCTGGCGGCCTGGATGGCGGCCTGGCAGGGCAAGGCGCCGCCGACCCTCGACCGGCCCCTGGTCTGCGTCTTCGCCGGCAGCCACGGCGTGGCGGAGCGCGGCGTCTCGGCCTACCCGTCGGCGGTCAACCGCCAGATGCTCGACAACTTCGCGGCCGGCGGCGCGGCGATCAACCAGATCTGCGGCGCCTACGGCCTCGGCTTCAAGGTGTTCGACCTCGCCATCGACATGCCGACCGGCGACATCACCACCGAGCCGGCGATGACCGAGAAGGCCTGCGTCGCCACGATGGCGTTCGGCATGGAGGCGGTGGCGGCGGGCACCGACGGCCTCGGCGTCGGCGAGATGGGCATCGGCAACACCACGATCGCGGCCGCCATCTACGCCGCACTCTTCGGCGGCGAGCCGGCCTCCTGGGTCGGCCGCGGCACCGGCGTGGACCAGGCGGGGCACGCCCGCAAGGTCGCGGCGGTGGAGGCGGCGCTCGCCTGCCACCAGGGGCATCTCGACGATCCGCTCGCCGTGATGGCCCGCCTCGGCGGGCGCGAGATCGCCGCCATGGCGGGCGCGATCCTGGCCGCGCGGCTCCAGCGGGTGCCGGTGGTGATCGACGGCTACGTCTCGACCGCGGCAGCGGCGCTCCTCCACGCCGTCGATCCCCGCGCCCTCGACCACTGCCTCGCCGGCCACGTCTCGGCCGAGGGCAACCACGCCGCGGTGCTGGAGCGCCTCGGCCTGCGCCCGCTCCTCGACCTCGGCCTTCGCCTCGGCGAGGGCAGCGGCGCCGCCCTGGCGCTCGGCGTCGTCAAGGCGGCGGTGGCCTGCCACCGCGAGATGGCGACCTTCGAGCAGGCTGGCGTGTCGGGTCCGGTCGCCTGACGCGGTCGATCACGGGTCCGGGAGGGACGGGGGCACCTGCTCCCCGGCCCGGTTCGCCACCCGGATCTGCCACAGGCACAAGAGCGGCGTGACGACGAGTTCCATGCCGAGCGCCGCCAGCATGGTGAGCGACGGCACCCCGGTGAGCCACAGCCCGAGCAGCCGGGCGAGGCCGCCGAGCGCCACCACCATGGTCAGGAAGCGGAACAGCGAGGTCCGGCTCTCGATCGCGGGCAGCGTCGACCAGAACAGCAGGCCGATGCCGAGGAGCAGGCCCGACAGGTAGCGCAGATGGCTGTCGGTCGAGATGTCGACAGTGCCGCCGCCGAGGCCGGCCTGGCCGAACAGCACCCCGTAGAGTCCGCCCAGCACCGGCACGAGCCCGGCCACCGCCACCACGCGCTGGAGCGCGCGCCTCTCCGCCTCGAAGGTCATCCGTACAGCCCCGCTCTCTGCCCGGTGGACAATCCGCCAGCCGAGGCGCGGTTCACCAATGGTGCAGAACCACCGCGTCGGCGAGGCAGGCCGGTTTCTCGGCGCCCTCGATCTCCACGGTCACGCCGTAGGTGGTGCGCAGGCCCCGGGGCGGCACGTCGAGGGCGGCCGCCACCCGCACCCGGCCGCGCAGGCGCGAGCCCACCACGACGGGGGCGGGGAAGCGCACCCGGTCGAGGCCGTAATTCAGGCTGAGCCGCAACCCGTCGAGGCGGCGCACCCCGGCGATGAAGCGCGGCACCAGCGACAGGGTCAGGTAGCCGTGCGCCACCGTGGCGCCGTAGGGCGATTCCCGCGCCGCCCGCTCGGGGTCGACGTGGATCCACTGGTGGTCGCCGGTCGCCTCGGCGAAGAGGTCGATCATCGCCTGGTCGACGGTGATCCACTCGCCGACCCCGATCTCCTGCCCGATCGCCGCCTTCAGGGCCTCCGGCCCGTCGAAGATGTTCATGCGTTCCTCCCGTTTCGGCCACCATAGGCCGCGGCGGCGGTCGCGGCCACGCTTGCCGGGTTCCGACGAACTCCCCCGGCATCGTCGTGGACGCGGTGCGCCCGCGCGGGATCGGTGGCGCACCCGCCGGCCCCCTCGGCCTCGCCGACGCGGTCGCCGCCGGAGCTTTTCACAGAGGTGGAGGCGCAGTCGGCGGGTGCCGGCCTTCGTGGCCGGGGGATGAGGGTTTTGGCACCGAGGTCCCGCCCGCCGGCGCTCACCCCAGCCGCCAGTCGATCGGCTCCAGCCCCTTCTCCTCCAGCCACGCATTCGCCTGCCCGAACGGGCGGCTGCCGCGGAAATCCGCCTTGCGGTTGAGGGGGGAGGGGTGGCCGGCCTCCAGCACCAGGTGCTTCCGGCCATCGATCAGGGCGGCGCGCTGGCGGGCCGGGGCGCCCCAGAGCAGGAACGCGACCGCCGGGCGCGTCGTCGAGACCGCCTCGACCGCCTGATCGGTGAGCGCCGCCCAGCCGAGCTTCATGTGGGCGCCGGATCGTCCCGCCTCGACGGTCAGCGCGGCGTTCAGGAGCAGCACGCCCTGGCGCGCCCAGCCCGAGAGGTCGCCGGAGGTCGGGACCGGGGAGCCGGTCTCCTCGGCCATTTCGGCCAGGATCACCTTGAGCGAGGCCGGCAGCCGGCGCCCGCCGACATACGAGAAGGCGAGGCCGTGGGCATCGCCCGGGGTCGGGTAGGGGTCCTGCCCGAGGATCACCGCGCGGACCCGGTCGAGCGGCGTCAGGGTGAGCGCGTTGAAGATGGCCTCCGGCGCCGGCAGCACCCGGGCGCCGGCCTCGCGCCGGGCATCGACCGCCTCCGCCACCCGCTCGGCGCTGCCGTCCTGGAAGAACGGCAGGGCGAGCCAGGGGGATCGGGTGGCACGGAAGCGGGCGAGCGCACCCGCGACGGAATCGTCTGTCGGCATCGGACCTCGGGAATCGGCGCCGCGAATCAGCGCATCGTCAGGCGCCCGGTCTCGACCGTCAGCGGCGCGTTGGCCTGGATGTAGGACATCACCACGTTGGCGACGAGCGTGCCGTCGGTGGCGCCGACCAGGGTCTCGCCGCCGGCCAGCATCCCGTAATCGTTGCCGCCGCCGAGCATGAAGTTGTTGGCCGCGACCGTGTAGGTCCGGGCGGGATCGAGGGGCGCGGCCCCGACCGTGACCGCGACGACGCGCTGGCCCACGGGTTTCAGCGGATCGACCGTGACGGCGATCCCGGAGATCTGGGGAAAGCGCCCGGAGGGACGGCCGATCTCGGAGACGCCGTTCTCCAGGGCGGCGAGCACGGCCGCCCCGCTGATCCGCACCAGCACCGAGGTGTTGCCGAAGGGCAGCTCGGTCTGCACGTCCCGGCGCGTCAGCTCGGTGCCCGCCGGGTAGAGCCGGTTGCCGCGGATCCCGCCGCCATTCATCAACCCGATCTCCGCGCCGGCGGCCTGCCGCAGGGCGTCCGCCACGAGGTCGCCGAAGGCGCTCTCGCCCTGGCGCACCGCGCCGGTGCGGGTGTCGAGGGCGTTGGTCACCCGGCCGAGCGGCTGGTCGAGCTCGCGCGACAACTCGCCTTCGAGGCGCGCCACCACCGCCTGGACCTCCGGGTCGGGCTCGATCTCGGCGGTGTCGTGGATGCGGAAGGCGGCGCTCCAGGTGAGCGCCGGGCCGCTCCCCTCCGCCTTGATGTCGAGGGCGGTGACGTACTCGGCATCGTGCCCGGATTCGGCGAAGGCGGTGCGGCCGTCGTAGCGCAGCGCCAGGTCGTGGTCGTGGCCCGAGAGCACGATGTCGGCGTGGCGGCTCGCCACCAGGGCCTCGTCGGTCGCCCGGTCGGTGTGGCAGACCGCCAGCACCATCTCGGCGCCGGCCGCCCGCAGCGCCGCGGCCTCGCGGGCGAGCGTCGCGACGGCGGGGCCGAAGGTCCAGTCGCCGGATTGCGACTTCGCCTCGGTCTCCGGCAGGGCGATGCCGACCACCCCGAGCCTGATCCCGCCGAGCGTCAGGATCGTCGACTCGCGCGTGCCCGGCACCGGCGTGCCGTCGACCCGGCGCATGTTGGCGGCAAAGACCGGGAAGGCCGCCTCGCGCATCCGCTCCAGGTAGACGGCCTGCCCGAAATCGAATTCGTGGTTGCCGGGCACGAACACGTCCGGCCGGATCAGGTTGGTGAGCGTGACGATGTGGCGCCCCTGATCGATGCCCGACAGGAGCGAGGGCGAGAGCGTGTCGCCGGCATGACAGACGAGGACCGGCCGGCCCTTCGCCCGCTCGGCCTTGATCACCGCCGCGAGCTTCGGGAAGCCGCCGCGCCCGTCCACCGCCCCCATGCGGTAGATGTCGTTGACGAGGACCAGGGTGAAGTCGATGTCGGGCGCCCGCGCGACGGCCGGGGAGGCGCCGGCCAGCCCGGCGAGGCCGGCCCCGAGGCCGAGGGCGAGGGTCTGGCGGCGGCTGGGCGAGGTCATGCGGGTCTCCGGCGGGGGCGGGCGCCCCTTGTCTCACGGCCGGCCTGACCGTTCGATGTCGGATTCGCGTCGCGGTGCAGCGTCGCGACGCGTTGGTTCGGGCGGCCTTTGCGCTATGTAGACCGCCACCCATCGCGCAGACAGACGGGCCCGGACGCGCCATCCTGCCGGGCCGCAGCACAGACCGGACGACCATGAACGAGGTGACCCCGAACGCCACGCTCGCCCGCGGCGCCACTCCCGTCGGCCCGGCCGGCGCCGGTGCGGCCGGCCAGGCGGGCGCCCTGCCCACCGGCCACCCGGCCGTGCGCTGGGGCCGGATCGGCGTGCTGCTGATGAATCTCGGCACGCCCGAGGGCACGAGCTACTGGCCGATGCGCCGCTACCTCAAGGAGTTCCTGTCCGACCGGCGGGTGATCGAGGTGCCCCGCGCCATCTGGTGGCCGCTCCTCAACCTCGTCATCCTCACGAAGCGCCCCGGGCCGAAGGGCCGCGACTACGCCTCGGTCTGGAACAACGAGCGCGACGAGGGCCCGCTCAAGACCATCACCCGCGGCCAGGCCGAGAAGCTGCAGGCGGCGATGGGCGATAAGGTCGTCGTCGACTGGGCGATGCGCTACGGCAAGCCGGAGGTCGACCAGCGCATCCAGGCGCTGCTCGACCAGGGCTGCGACCGCATCCTGCTGGTGCCGCTCTACCCGCAATACGCCGCCGCAACCTCGGCCACCGCCTGCGACCAGGCGTTCCGGGCCTTGATGAAGATGCGCTGGCAGCCGACCGTGCGGGTCTCGCCGCCCTACCACGACGACCCGGTCTATATCGAGGCGGTGGCGAGCGCGATCCGCCGCGACCTCGCCGCCCTCGACTTCGAGCCCGAGGTCATCCTCACCTCGTTCCACGGCGTGCCGAAATCGTACCTGATGAAGGGCGATCCCTATCACTGCCAGTGCGTGAAGACCGGCCGGCTGATCCGCGAGGCGCTGGGCTACTCGCCCGAGCGGATGCGGACGACCTTCCAGTCGCGGTTCGGCAACGAGGAATGGCTGAAGCCCTATACCGACGAGACCGTGAAGGAGCTGGCCGCCCAAGGCGTGAAGCGCCTCGCCATCGTGGCCCCGGGCTTCACCGCCGATTGCCTCGAGACCCTGGAAGAGCTCGACGGCGAGAACCGGCACTATTTCGAGGAGGGCGGCGGCACCCACTTCGCCTACCTGCCCTGCCTCAACGACGGCGCCGAGGGGATGCGGGTGATCGAGCACGTGGTTGCCCGCGAGCTGAAGGGCTGGCTCGACTGAGCGGTGGATGGGCGGTCGCGTCCGTCGCGGCGGCTCCGCACCCGGGTTACTCTCGGGCATGTCCGCCGCCCCCTTCCTCCTCGGCACCCTGCCGACCCCGATCGGCACGATGGTGTTGGTCTTCGACGAGGACGCGACGTTGCGCGCCCTCGACTGGTCGGACCATGAGGCGCGGATGCGGCGCCTGCTGCGGCTGCATTACGGCACCGCCTTCTCCTTACGGGACGCCGCCCTGCCGCCGGCGATCCGCGATCCGATCGCGGCCTATTTCGCCGGCGATCTCGGCGCCATCGACGGGCTGGCGGTATGCACCAACGGCACCGCCTTCCAGCGCGAGGTCTGGGCCGCGCTCCGACACATTCCGGCCGGCACCACGCTCAGCTACGGCGCCCTCGCACAGCGGCTCGGCCGGACCAAGGCGGTACGGGCGGTCGGGCTCGCCAACGGCGCCAACCCGGTCGGCCTCGTGGTGCCGTGCCACCGGGTGATCGGCGCGAACGCGACGCTGACCGGCTATGGCGGCGGGCTCCACCGCAAGCAGTGGCTGCTCGCCCATGAGGGGGTGAGCCTCGGGGGGCGGCAGGGGAAGCTGGATCTCGGGTGAGGCGGGTTGGCCGCTGGGCGAGGCGTCCCGTAAGGTCAGGTGAGCCTGAGCCCTGACCCGCGGAGCCTTCATGCAGCGACTGATCGGCAAGACCTGCCTCGTCACCGGCGCCGCCCGCGGCATCGGCCGCGCCATCGCAGCCCGCTTCCGTCAGGAGGGCGGCGAGGTGATCGTCACCGACATCGACGAGGCCGCCGGCGCGGCGACCGCGTCCGAGATCGGCGCACGGTTCATCCGGCTCGACGTCGCCCGCGAGGAGGATTGGCTGCACCTCGCGGACCTCGTCCCGGAGGTGGATGTGGTCGTCAACAATGCCGGCATCACCGGCTTCGAGGACGGGCCGGTCCGCCACGATCCCGAGCATGCGAGCCTGGAGGCGTGGCGGGCGGTCCACCATGTCAACCTCGACGGCACCTTCCTCGGCTGCCGCTACGCGATCCGGGCGATGAAGGCGCGCGGTACCGGCTCGATCGTCAACGTCTCGTCGCGCTCCGGCCTCGTCGGCATCCCGGCGGCGGCCGCCTACGCCTCCTCCAAGGCGGCGATCCGCAACCACACCAAGACGGTGGCCCTCTACTGCGCGCAGCAGGGGTGGGCGATCCGCTGCAATTCGATCCATCCCGCGGCAATTCTCACCCCGATCTGGGAGCCGATGCTGGGGGAGGGCCCCGGGCGCGAGGCCCGGATGGCGGCTTTGGTGGCGGACACGCCGCTCAAGCGCTTCGGCACCCCGGAGGAGGTCGCGGCAGTGGCGGCGATGCTCGCCTCGGACGAGGCCGCCTACATGACGGGGGCGGAGATCAATCTCGATGGCGGGTTGCTGGCGGGATCGGCGGCGAGCCCGGGGGATTGAATTCCGCGGGATGCCCATCACGGTCCAAGGACCGCGGAGTCATAGTCCACGACACAGCAGCTGCGCGGGTGCTGGTGCATGAGCGACAGCCGAGAGCATGAGCCCTCCCCCCTCTGCGGGCTAGCATGTTCACACATCTCGGTTTGAGCGCTTTCCCCTCAAAGGTAGCGCGCCTCTCCTCCCCCTTGTGGGGAGGAGCCGGAGGTGGGGGTGGTGCCGGATAAGGCTCAGCGGTGCCTTCTGCACCACCCCCACCCCTAACCCCTCCCCACAAGGGGGAGGG
>NZ_JTHF01000211.1 GCF_001043895.1 Methylobacterium indicum
GCCCGGCGCTTCCTCGACCGCTTGGTCGCTCTCGGGGGCTTGCGCGAGCACACACCATGGCACGCGCCAGCCCCATGGCACGGGCGATCCCAAGCAGCGGCTCGCCGCTGGCGTGACGGCGCCGCACCTCGTCACAGATGGCCCGCCATCGCATCCGGCTCTGTGCACCCGCCTCCGCCGCGGAGCGACCGGGCAGCAGGTCGATGAAGCGCCGCCGTTCCAGTCACAGACGATGGTGCCGTAGGACTGACCGCGCCGCCACGTCCAATCATCGATACCGACAACGCGCGGAGCCGGCGAAGAGGCGATGCCGCGTCGACGGATCGGGCACAGAACCGTGTCGCCGCTGGCCCGGCTCGCTCAACGGCGCATTGAACCGGCTCTTGTCATCGCCCGGTCAGCTTGGCGGCGCGCTCACCAAGCTGCGGCCCGCCAAGCTCACCTTAAGAGGCAGTTGCAACTGTAATGCTAGTGCCCAGAGCCCCATCTGATGCGTCGAATAGCGGCGCTGTGAGCACCAGCCGCGCTGTACGCACGCACCTGTCAAAACGATCGGGGCGGCCCACGAGATAGACCGCTCCGATCAGTTCAGCACCCGACTAGACCGGAACTTTGGGGCTCAAAGCGCAACTCTGATCCTCGGTTCAGGAGCAACTATCCGGAGGCACCACACGGCCCGCCGGTGCGCGAACCAGAATTTAGAACGCGGTCGGCCCAGCCGCCATGGCAGTCCCGACGCCCTGGTCCAGAAGATCCGCCGCATGGACGATACCAGCACCGAACGCGCTGCTGTCGGACCCGTCGGGGAGCCAGAAGGTCTCGCGTAGGAAGCAGAGGAAGCGTTCCTACATGCTCTCGCCCGGACCGAGCGAGCCCTTGATCGCGTTGACTTCGTTGTGCGCCAGCCATACCGGGGCCGGGAATGTGGCGACGGCTAAACCGTTTCGGCCGCCCACTCGACTGAACCTGCCCACGTGAGCTTCCACTTGGCTCCGGGGGATACGTCCTGCACTACATTAGGTTGTAAGGCGACGATGCACGTGCCCCCTGGGTGTCGAGCAGATGGGTAGAGGATACCCCGCCCACCCGCGCCTCTCAGATCGCGGGCAAGGGCCTGGCCGGCGGGGTAGCCAACCCCCGGATCCGGGTCGAGACACTCGGGCCGGGGGTCGACGCCACGGAGATCGTGGAACTTCCCGATGAACGAGGCATGCAGAGCGACGTACTGCACTTGGTCGTGCAGATGACCGATGTTAAGGAGTTCCCGTGTCCTGTGGAACGCAACCTCTTCAAGCGCGGTCCGGTCGGTGAAGGCCGCATACCACCCTCCGATCGCCGCATCGTTGAATCGGTTTCCTGTCGGCCGAGTGTACGTGAACGCGGCCGATATGAAAGTGTGCCCCCAACGGTCGAAATGCTGGCTCGCAGCGACCGCTGCATCGCTCAAGCGCCTGCAGGTCATAGCCTCAAGCTCCGCAAGTGCCTCAAGCTCCTCCTCTGAGTCGACAAGGGCCTTCAGCACTGGCGGCTTGTAATAGGCGGTCGGGATGAGGCGAACCGTCCGCTGCTGCGCGATTTCCGTCGTTGGAATCACATGCCACCCCGAATGGCGTCCACGTAGGCGCGCGTCTCCATCAGCGCCGGCAGGCCACCCGCTTGCATGTATTCAATCGGGCTCTTGCCCGCGAACACCTCACCCTTGTTGGGCATGCGTGGCCACCGGTCGGCGAGCTCATCGCTGAAGTAGAGGTGCAGCCCCTTATAAAGGCCCACGAGGGCGCTCGTACGCAGAAGCTGGTCTCTGCGCAACTCACCGGCATGCTCGCCACTCTTCATGCGGGAGAAGGTCCGGGGGGCAACGTCGAGCAAATTGGCCGCCTCGGCGGTCGTTAGGCCCCACGCACCAGCTATGCGCACAGCGGCTTTCGTGGCGACGCTGCTAGTGGATGGACGGCCTGGAGAGGCTTCTACACGGCGAGCGTTTTGCATGTCTCTCACCCCTGCCACCTGGCGCTATTCGTGTCGCCAATTGGCAAACCTGCTTACTGCGAACTGAACGTTCGCGCAAGGTTCTTGTTCCCAGAAAACGTAGGTAGGCGGCTGAAGGCTGTGGATGAACCATGGCGAGCAGCAGCAGAAAGCGCAAGCTATAACAATAGCTTAGCTGGGTTGATCCAAGCTGCTAGGGATGCGGATCCCGCTCGCGGCCGGGCTCTTTGGTGACACCGGCAATGTTCGATGTCGTCGCAACGCTTGAGCCAGCGCTCGAGCTTGGCGTGCCGACCGTGGCGGCGCCGGTCTGCTTGGCCAGGAGCATGGCAAGCGGTGGCACGGGTTGGCGTCCAGTCTAGGATGAGCACCGCCGTGCCGTGCACTTCTCCCATCGAGCACAAGTCACCGGCGTCGGCCGCATCGAGGGCTACCGTCGCGGCGGCGCACCATACCTCGACGTGACGGCGCGAGCGCTCAAGCGCCTCGATGAGCTCCGTCGCGAACTCAGCATAGAACAAGCGGCTCGTGTAGTGCTTCGCTTCGACAAGGATGGCACCGCTGTTCGGGGGCCCTTCGGCGTCCGGCCCGAATTGCCACCCGGACCCAACGAGGCGGAATGGAACACTGGCCAACTGGGGCAGGCTGCGGCGACCAGTCCCTCGAAACCGTCATCGCCGGTTTCTGGGAGGGCAGCCAGAATGTTTTGCAACTGGTTGAACAGCGGTTCGGCCCTCTGAGGCTTTAGACGCGTGCTTCCGTTTTGCGACGACCGAGCTGGCATAGTGTTATCTGCCATGCACATTTCGAGAAGAGTGGAGCGCCAGGCCGGACAACGAACAGCGCTCGGTCCTGCCGGTCACCGTGGCGGACCACACGCAGCTACACCACGCCCCGGGACACGGCCGGCGCCTGCTGGTAGCCAGCTTAGCAAGGCCCAGCCACCGCCTCGGGAGAGGGCGGCGGTGCAATCATCTATGAGCGCAGTCGGGGGGAGGGGGTAAGCGCTCGGTGAAGGCCGCCTTGTGCCTGTAGTGCTTTGCTCTGGATACAGTGTCTGGCGTCAGATGGCGCTGTATCGGCCCTGTGTCTGGACCTATGACCAACTCTCCTCACGTTGTCGTTGCG
>NZ_JTHF01000212.1 GCF_001043895.1 Methylobacterium indicum
ATACCGATCTGGGAGTTCAAAGTGACGGGCGGCGAGGCCTACCGAGCGAAGCTCCTCACCGACGACGCGCTCGACGCGGCGATCTCGGCCTATCTCGCGGATCCATCGAAGCTGGTGGTGATCGAGATCGGGAAGGGCAGACTCGACGTCGCCGCAGCCGTTCCAATGTAGGCTTCATCACCCAACTCTCGACACAAGCGTGAGATGACGATCAAGCCAAATCCTACCTTCTCGGAGCTGACGCGCCTCCGCCTCGCCAGCGAAATTGCCACCTGGGGGTGGGAAATCGGGGACCACACTTATGGGGTTCCCCGCATCCTGGAACCGGATCTCGCACGGCTGCGCATCGGCCGGTTCTGCTCCATCGGCCCGAACGTGACGATCGTCCTGGGGAACCACCGAACCGACCTCGTCACGACCTATCCATTTCGAGCGATCAACGCGCTCTCGGGCGCCTGGCCTACGGCTGCTGATGCTAGCGATGACCATGACACTCGCGGCGACGTATCCATCGGACACGACGTCTGGCTCGGAGCCAACTGCACGATCCTTTCAGGTACGGAAATTGGGTCCGGCGCGATCGTCGGCGCGGGTAGCCTGGTTCGCGGCCAGGTGCCTCCCTACGCAATCGTGGCCGGCAATCCCGCGAAAGTCGTACGCTACCGCTTTGAGCCCGGCACCATCGCGCGCCTGCTTCAGGTGGCGTGGTGGGACTGGTCGGAGGAGAAGATTTCGGCAGCGATGCCGGCCATTCTCAGCCCGGATCTGGAGACATTCCTCGCGATGGCCGAAGGGGACCCGGCGGCGCGAGGCCTGGAGGGCGAGGCCTTATAGCATCATCTCCCGACGTCGCCGCGGCCGTCCCGGCGCACGCCCACGCCGTCGAGGTGCTGGCGCGGGAGGGCGTGACCGGGCCGCAGCAGCGGAATGCGGTCAAGACGGCAGTGCTGCTGGCGACGGTCGGATGAGCCTGGGGTTTGGTGGGGTGGTGGAGGCGGGCGGCAAGGCGGCTGGATGTAAGGAGACGATGATCAGCGAGTGGTAGCTGATTGAGACCGCGCCGAGAGACGGCACATGGGTGCTCCTGACCGGCGGATCTATCGAGTATAGATGGGACGGAGAGACCAAGCCGCCTGCTGTGATGGACCAGTACGTGAACGAGCCTAGGTGTCACCGGACACTACGTGACCGCCTCGACGTCGGCCCAGGCCCTTGCCCTCGCGAAGACCGCCAAGCCCACCGACTGGTACACCCACCCGGTGCTCCAGCCGGCCGGTGAGGACGTGTTCGAGTACGACGTGGTCAGTTTGGATGGAATATAAGATGCGAACCACTCTCTTCGCCGCCCTGGTACTCTTCGGGACCATCGGGGGCGCCTCTGCGCGGGACCCCTCCCGGCTCCCGAGCCCGGATCTGGGCCGCCCCAAGGGCAACGCCTCCCTCATGAGCGTTACGCGCTCGGATGGCTCGACGCAGGGGCTCACCGCGCTGGCGGATGACGTGAAGGGCAAGGCACCCCGGACCGACCTTGGGTCCGGCATTCCGGGCTTCGCCTGGGCGCCATTCCAGAGCCGCATCCTGGTCACCAAGGAGCACCAAGCCGGCGAGGTTCAGCCTGCGCTCGACGTACAGGTGAACACGCGGCCAGGCGCCACATTGGGCTCTGGCGGCGTCACCGGCGGGGCCGGTATCGGGGCTGCCATGTCGGTCACCTCCCGCGCGCTCCCGGGCACCAAGTACGGCCAGTTCAGCCTCGTCTCGGTGACGGAGGGCTACGCCGCGATGGGTGCGGGGGAGTTCTTCGGCAACGTAGGTGCGGCCCTGTACGGCGTGCAGAAGACTGTCGATGCGGCGCCAATGTGGGGCTACGCTGCGGAGGTCAAGGAGGAGCACGGGCTCCCCGACCCGATCAACGGCTCCCTGGCTGGCGAGAATGCCATCATAGCCGTGGGAACGGATGCTCACCGCAAGCGAGCCGCGCTGTTCCTCCCGCTCAACATCCTGCCCGGCCACGAAAGCACCTATACGGAGGCTGCCCAGGCGCTCTTCGTCAAGACGGCTCCCAACTCTCGCTACATCGACGGCGGATTATTCCAGGGCGACTACCTCCACGTCCTCCGCACCGATGGTGTCAACGCCCGCACCTTCTTGACGGCGACCGGGAATTATTCAGCCCCCATCCTCGACCTGCACGGCGCATCCACGGCCGGTAACGGAGCGGCCCTCGCATTGAATGCGGTTCACGGTATCCAGTGGCAGGACGCCAACGCCGTAACGCTGGGCGGCATCAGCTACGACACCAACCAGCCGACCCAGCAAACCTTCGGCCTATCCGGAGTCGCGGTGCAACCCGTCCCAGGCCAGTCGGGACAGGAGATGGTTCTGGTCATCAATGGAGTGCGGTACGGTATCGCGCTCCGGCCCCTCCAATAGGGCGGAGCACCACCCAATGGTTGCCGCGCCGGCAACCCGATGGCGCCCCGAAGACGAGGAATGGGACCCAACGCCGTTCCTACAGGCCGGCCGCTCGGGTACGGCCTCGACCCGGGCGTCACGTGGGAGGCAGGGCTGATCAGGCTCGCCTACGCGACCGGGCGCGGGAGCTTGCCCGCGCTGATGGTGCGGCACCCGCTTCTCAGATCCCGTCCTGGCGCTCGCCCCGCGCCACCTCGATCATCATCTCGTCCGGGAGCGGCCGCTGCAACTGCGGCGCTTCCTCGACTGGCGCTTCGAGCCACGTGCGCTACTCCTCCGCGGTGGTGAGCAGCACCCGCATCGCCTTCGGGTGCACCGGCCCGACCACGCCGTTCGCTTCTGTCGTCAGGAACGCCCGCGAAGGCGAAGAGCGGCCCGCTCTCGCCGAGGGCAAACCAAACCGGCGTCTTGCGGGGCTTCGTATCGGCGTACTCGCTGAACGATGTGACCGGCACCAGGCAGCGATGCGCCGGCTTGAGCCAGGGCCGCCAGTAGGGCGAAGCGACGTTGCGCACGTTGGTGACCGGCTGGGTGCCGACCTTCGGCGGCGGCGGGAAGCCCCAGCGCATCATCGTCAGCACCCGCTCGCCTCCGGCGGCGTGGACAACAGGCGCCATCTGGTCGGGGAAGATCCCGGTCAGCGGCGGCAGGTTGCCGGTCTCGTCGCGGTCGACCGCGAAGGTGCGCCGGATCTCGTCCTGGGAGCGGGCGGAGCTGTAGAGGTTGCATATGGCAGGGATCGTAGCCGATCGGTGCCTACTGGTCTCGTGAAGCGGCGCTGATCGCCCATGGTGCTCCGTGCCGCGGCTTTGGATCCTAAACCGACCTTCACCAACGGGCCGCAAGTTTAGGCTCGTGATCGTGCGATGGAACACATCCGACCGAGCCCATCAGCGTCAAACCGAAGCCACAAGGTTTTGGCCGGTACGGTCCGACAGCCGGGCTCCTGCGAGACATCTATGGCCATCTTCGACGCCGCCCCATCCGAGCCGCCCACCTCTACCGGAGCAGCATCGCATGGCCTCGACCGCCGTCGCTTCGGCGCCTTGGTGCTGGCGGCTGGTGCCGGAAGCCTGCTCCTACGCCGGTCGGCTCTGGCGCTCTCAAAGACGGACGAGGCCCGGTTCATCGACTTTGAATGGGTCGACGCGGCCCGCGACCGTGTGGTGCCGGCCCGGCTCTATTGGCCGGCCGCCTCGACACGAAATGGTCAGGTCCCGCTGATCGTCTTCTCACACGGGCTCGGCGGCTCCCGAAAGGGCTATAGCTACCTCGGTGAGGGATGGTCAGCACGCGGTGTCGCCAGCCTGCACATCCAGCACGTCGGCAGCGACGAGACGCTGTGGCAAGGCAACCCTCTCATGCTCCTCGACCGCCTCGGCGGCGCAGCGGACGAGCGCGAGGCCATCGAGCGGACGCGGGACGTGAGCTTCGGCCTCGACCGCCTGTTGCAGCGTGACGGCCCCTTCCATGCCGCCATCGACCGAAAGCGCATCGTCGCGGCTGGGCACTCCTTCGGGGCAAACACGACCCTAATCCTCACCGGCGCTCAGGTGATCCGCGACGGGAAGCCCGTAGGCTTCCGGGACCCGCGGTTCACGGCGAGCATTGTGATCTCGGCGCCGCCCTTCTACGGCGAGACCGACCTCGCGGCGGTCCTCGCTTCGGTCGACGTCCCCACGCTCCATGTCACCACGACGGAGGACACGATCCGCGTCCCGGGCCGCTATTCGCCCGTCCAGGACCGCATCGACGTCTACACGGCGATCCCGACCCCCCAGAAGGCCTTGGTCGTGTTCCAGGGCGGTCCGCACAGCGTCTTCACCGACCGCTCTCTACGGAACGGCGGGCCGCTGAACCCCTTGGTGAAACGGGCCACCGCCGAGCTCGGGCTCGCCTTCCTCGACCTCGTCCACAAGTCCGATTCTGCCCCCCTCGAAGACTGGAGCGCGACGTGGAAGCCGATCCTGGCCGCAGCGCCGACGCCGTTCCAGGTCGACACGCGGCGATTGGTCAAGAAGCGGCGCGCCTGAGGCTCGGCGTCGTCGTCGAGCCGCCAAGGTGCAGGCGATTTTACTGAACGGCGGGGCGAACCGTCGGCACCTCGCTCAGCCGCGCGGTGAACCGCGGCGAGCACAAGCGGTAGAGTAAGCGCTCGGTGAAGGCCGCCTTGTGCCTGTAGTGCTTTGCTTTGGATACAGTGTCTGGCGTCAGATGGCGCTGTATCGGCCCTGTGTCTGGACCTATGACCAACTCTCCTCACGTTGTCGTTGCGGGCACCCGCCGCGTCTGGTCGCTCGAGCAGAAGCGCGCCATCCTGGCCGAGGCGGACGATCCCGCCACGACCGCCTCGGAGGTAGCCCGCCGGCACGGTCTGCACTCCAGCCTGCTGTTCCGATGGCGGCGCGCCTTGCTGGCCGAGC
>NZ_JTHF01000213.1 GCF_001043895.1 Methylobacterium indicum
CCCTCGTAGCTCTGCCGCGGCCGGATCACCGCGTGGTCGGCGCCCCGCACCAGCACCTCGGGCACGAGGGGCCGGGTGTTGTAGGTGCAGGCCTGCACGGCGCCGTAGGCGCCCGCCGACATCACGGCGATCAGGTCGCCGGGCTTCACCTCGGGCATCTCGCGGGCGAGCGCCAGGTAGTCGCCGCTCTCGCAGACCGGGCCGACCACGTCGGCGGTGACCCGCCCGGCCTCGGGCTTCGGCTCGGCCACGGGGCGCAGGGCGTGGTAGGCCTCGTAGAGGGTCGGGCGGATCAGGTCGTTCATCGCCGCGTCGACGATCACGAAGGTGCGGCCCTCGCCGTGCTTCACGTAGAGCACCCGGGTGACCAGCACGCCGGCATTGCCGGCGATCATCCGGCCGATCTCGAAGACGGGCTTCAGGCCGAGCGGCTTGAAATGCGGCCGCAGCACCGCCGCGAAGGCGGCCGGGTCGGGCGGGGGGGCGTTGTCGTCCCGGTACGGAATGCCGAGGCCGCCGCCGAAATCGACGTGGTGGAGCCTGTGACCGGCGGCCATCAGGTCGCGGGCGAGCCCGCAGAGCAGGGCGGCGGCGTTGTCGTAGGGCGCCAGATCGGTGATCTGGCTGCCGATATGCATGTCGACGCCGACGAGCGACAGGCCCGGCAGGCCGGCGGCCCGGGCATAGACTTCGCGCGCCCGCGAGATCGGGATCCCGAACTTGTTCTCGGACTTGCCGGTCGAGATCTTGGCATGGGTACGCGCGTCGACATCCGGGTTGACCCGGATCGAGACCGGCGCCGTCGCGCCCTTGGCGGCGGCCACCCGCGACAGCTGCTCCAGCTCCGGCTCGCTCTCGACGTTGAAGCACAGGATGCCGGCATCCAACGCGGCGGCCATCTCGCCCTCGGTCTTGCCGACGCCCGAGAACACGATCCGCTCGCCCGGCACGCCGGCGGCGAGCGCCCGGCGCAATTCGCCCTCCGAGACGATGTCCATGCCGGCGCCGAGCCGCGCCAGGGTGGCGAGCACCGCCTGGTTCGAATTCGCCTTCATGGCGTAGCAGACCAGCGCGTCGTCGCCCGAGAAGGCCTCGGCGAAGACCCGGTAGTGCCGCTCCAGGGTGGCGGAGGCGTAGCAGTAGAACGGGGTGCCGACCGCGCCCGCGAGCCGTGCCAGGTCGACGTCCTCGCCGTGGAGCACGCCGTCGCGGTAGGTGAAGTGATGCATGGCAGAGAGACCGATGGACCGGGGGCGCTGGCGCGCCGCATCCGGCGCGAGGCGCCCTCTACACGAAACCGGACCGCCTTGGCACCCTCACGTCGGCGCCGTCACAGCAGCGGATCGAGCGGGAACGGCTCCTGGGGAATGGTGAAGCCCTTGCGGCGGCGCGAGGACGACACGGTCGGGGCCGGGATGCCGGTCGGGGGGGCGACGGCGGCGGCGGGCAGCTCGTCCTCCTCGTCCGGGACCGAGGCCCCGGCCGCGAGCCCGACGCCGCCCGGCAGCGTGTTGACGGCCGCCGCTCCGGTCTTCGGCCGCGCGGCGCTCGCGCCGGGGCTCGCCTTCGGCGGAGCCGTCGGCGCCGCGGCGGGCGGCGGCTCGAGCGGGCCGCGCCGGCCGCAGGCGGCGGCCGAGAGGGCGATCAGACCGAGGAGGACGAGGGTACGGGGACGGAACACGGGCGAAATCCGGGCGGCAAGCGTGGCGGCGGCACCATAGCGGCCCGCGCCGTGCGAGGCGAGCCCGGGCGGCGCGGGGGTTGCACCGCATTCGAGCTTGGCCGTTAAGAGGGTGTTGGAGCCCGGGCCGGAAGAGTGCGGCGACGGCCCGCCTCCGGTCTCCCCGGGGCTTTCGGCCGATGCCCGGGCGACACACCGCCCGGGAAAGCCGGAGGCCGACGGGGTGGGGCCGCGCTCGTTTCGCTCGCCTTCCCGTTAACGAACGGTTAAGCTTCTGGCCGATCGCCGCGTCGGCTCCCCGTCGCGTTTGTGAGTGTCCCGTGAGCCTTTCGACGGTGCGGCTGCACCAGCTCCTCGTCGCCGCGGCTTTCCTGGTGCCCTGCGTCGTCCTGGTGGGTGCGGCGTGGTGGAACCGGGCCGAGGTCCTGCGGGAGGAGGACAGCGCCGTCGTGCGCACCGCCGCGGTGATGCACGAGCACGCCTCGAAGGTGTTCGACACCGCCGAACTCGCGATGGACCGGGTCGACGACTACATCTTCGACCGCAGCTGGACCCAGATCTCGACTCCCGCCACCGGCGGCTTCCTCGCCAGCCTGAAGGCGCCGCTGGCCCAGGCCCGGGCGGTCTGGGTGGTGGACCCGCAGGGGCGGATCCGCGCCTCGAGCCGCGAGGCCGATCTCGGACGCGACCTCGCCGAGCGCGACATCTACGCGGTGCATCGCCCCAAGGACATCGGCATCTATGTCAGCCCCGCCCTGCGGGAGCCCGACGGCACCGCCGCCTTCATGGTCAGCCGGCGACGCTCGACCGAGGACGGCCGCTTCGACGGCGTGATCGTGATCGCGCTCGGCACCGAGTACTTCGCCCGCTTCTACGCCGAGATCGCCGCCCCGACGGCGCACCGGGCGATGCTGCTGCGGGCCGACGGCGCCGTGCTGGTGCGCGAGCCGCCGGGCCCGGAGACCGACGAACGCCTGGGGCCGACCGACCCGCTCCTGCGGGCGATCCGCGCCCGGCCGCAGGGCGGCGCGGCCACCGGCACCCCGCCCGGCGAGGCCGAGCGGCTCTATGCCTGGCGCCGCATCGGCGATTACCCGGTCGAGGTCGCCTTCTCGGTCGAGACGATCGTCGCCCTCGACCGCTGGTACGACAACCTGCGGGTCTACGGCCTCGTCGCCACGGTCTCGGCCCTGACCCTGGTGCTGATGGCCTGGCTGGCGCTCGCCCGCGCCCGGGCCGAGGAGCAGGCGCTCGCCGATCTCAAGCGCGAGCACGCCCAGCGCCTCTCGGCCGAGAGCCAGCTGCGCCAATCGCAGAAGATGGAGGCGGTGGGCCAGCTCACCGGCGGCATCGCCCACGACTTCAACAACCTGCTCGCGGTCATCACCGGCTCCCTGGAGCTGGTCCAGCGCCGCATCGCCCGGGGCGACACCGATGTCGGCCGCTTCATCGCCGGTGCTCTCGACGGCACCGACCGGGCCGCCAAGCTCACCCACCGGCTCCTCGCCTTCGCCCGCCAGCAGCCGCTGGAGCCGCGCCCGACCGACCCGAACCGCCTCGTCGCCGGCATGGTCGACCTCCTGCGGCGCACCCTCGGCGAGACCGTGAAGGTCGAGACGCGCCTGATGGCCGACCCGCCGCCGATCTTCGTCGACCAGAACCAGCTCGAGAACGCGATCCTCAACCTCGCGGTCAATGCCCGCGACGCGATGCCGGGGGGCGGGCGCCTCGTCCTCGAGATCGCACCGGGCAGCCTGGAGGACGGCATCCAGGGCGTGTCGATCACGGTCCGGGACACCGGCACCGGCATGCCGCCCGAGGTGGTGGCGCGAGCCTTCGAGCCGTTCTTCACCACCAAGCCGCAGGGGCGGGGCACCGGTCTCGGCCTGAGCCAGGTCTACGGCTTCGTCACCCAGTCGGGCGGGCGGGTGCGGATCGACAGTCAGCCGGGGCAGGGCACCGCCATCACCCTGACCCTGCCGGTGAGCCGCGACGGGCTGCCGGTCGAGGATGCCGGGCGGGCGCGGCTCGCGGCGCCGTCGCCCGGCCGGGCCCGGCGCACGATCCTGGTGGTGGAGGACGACGCCGCAGTGCGGCTCGCCAGCGCCGAGACGATCGGCGAGCTCGGCTATCGGACCGTCACGGCCGCCGACGGGGCGGCGGCTCTCGCCGTCCTCGACGGGGAGCGCGAGGTGGCGGTGCTGTTCACCGACGTGGTGATGCCGGGCATCGACGGCCCGACGCTCGCCGCCGAGGCGCGGCGGCGGCGTCCCGACCTGAAGGTGGTGTTCGCCACCGGCCACCCGGCGGGCGACGAGCAGGAGGGGCCCCGCCCGGGCCCCGGCGAGACCGTTCTGCGCAAGCCCTTCAGCATCGAGGACCTGGCCGAAGCGCTGGAAGTCGCGAGCCGCGAACAGGCCTCGGCGTGAGCGGAGGCGGGTCGGGGAGGCGCGCGCCTCATGTCGACGCGCCTCCAAACGACCTCGTCCGGAGGCGTCGCCGCCTTACTTCTTGTGCGTCTGCTCGTAGAAATCGATCGCGCGCTTGCAGTTGACCGAGATCTTCTTCATGTTCTTCTCGAAGCAGCGATCGACCTCGGGGCTTTCCGGCGGCAGGTTGCCGCAATAGGTCATGTAATCGCCGGTGCAGTACTTCTTCAGGTTGGGGTCGTCCCGCTGGGCCGAAGCCGGAGCGGCGAGCAGCATCAGGCTGCCGGCAGTCAGGAGGGCGAGCGACATCGGCCTGAGCATCATGTCTGTCGAAGCCTTGCAAAACGTGGGAAGTCGCAGCGAGATGGCCCGAAACCGGCGACCTGACAAGGGTCGCGGGGTGCCGCAGGGCGCGTCGCGCCGAGGTCAGGTTACGCCGCCGTCGTGGCGACGGAGCGCGAAAGCCGAACGGCGGCAACGGCTTGAGCGATGTTTCCACGCTGTTTCCAGCGTCGCGCGGTCGCCCGATGACGGGGTCCGATCGCACGCGATGTGCCCCTGAGCACACCGCATCCTTCCGTCAACCGGCCGTGGCGGGAGCCGTGCGCGGCGCAGCCGGCGACAACGTCGTCGCCGGCGGCATCCGCGGTTCCGGCCGGCTCTGCCCCTTGTCGTGTCCCGTGTCCTGTCCCCGCATCAGCGCGTCGGCCACCTCGGCGATCCGGCGCTCCAGAAGCGCGTTCTGGCTCGCGATCTCCGCCGGGGGCGTGCCGGCCGCCCGAACCGCCTCCTGCAGCCGTGCGATCTCGGCGCGGGCGGCCTCGATCTCGGCGGCGTGGCGGGTGGTGAGATCGGCGAGCGCGTTCTCGAGGGCCTGGATCTGCCCGCGGGCGGCGGTGGCGACGCTCTCGCCTGCCTCGGCAACCTTGCCGCGGGCCGCCCGCACCTGCTCCTCGGCGACGCCCCGGGCGGTCTCGGCCTCGGCCTGCCCCCGGCTCACCGCCTCGAGTTCGGCGCGCAGCGTCGCGAGGTCGGACAGCGCTCGCTGGTAGGGGCCCTCCAGTGCGCGCATCGCCTCCTCGGCCGCCGCCCGGGCGGTGCGGGCCTCGGCCAGCTCGCCCTCGCCCCGGGCGAGACCGCCGCGGGCCTCGACGAGGTCGCGCTCCAGCTCGGCGAGCCGGGCGTCCCGACGCTCGATCTCGGTGGCGAGCGTGCCGAGGCGCACCATGCGCCGGCCCGTCTCCTCCATCTCGGCCTGCCGGGCGGCCTGTGCCTCCTCGACCCGGCGCTCGAGCTGGCGCTCGCGGACGGCGAATTCCGCCCGCAGATGATCCTTCTCGGCGGTCAGCTCGACGATCGACATCGGGTAGAGCGCCTCGAGCCGGCGGCGCGTCAGGCGCTCGGCCCGGGCATTGAGCGCCGGCAGCACCAGGAGGGCGCACAGGCTGGCGCCGAGGAACCCCAGCGCCACGAACATCAGGGACTCGATCACCCGGGCGATACTTTCTCGGCGTCCGGGCGGAGCCCCGCACGGACGGTTGCAGCGGATCGGCGCGGCCCGGCACGGTGGCGCCGGCGTCGCGGCCGGACCCTGCCACGGGACGGCCGCGAGGACCAGCGTGGCCCGGCCGGGGCGACGTGGGCGGCGCAAAACCTCAGAACGGGTTCCAGGTCGGCGCGTCGGTGAACTTCAGATAGCCGATATTGATCCCGAACCGGGCGCCGACGCCGGCCCGGATCGGCACCACCACGATGTTGTCGGCGGTCACCGCCGACATGCCGAAGCCGCCGACCACGTAGGCCGAGCCGTCCATGCCGACGAAGCGGCGGTAGAGCGCGTTCACCCGCGGCAGGTTGTAGACCAGCATCATGCTGCGGGCCCCGTCGCCGCCGACGTCGAAGCCGAGGGACGGGCCCTGCCAGTACACCTTGCGCTGGCCGGCATTGCGGGTGAACAGCGTGCCCTCGCCGTAGCGCACGCCGCCGATGATCGCCCCGGAGGCTTCCTGGCCGAGGATGTAGCCGTTGGGCTCGCCCCAGCGGCGCGTCGCCTCCTGGACCGTCAGGGCGAGGCCGCGCGAGACCGAGCCGAAGAACTGGTGGCCCGAATCGATGATCTCCTGCGGCTGGAACGTGCCGGGATCGCCAGGCCGGCGTCCCTGCGCGGCGGCGGCGCCCGGCAGGGCAGCGGGCAGAACCGTGGCGGCGAGCAGCAGGGCCGCGAGGGCGCGCCGACGCGACATTCCGGGGCTCTGCCGGGCCGAGGAGGCGGAGGAGGCTGAGAGCATTCGTTAGGCATCCCGGCTTAAGAGAGGTCGTGACCGGCCCCGCCGATTCCCGGCGGCAGGCCGGCGCGGACGGCGGCGGGATGCCACGAATGCTGCGGATATGGGCAAGATCTGGTTAACGCGGCGCGGCCTGCTGTCGCTTCTCCCCGCTGCGGCGCTCGTCGCACCGGCATCGGCGGAGATCCCGCTCGGCGTGCCGTCCCTGTACGCCGCCGATCCCCTGACCGGGCTCGCGCTCCGGGGCTACGATCCGGTCTCCTACCGGCTCGGCTCCGAGCCGGTCTCCGGGTCGGATGCCCACGACTACGTCTGGACCGGCCTCGTCTGGCGCTTTTCCAGCGCGGCGAACCGGGGCGCCTTCGCGCGGGCGCCGGAGGTCTACGCCCCGCGCCTCGGCGGCTGCGACCCGGAGGGAATCGTCGCCGGTCGGCTCGTCGAGGCCGATCCCCTGGTGGCGAGCCTGTACGGGGATCGTCTGTATCTGTTCCGAGACGCGGAGCGTCGGCGGCGGGCCGGTCCCGAACTCCTCGATGCCGCCGAGGCGCGCTGGCCGGATCTGCGGCGCGACGCCGCGATCGGCGGCTGAGCCGGCTCAGGCTCCCCGCGCCGGGCATCTTTCCGGCAGCACCGCGCGGGCGGCCTGCGACGGGTCGCCGAACGCCGCGAACGGGCCGTTGCGGTACTGGCCGGGGTGGCGGCCATAGCCGAACGGTCGCCCGTCCGGGCCGACGAGGCAGCCGCCGGCCTCGGTCAGGATGTGGTCGCCGGCGGCGGTGTCCCACTCCATGGTCGGGCCGCAGCGCACGTAGACGTCGCCCTCGCCGCAGGCGATCAGGCCGAACTTGAGCGCCGAGGAGACCCCGCGCCGGTGCCCGATCGGCAGGCCGGCGAGGCAGGCCTCGTCCGCCGCCTCGCCGTGGCTGCGGCTGACCAGCGCCGTCATTCCCTCCCCGGGAAGCGGCCGGGCCGCGACGGGCCGGAATGCGCCGGGACGGCCGGCGACGATCGAGGCTTCGGCGGCGCCGACGCCCGCGGTCCAGACCCGGCCGAGGGCGGGCGCGGCGAGCGCCGAGGCGACCGGACGCTCGCCCGCCACGAGGGCGATGTTGACCGTGTACTCGCCGGTGCCCTTCAAAAAATCCTTCGTCCCGTCGAGGGGATCGACCAGGAAGAAGAGGGCGGCCGGAGCGGCCTCGGCGGCGGTCTCCTCGGCGATCACCGGGATGCCGGGCCAGGCCTCGGCGAGCGCGGCGACGATCAGCGCCTCGGCGGCGAGGTCGGCCTGGCTCGTCGGCGAGCCGTCGGCCTTGAGGTGGTGGCTGCACCCGCCGCGCTCGAAGTCCCGCAGGATCTCGCCGGCCGCGACGGCGATCGCGGCGAGCCGGACCGCGACGGCGTCGCGCTCGGGTTGCGTGGGGGCGCGGTCGAGGGTGAGGGCGGGCGTCATCCGTTCGTCATGCCCGGCGGCAGCGGGTTTGTCGATGCGTGCGCCCGCCCCGCTGCCGCGCGATCGCCTTTTCAAACCGGCCCGCGGCGGCTATCCGTGCCGGCAAACCGTGGCGGGAGCCGCCGCGATCCACGTCTCGGGACCCAGGTCTCGAGCTCCACGTCCCAAGACCGACGTCCTGACCCTGCCGGCCCCGCGGAGCGCCCCCATGACCACCGTCACCCTCGACGCCCTCGACCTCTCGGCGCTGCTCTGCTCGCGGGTCTGCCACGACGTGATCAGCCCGGTCGGCGCCATCGTCAACGGCCTCGAGGTGCTGGAGGACGAGGACAGCGCCGAGATGCGCGACTTCGCCCTCGACCTGATCCGCAAGAGCGCCAAGCAGGCCTCGGCCCGGCTGCAATTCGCCCGCATCGCCTTCGGGGCCGCGGGCTCGGCGGGGGCCAGCATCGATCTCGCCGATGCCGAGAACGTCGCCCGCGGCATGTTCGGCGACGAGAAGACCAAGCTGACCTGGACCGCGCCGCGGGCGCTCTTCCCGAAGAACAAGGTGAAGCTCGTCCTCAACCTCGTGGTCATCGCCGTGACGGCGATCCCCCGCGGCGGCGTGATCGACGTGTCGATCACCGGCGAGGCCGAGGCGCCGGTCTTCGTGCTGACCGCCAAGGGCGCCTATGCCCGCATCCCCCCCCACGTCGAGACGCTGATCGCAGGAGCGCCGGAGAGCGGTACCGTCGATGCCCACGCGATCCAGCCGTTCTATGCCGGCCTCGTCGCCCGCGCCGCCCAGATGGACGTGCGGTTCTCGATCGAGGGCGACACGGTCACGATCCGGGCCGAGCCGGCCGCCGCTCCGGCCGAGGATGTCGAGGAGGTCCAGGATTCCGGCGACCGTCACGACGGCGGTAACGGCATCTAACCCTAGGGCCGGTCGCGGGCCCGGTCCCGCCTCTCCTCTGTTTTCTCTCGCGCGACCCGGGATTTCCACCGATCCCGGGCGACTTGTACCCAGAGCCGGCACAGTATGAGGCTTCCCGGCAACGGATCATAAAGGCTCCCGTGGCAGCGTAGGTCTGCGCAGAGATCCTGCGTGGATCGACGAGTGGCCGCGATGGACGATTTGTTGCGTGAGTTCCTGACGGAGTCCGGGGAGCATCTGGACACTGTCGACCTCGAGCTCGTCCGGTTCGAGCAGGATCCGAACAACCAGACGATCCTGCGGAATATCTTCCGGCTGGTTCATACCATCAAGGGGACCTGCGGGTTCCTCGGCCTGCCCCGCCTCGAGGCGCTGGCGCATGCCGCCGAGACCCTGATGGGCAAGTTCCGCGACGGGATGCCGGTGACGAGCCCGGCCGTCAGCCTGATCCTGCAGACCCTCGACCGGATCAAGCTGATCCTGGCCGAGCTGGAGCGCACCGGCGGCGAGCCGGCCGGGATCGACGAGGACCTGATCGGCGCCCTCGAGCGCATGTCGGAGGAACCGGCACCGGCACCGGCGCCCGAGCCGGTGCCTGTCGCCGCCCCGGCCACCTCCGGCACCCTGGTGCTCCAGGTGCTGGAGCGCGCCCTGAAGCCCGGCGAGGTCTCCCTCGACGACCTCGAGCGCGCGTTCCGCGACACCGCCGTCGAGATCGAGGCGCCCGCTCCCGTGGCCCTCGCCCCGCTGGCCGAGCCCGAGCCGGTCCGGCCGGCGGCGCGTCCGGAGCCCGTCCGGCAGGAGGCCGCTCCCGTCGAGCCCCGCGCCGCCGCGCCGGCCCGCGCCGAGGCCGCCGCGCCCGAGACCGAGAACGGCCCGGTCAGCAAGGTGCAGACGATCCGGGTGAACGTCGACACCCTCGAGCACCTGATGACGATGGTGTCCGAGCTGGTGCTGACCCGCAACCAGCTCCTCGAGATCGCCCGCCGTCACGAGGACGGCAACTACAAGGTGCCGCTGCAGCGCCTCTCCCACGTGACCGCCGAGCTGCAGGAGGGGGTCATGAAGACCCGCATGCAGCCGATCGGCTCGGCCTGGCAGAAGCTGCCGCGGGTCGTGCGCGATCTCTCGTCGGAACTCGGCAAGAAGATCGACCTGGTGATGCAGGGCGCCGAGACCGAGCTGGACCGCCAGGTCCTCGAGGTCATCAAGGACCCGCTTACCCACATGGTGCGCAACTCGGCCGACCACGGCATCGAGTCGGGCGCGGAGCGCAAGTCCGCCGGCAAGCCCGAGAAGGGGACGATCCGCCTCAACGCCTTCCACGAGGGCGGCACGATCACGATCGAGATCGCCGACGACGGCAAGGGTCTCGACCTGTCGGCGATCCGCCGCAAGGCGGTCGAGCGCGGCGTCGCGACCGAGGCCGAGGTCGAGCGGATGACCGACGCCCAGGTGGCGAAGTTCATCTTCCACGCCGGCTTCTCCACCGCCAAGGCCGTCACCTCGGTCTCCGGCCGCGGCGTCGGCATGGACGTGGTGAAGACCAATATCGAGCTGATCGGCGGCACGATCGACATCCAGACCCAGCTCGGCGCCGGCACCACCTTCACGATCAAGATCCCGCTGACGCTGGCCATCGTCGCGGCGCTCATCGTCTCGGCCCGCGAGCACCGGTTCGCGATCCCGCAGGTCTCCGTCCTGGAGCTGGTGCGGGTGCAGCCCGGCACCGATCACGCGGTCGAGCGCATCAACGGCTCGCCGGTCCTGCGCCTGCGCGACCGTCTGCTGCCGATCGTCCCGGTGGCGGCGATGCTCGGGCTCGACGCGCCCGACGCCCCGGCCTCGACCGACGAGGGCTTCGTGGTGGTGAGCCAGGTCGGGCGCCAGCGCTTCGGCATCCTGGTCGACGGCGTCTTCCACACGGAAGAGATCGTCGTGAAGCCGATGTCCTCGAAGCTGCGGCACATTCCGCTCTTCTCCGGCAACACGATCCTCGGCGACGGGGCGGTGGTGCTGATCATCGATCCCAACGGCGTCGCCCGGATGGTCGGGTCGGGCACGGCGAGCGGCCAGCCCGGCGAGATCGAGGCCGAGGCCGAGGGCGACGAGAACGCGGGCGATCAGGCCGTGACGCTGCTGGTGTTCAAGGGCGGCGGCGACGCGCTCAAGGCGGTGCCGCTCTCCCTCGTCACGCGCCTCGAGGAGATCGACGCCTCGAAGATCGAGTGGGTCGGCGGACGTCCGCTGATCCAGTATCGCGGTCGCCTGATGCCCCTCGTCCCGGCCGATCCGGCGCAGGCGATGAAGCGCGACGGCGCCCAGGCCCTGGTGGTGTTCTCCGACGGCGAACGCTCGATGGGACTCGTGGTGGACGAGATCGTCGACATCGTCGACGAGGTGCTCGACGTCGAGCTGGTGACCGAGCGCTCGGACCTGATCGGCTCGGCGGTGGTGCGCAACCGGGCGACCGAGATCGTCAACATCGCCCACTACCTGCCGCTCGCCCACGACGATTGGGGCCAGCCGACCCACCGGGCGGTGCCGAAGGCGCCGAGCCTGCTCCTCGTCGACGACTCGGCGTTCTTCCGCGAGATGCTGACCCCGGTCCTCAAGGCCGCGGGCTTCCGCGTCGCCCAGGCCGCCGATGCCGAGGAGGCGATGCGCCATCTTCTCGGCGAGGCGCGGACCGACCTCGTGGTCTGCGATCTCGAGATGCCGGGCCGCTCGGGCTTCGACCTGATCGAAGCGATGCGCAAGGCCGGCGGCCGGCTCGCCGAGATGCCGGTGGTGGCGCTCGCCGGCACGATGGCGCCGGACTCGATCGCCCGCGCCCGGGCCCTCGGCGTCGCCGATTGCGTGGCGAAATTCGATCGCTCGGGCCTCGTGGCGGCGGTGAACGAGATCGCCAGCACCCCCCTCGACGCCGCGGCGTGATCCGCTGACCGCGATCGCCCGGATGCGCGCATAGACGCGTCCGGGCGCCCGATCCCCCTCACACGCCCGAGCCCCGCCCATGATGGCCGCCAACACGAACACCGCCGGCACCCCCACGCAAGCGACCGGCGAGACCACCGACTACGTCACCGTGCTCCTGGGCGACGAGCTGTTCGGCCTGCCGATCGACCGGGTGCACGACGTCTTCATCGCCACCAACCTCACCGACGTCCCGCTGTCGCCGCCGGAGATCAAGGGCCTGCTCAACCTGCGCGGCCGGGTCGTCACGGCGTTGTGCCTGCGCCGACGCCTCGGCCTGCCCGACCGCACCGGCGACGGCCGCAACATGGCGGTCGGCCTGGAACATGGCGGCGAGGCCTACGGCCTGCTCGTCGACCAGGTCGGCGAGGTGATGAAGCTCGCCAACGACACCTACGAGCCGAACCCGGTCCATCTCGACACCCGCTGGCGCGCGGTCTCGCGCGGGGTGCACCGCCTCGACGGGCGCCTCCTGATCATCCTCGACGTCGAGGCGGTCCTGGCCTTCGGCGACGAGCGGCCCGCCGCCACCGCCGCCTGACGCGGGACCGGCCGGATGAGAACGTTCCTGATCGTCGACGACTCGGCGGTGATCCGCAAGGTGGCGCGCCGGATCATCGAGGGCCTGGGCTTCCGGGTCGCGGAGGCCGAGGACGGCCGCGAGGCGGTCGAGCAATGCCGGTCGGCGATGCCCGACGCGGTGCTCCTCGACTGGAACATGCCGCACATGGACGGGTACGAGTTCCTGCGCGCCCTGCGGCGGCTGCCGGAGGGCGACCACCCGAAGGTCCTGTTCTGCACCATCGAGAACGACGTCGCGTCGATCGCCCGGGCCCTGCATGCCGGCGCCGACGAGTACATCATGAAGCCCTTCGACAAGGACATCATGACCGCCAAGCTCCAGGCGGTCGGCCTTGCATAGGTGCGACCGCGCCGTCGGCCCTGCCCGGGGCCGACGGCAGAGCGGGCCCCGCCCGGGGCCGACCCGATAAGAAGCCCCGGCTCGACCCGGGACCGATCCCCCTGGCCCGCCCCGTCGCGGCGCCGACCGAGAAACGCCATGGCCGCCTCCGCCGCGCCCTCCAACCCGTCCCCGAGCGCCGGACCACGCATCCGCGTCCTGGTGGCCGACGATTCCGTGGTGGTGCGTGGCCTGGTCTCGCGCTGGCTGGAGGAGGCCGGCTGCGAGATCGTCGGCACCGCCGCCAACGGCCGCATCGCGCTCGACGCCCTCGACCGGGTCCAGCCCGACATCGTGCTCCTCGACATCGAGATGCCCGAGCTCGACGGCACCCAGGCCCTGCCCAAGATGCTGGCCAAGCGCCCCGGGCTCCAGGTCGTCATGATGTCGACCCTGACCCAGCGCAACGCCGAGATCTCGCTGCGCTGCCTGGCGCTCGGCGCCATCGACTATCTGCCCAAGCCCGAGGGCAATCGCGGCGTCACCACCCAGGCGAGCTTCCGCGAGGACCTGGTCCAGAAGATCCGGATGCTCGGCGCCGATCTGCGCAACCGGCCCCGCGCCCGCCCGGCGGCGCATTCCGAGCGCCCGAGCCTTGCCGGGGCCGCGCCGGTCGAGCGGATCGCCGCGCCGCTCTCGGCCCCCGCGCCGCGCCCGGCTCCCGCGGCGGTCTCGACCCGTCCGCGGCCGCTGCGGGTCGCCGCACCCCGCTGCCTGCTCGTCGGGGCCTCCACGGGCGGCCCCCGGGCGGTGGGCGAGGTGCTGGAGAGCATCGGCGCCGTGACCCTGCGGCGCGTCCCGATCCTCATCGTCCAGCACATGCCGCCGGTCTTCACGGCGGTGTTCGCCGAGCATCTCGGCGCCCGGATCGGCCTGCCGGCGGCGGAGGCCAAGCATGGTGAGCCGGTGCGCCCGGGCGTCGTCTACGTCGCCCCCGGCGGGCGCCACATGGCCCTGTCGGGGAGCGCCGCCGAGGCGGTGATCCAGCTCAACGACGGACCGCCGGTGAATTTCTGCCGGCCGGCGGTCGACGTGATGTTCCGCGCCGCCGCCGAGGTCTACGGGGCCGCCACCCTGTCGGTGGTGCTCACCGGCATGGGCTCGGACGGCACCAAGGGCGCCCAGGCCCTCGTCGATGCCGGCGGCGTCATGCTGGCCCAGGACGAGGCCTCGTCCACCGTATGGGGCATGCCCGGCAGCCTGGTGCGGGCCGGCTACGCCCACGACATCCTGCCGCTGTCAGGCCTCGGCCCGGCCCTCCGCTCCGCCATCGCCGGCCCCGGCCACTGATGCGCGTCCTGCCACGGATCCGGGGGAGGATGCCGCGCCGATGACCGAGACCGAATTCGATTTCCTCCGCGCCTACCTCAAGCAACGCTCCGGCCTCGCCCTGACGGCGGAGAAGCGCTACCTGGTCGAGAGTCGCCTGTCGCCGGTCTGCCGGCGCTTCAACCTCGCCGGGCTGACCGAGCTCGTCGGCTGCCTGCGCGTCGCCCGCGACGGCGCCATCGAACGGGCGGTCGTGGAGGCGATGACCACCAACGAGACCTTCTTCTTCCGCGACCGGACCCCGTTCGACCTCTTCCGCGACGTGCTGCTGCCCGGCGCGCTCGCCGCGCGGGCCAACCAGCGCCGCCTGCGGATCTGGTGCGCCGCCGCCTCGACCGGCCAGGAGCCGTATTCGCTGGCGATGCTGCTCGCCGAGGCCGCACCGCGGCTCGCCGGCTGGCGGGTCGAGATCGTCGCCACCGACCTCTCGACCGAAGTGCTGGAGAAAGCCAAGCTCGGCCTCTACAACCAGTTCGAGGTCCAGCGCGGCCTGCCGGTTCAGCTGATGCTGAAGCACTTCACCCAGGTCGGTGAGCAGTGGCGCATCGCCGAATCCCTGCGCCAGATGGTCGATTTCCGGCCGCTCAACCTGCTGCAGCCGTTCGAGCAGCTCGGCACCTTCGACATCGTCTATTGCCGCAACGTGCTGATCTATTTCGACACGACGACGAAGGCCGACGTGCTGCGACGGATCTCCGATCAGCTCGCGCCCGACGGCGCGGTGCTTCTCGGCGCCGCCGAGACGGTGATCGGCATCACCGAGACCCTGGTGCCCGATCCCGAGCATCGCGGCCTCTACCGGCACGGTCGCGCCGCAGCGAGCGGCGGCTTGGCGAATTCGGGTCTGGCGAATCCGGGTCTGGCGAATCTCGGCCTGGCCGCGAGCCATGCGGCGCCGGCCCCGAGCTATCAGGGTCACGCCGCACCGTCCGTCGGCGCCACCGCGGCGCCGGCGCTCCCGAGCGCGGCCGCGGCGCTCGCGGGCCTGCGCTGGGCCTCCCGCTGACGGCTCGCCTCCGCGGCCGGGCGAGAGTCATACGATCTCCGCCTGATCGCTTCGTGATGCGGAAATCGGCTCCGCTCAAGCGCCGCGCGGGCGTGTGGTACCCGATCCGGAAGTGATCTTCCGGATCGGGTTATCAGACCTCGCGAGGACCGCCGCCGGCCCTCGCGGCCGATCACGGCTTGCCGATCCGGTGGGCCGTGCCGTCCGCCCGGCGTGGCCCCAAGCGCTTCGCTGCACAGCCCGGCGCAAGGCGAGAGAGGGAAGATCCTCTCGCCCCCTTCGAACCTCCCGCCGCACCCGCTCGATTGCCGTCACGGCTCTCGCCGTCGGCCGCGGTCGCCTCGGGCCCCCGCAAAGCGGCCTCGAAACCGCGCCGGTTTTCCAGCTGCGCGAGCGCCGCGCCGGGTCCCGACGCCTCACCGGGACGCTCGCGCGGCTGGTGCCGGGGCCTGTCCTGTCCATTCCGGCGCCGGGCACGACTCGGCGCGAGCGGCCGGTGACGCCCGCGTCTCGCACCCTCGATTGTCGCGACCGTTTCCAGACACAAAAAAACCCCGCCGGGGCGGGGTTCTTTGGTCCGGCCCCCCCGGAGGGGGGATCGCACGATCAGACCGCGATGCGGTTCTCTTCCTCGGACGGCTCGCGCAGCACGTAGCCGCGGCCCCAGACCGTCTCGATGTAGTTCTTGCCCTGGCTGGCATTCGCGAGCTTCTTGCGAAGCTTGCAGATGAACACGTCGATGATCTTCAGCTCGGGCTCGTCCATGCCGCCGTAGAGATGGTTCAGGAACATCTCCTTGGTCAGCGTGGTGCCCTTGCGCAGGCTGAGGAGCTCCAGCATCTGGTACTCCTTGCCGGTGAGATGCACCCGGGCGCCCGACACCTCGACCGTCTTCTGGTCAAGGTTCACGATCAGGTCCCCGGTGGTGATCACCGACTGCGCGTGGCCCTTCGACCGGCGCACGATCGCGTGGATTCTCGCGACCAGTTCATCTTTGTGGAAAGGTTTGGTGAGGTAATCATCGGCACCGAACCCGAGGCCCTTCACCTTGTCCTCGATCCCGGCCATGCCGGAAAGGATCAGGATCGGGGTCTTGACCTTCGCCACCCGCAGCGAGCGCAGAACCTCGTAGCCCGACATGTCGGGAAGGTTCAGGTCGAGCAGGATGATGTCGTAGTCGTACAGCTTGCCGAGATCGACACCTTCCTCGCCGAGGTCGGTCGTGTAAGTGTTGAAGTTCTCGGACTTGAGCATCAGCTCGATGCTCTGCGCTGTCGCGCTGTCGTCCTCGATCAGAAGTACCCGCATCTCAGGTCCCCAAGCCCTGGCCCTCAAGGGTTAAGGCAAGCCCCCGCCGCCCGTCTCCCACCGGCCCGTGGGGGACGCCCGTTGTCTTCCGAACCGCGACGCTAGGCCATAACGGTTAACAAACCCTGTTCCCGTCCCGCAAGCGGTTATCAAACCGCAAGACGGTGGTGGCCCTTACGGGTTTGCGTTCCGCTCCGGCCGAATCGCGATACCATACCCGCATCCCGCCCTGCCGGGCCGGCTAAATGGCTCGCGCCCTGAAGCCGCCCCACGATGTTGCGTCCGCGCCACGCCCCCGGAGAACCTCCGGGAGCCTGCCATGGATCCCACCTGCCTCAGTGTTAAGGAGAGGGGTAAATGGATCGTTGATGGAATCCGGCAATGGCGGCGGCAGGGATCGGGAAACCCGCTCGTTTCAACAGGATGCTGCGATGACGGGCCCCGGGCGCCTCGAGGCCGCCCGCGCCGCGCTCGCCGGCATCGAGGAGGTCGAGACCTTCGGCCGGGTGGTGGCGGTGCGCGGCCTCCTCATCGAGGTCGCCGGCCCGGTGGCGGCGA